>NZ_CP080531.1:2731875-3063750 GCF_024746835.1 Mesorhizobium sp. AR02 | reverse complement strand
CCCTTGCGGGGGAGATGTCCGGCAGGACAGAGGGGGGTGCTGGCCCGCCGACATCTCATTGGCCTCAATGCTTGATCCGATCCCGCATCGCATACCACAGCATGCCCAGCACATAGAGCGGCCCACGCAGCGCCGTGCCGCCCGGGAACGGCATCGGCGTCAACGTCGAGAACAGGTCTAACCGCGAAGCATCGCCCGTGATCGCTTCGGCAAGCAGCTTACCCGACAGCGTCGACAGGATGACGCCCTTGCCGGAATAGCCATGCGCGAAATAGACCTCGCCATAGTGCCCGACATGCGGCAGCCTGGATGTCGTCACCGACACCAGCCCGCCCCAGGCATGGTCGATGCGGCAGCCCTTGAGCTGCGGAAACGTCGCTTCCATGTGCGGCCGCACGAAGCCGGCAATGTCGGCCGGCGGCGATGGCGTGTAGCGCTCGCCGCCACCGAACAGCAGCCGCCCATCCGCCGACATGCGGTAATAGTTGACGACGAAGCGCGTGTCGGACACCGCGACATTGGCCGGGATGACGTTGCGTTTGCCTTCCAGCGGCTCGGTGGCGACGATGTAGTTGCCGACCGGCATGATGCGGCTGTTGACGCGCGGCTCCAGCCCATGCAGCAGCGCGTCGCCTGCCAGCACGACATGCTTGGCGCTGACCGAACCCTTTGATGTCGAGACCCGGATCGAAGGCTCACGCTCCAGTCTCACCGCCACCGAGTTCTCATGGATGATGACGCCGGCGGCCACTGCCGCGCGGGCAAGGCCGAGCGTGTAGTTCAGCGGATGCATGTGGCCGCCGAGCGGTTCGTACATCGCGCCATGATAGGGCGTGTCGACCTTGGCGCGAGCGTCCGCCGCCGAGAGGATTTCGACGTCACGAAACTTCATCACGCTCTCGAGGCACTTGGCCTCTTCCTCCAGATCCCTGAGATCGGAGCCGTTGACCGCGCCGACCAGATGGCCGGTCAGTCTCAGATCGCAGTCGATGGCGTGGCGCTCGATGATGCCGAGCACCAGCCCGCGTGCTTCGAAGGCGAGGTCGAACAGCACCTTCGCCCGCTCCGGCCCGTAGAGCTTGACCAGGCCCTTGGCGCCCTTGCGCAGGCCGGGGATCATCTGGCCGCCATTGCGCCCCGAGGCGCCCCAGCCGATCTTGCCGCCTTCGAGCAGCACCACCTTCAGGCCACGCTCGGCGGCGTGAAGGGCGGCGGACAGGCCGGTGCAGCCGCCGCCGACGACCACCAGGTCGGCCTCGACATCGCCGACAAGCGCCGCATGGTCCGGCGCCGGATTGGCGGTGGCGACATAGTAGGATTTGCCGATATCGAGACCGGAATTGAAACCTGTTGAAGATGCCATGATCACACCTTCAACAGCAAATGGTCACGTTCCCAGCTCGTCACCACGCTCTGGAACAGGTCGAGCTCGACGCTCTTGACGCGCAGATAGGTCTGGAAAAAATCCTCGCCGAGCAGCTTCCGCACCGGGTCGCAGGCCGTGAAACGATCGAGCGCCTCCTCCATGGTTTTCGGCAGCGTGCTCTTGATCTTGTAGGCATTGCCCGACGCTTCGGCCGATCGCGCGAGTTTCTGCTCGACGCCGAGATAGCCGGCGAGCAGCGAACCGGCGATCGCCAGATAGGGATTGGAATCGGCGCCCGGCAGCCGGTTCTCCACGCGCCGCGCGGCACGCCCGCCGGCCGGCACGCGCAGGCCGCAGGAGCGGTTGTCGTGCGACCATTCGATGTTGGCCGGCGCGCTGTGGTTCGGCCTTATGCGGCGGTACGAGTTCACGTTGGGCGCAAACAGCGGCATGATCTCAGGCACATATTTCTGCAGGCCGCCGATGAAATGACCGAACATCTCGGTGTCGGCATCATCAGTGCTGGCAAACAGCGCATTGCCGGCTTCGTCGACAACGGACATGTGCAGATGCATCGAGCTGCCGGCCTGAGCCGCGATCGGCTTGGCCATGAAGGTGGCGTGCATGCCGCATTGTTGCGCGGCCTGGCGCGTCAGCCGCTTGAACAGCAGCACCTGGTCGGCCAGCGGCAGCGCGTCGCCATGCAGGAGATTGATCTCCAGCTGCGCCGTGCCCGATTCATGGATCAGCGTGTCGAGCGGCAGTCCAGCGGCCGCGGCATAATCATAGACGCGGCGGATCACCGGCTCGAACTCCTCGAGCGCCACCATGTCATAGGGATGCTGCACGGTTTCAGTGCGGCCATTGGCGCCGACCGGCGCGGTCAGCGGCCTGTCCGGATCGGGATTGGGCGCGGTGAGATAGAATTCGAGCTCCGGCGCCACCACCGCGCGCCAGCCGCGCTGGCGGTAGAGATCGAGCACAGCGCGCAGCACATGCCGCGGCGACGCCATCCATGGCCTGCCGTCCATGTGGAAGGCATCGGCGAAGACATAGGCCTTGCCAGCCCCCGCACCCGGCGCCAGGCACAGCGTCGAGACATCAGGCACCATGCGCATGTCCGGGTCCGAATAGGCAAAACCCTCGTCGATCGAGCCGGAATAGCGGCCGTCGATGCTGACCAGGAAGGCGCTGCTCGGCAGATAAAGCGCACGGTCTTCCAGCGCCTTGAGGAATTTGGCGGTCGGCAAGGCCTTGCCGCGCAGCACGCCGTTCATATCAGGCACCAGGCATTCGACCTCGTTGATGCCGTGCTGGGCCAGCCAGGCCTTGGGGTCGTTGGAGGCTGTGACTGTATTCGTTATCTTGTCAGGCATTTCGTTCATGTCCGTATCAGAGAGAGTATGGCTTGCGCGGCCACGTCCGTTCCGGGTTGCAGCGCCATCTGGGCTGCATTGTCCCTCAGGCGGGCGCGCATGGCGTCGTCGGCCAGCAGGCCGAGAATGGCTCTCTCCAATACTCCTTCGGTCCAGCCGTCACGGCCGATATGGTCGCCGGTGCCGGTTTCTTCGGCGCGGCGCGCATTGTCGTGGCCGTCCCAGCAATAGGGCATGATCAGCGACGGCACGCCGAAGCGCAGCGCCTCGCAAAAGCTGTTGTTGCCGCCGTGATGGATGAACAGGTCGGACTTCGCCACCACCGAGGGCTGTGGAAACCAGGCGTCGAGATAGACATTGTCGGGAACCGCTCGATAGGCATCACGCAGGCCGCCGACATTGACGATGAAGCGCGCCGGCAGCCTGTCGAACACGGCCAGCATGCGCTCGATCAACCCGACATCCATGGCGCCGAGACTGCCGAAGGCGACATAGACCAGCGGCCCGCCATTGCGCGGAAACACCGGCACCTCGAACGGCCCTTCCGAACGCACGCAACCTTCGAGATAGACGAAGCCTTCCGGGTCGAGCGGCACGGCCCGCTCGCGCCGCACGATCGACGGTGTCAGCAGCAGATTGAGGTCGGGCGAGCTTTCCAGGAACAGGCCCTTGGGCAACGGTGCCAGGCCGGCATCCGCGCGAAAACGGTTGAAACGGTCATGCGCTGGCGCCGAGGCCGAGAGATAGCGGGCCTCGAATGCCGCACGTTGCGGATCGTCGGCAGCCATCCCTGAAAGGTAGGGCGGTACTTCCGCGTCGGGCAACTCGGTCTCGGCGCAGGAGACGACGCGCACCCACGGGCAGCCGGCGGTTGCGATCGCCGGGAACATGATGACATTGTCGAGCACCACCGCGTCGGGCTTCAGCCGCGCCAGCAATTGGCGCAGCGGCGCCTCGGCATTGACGGCTGTGTCGACGATCGCCTGCCAGGTCGGCGCGACATAGGTCTCGAGCTGGTCGATCGGGCTCAGCCGGAAATGCGGCAGGTGGCGGCGCACGAAAGCCTGCCAATAGCTCTGGCGCTCGCTGTCGCTCAGCGGCTCGTCGGTCGGCAGCTGGTATTCCTGGAAACCATAGTCGGCAAAGACGCCGGAGAAGCCGGCATGGCAGATGAAGACGGGCCGGGCGCCCTTGGCCCGCAAGGCCTGCGCGATGCCGACGCAATTCAACGCGGCACCGAAGCTTGCTTCGGGAAACAGCGCGATGGTCGGGCTGGCTTTACGCGTCAATTAATCCTCGTCATTCCGGCCGGCTGATCATGCCGAACAGCGCGGGGGCGCCGCGGCTGGCCGCTTGCGGTCGCTGATTGCGGGAGAGCCGCAGGTGGATGCGAAGCAGATCGGCAGCCACCTCATACTGCCGGCTTTCGAGATGGTCGAGTATGTTCAGGTGTTCCAGCAGCGATTGCCGCAGCCGGAAGACGTTGACGCCGGCATAGATGCCCGGCAGCCGGCGCAGCCGCAGATGATCGGCCAGCGCATCGGCGACGAAGCGGTTGGCGGAACCCTCTGCGATCATGCCGTGAAAATCCATGTCCAGCCGCTGGAATTCGCGCGTGTCGAACACGGCATCCGGCAGCGCCGACAATGCGTCCATGCCCTGCCGCAACGCTGCCGCCCGCGCGCCGTCCAGCCGGAAGCCCGGCGTCAGGATCGCCGCGGGCTCAAGCAACAAGCGGAACTCATAGCTTTCGCCTTGCGCTTCCGGATCATCGGGCGTGCGGCGGAAAAGCCAGGACTGGCCGGGCGCACGGTCCAGCAGATTCTCTTCCGTCAGTTTATTAAGCGCTTTTAGTACCGTCTTTCTCTCGGCACTGTAGCGCCGCATCAACCCTGCGGCGGTCACTGTCTGGTCCAATCGCCGCGCCGACCGGTCGCGCAGGATCGCTTCGGCGAGCTCGTCTTCCTCCGCGGCAGGCAATTCGGCTGATATGGCCGACTGCGCGGTAAGGTCGACGGCCAGATGATAGCCGGTATCGGCCTCCCAGCGCACGACGCCCCGTTCCGCCAGCAGGCTGAGCGCGGCCCGCACCGGCGTGCGCGAGACATTGCACAGCGAGGCGATCTGCTGCTCGGGCAGGCGCGTGCCGGGCTCAAAACCGCGCTGGCGCGCCACATCCAGGATGCGCTGCGCCAGATCGAGATGATTGGTGCGAGGTCGTCGGGCTGCGGTTTGCATGACTGGTCTCGGCGGATGGATGGAGCCTTATTGGTTTGGCCGATCACCGGCACAAGCGCAATCGGCCAGATTCCTCGGTCGGTTGACAAATTATGGATTGACGTACTTTTTTCTGCAATAGTACTGTCTGCGCAATCGGCACAAAAAAGACCGAGGGAACGGATCGGAGCAGCGGCATGGGTCGCGCCGGGTCCAAAGACAGAATTCGACGATCAACCGGAATGGGAGTCTGCCATGACCGCTACCAGCCTGCGGCGCCGTGCGCTCAAGGTTTCTTCAATCGCGCTCGGCCTTGCCCTGGCACTGTCGGCGCCGGCGATGGCCGCCGACCTCGTCATCTCCAACTGGGACGGCTACATGGCGCCCGACGCCATGGCTTCCTTCAAGACCGCCACCGGCGTTTCCGGCGAAGTGGTGGTGCACGCCACCAATGAGGAGATCATGGGCAAGCTGATTGCCGCCGGCGGCAAGGGTTATGACGTGGTCTTCGTCTCCTCGCCCTTCGCCGAAGTGCTGAACAAGCTTGGCCTGACCGAGCCCATCGACCACGCCAAGGTCCCCAACCTCGCCAACCTGTATCCCGAGGCAACAAAACTGCCGCACGATGTCGGCAACACTTTCTCCGTGCCCTACACCTGGGGCACGACCGGCCTCTGCTACCGTTCGGATCTGGTGAAAGTAGCGCCGACGAGCTGGAGCGACCTGCTCGCCCCTTCCGACGAGCTGAAGGGCAAGACCACCATGCTGGCGACCGACCGCTGGCTGCTCGCCGCCGGGCAGCTCGACAAGGGCTTTTCAGTCAACGAGACCGACCCGGCCAAGATGGCCGAGGTCAAGGACCTGCTGATCTCGGCCAAGAAAACCCTGCTCGCCTATGACGACACCACCTTCTATTCGAAGCTGGTTTCCGGCGAGGCGCTGATGGTGCAGGCCTGGGATGGCTGGTGCAATTACGGCATCGCGGAAAAACCCGAGATCAAATACGTCATCCCGAAGGAAGGTTCGGACCTCTGGGTCGACACGATGGTGGTGATGAAGGCTTCCGAGCACAAGGACGGCGCCTTCAAGTTCATCAACTTCATGCTCGACGCCAAGAATCACGCCTGGGCTGCACAGAACATCGACTACAAGGTGCCGAACAAGCCGGCGATGGAAAGCCTGCCGGCCGATTTCCTGGCCAAATTCCCCAACATGGCGATGCCGGTGGCCGACCTCGTCAAGTTCGAACAGCTGCGTGACGTCGGCGAAGCCCAGCGCGACTATTCGAAAATCGTCAGCGAGATCAAGGCCGCGCAGTAGGCGGAGTTCCAGCAGCATCTTGGAATTAAGCTTGCGTTCCCTAGCACCCCCCTCTGGCCTGCCGGCCATCTCCCCCTCGAGGGGGGAGATTGGCTGGATCGCGGCCTATCGCCAATCTCCAGCGCAGCGCCCCCTCATCCGGCCGCTTCGCGGCCACCTTCTCCCCGTGGGGGAGAAGAGACTGGCGTCAACGCTGGCGACCTCCTCTCCCCTCGGGGAGAGGTCGGATTGCCCCGAATTGCCCTTCGCAATTCGGTTGGCAATCCGGGTGAGGGGGCAGCTGCCAGGACACCATTTCGATGCGGTTGAGATGATCGGCAGGGGTGCGGCGTGACGCGACCCTCCCGTTCCTCCCTGCTGATGGCCCCGGCGCTGGTCTGGTTGACCGCACTGATGGTGGTGCCGTGTGCGCTGGTGCTGGCGCTCGCCTTCTTCCGGCGCGGCATCTATGGCGGCATCGACTACACCTTCACGCTGGAGAATTTCGGGCTGGTCTTCGACCCGCTCTATGCCGGCATCTTCCTCAAATCGGCCCGCATCGCCGGCACGGCCACGCTGATCGCGGTGGTGATCGGCTATGCTGCCGCCTATGCCATTGCAGCCGCACCGCGCCGGTGGCAGCCGGTGTTCCTGTTCTTCGCCGTGCTGCCGTTCTGGTCCAACTACCTGATCCGCACCTATGCCTGGATCGTGCTGCTCAACCGCGAAGGCCTGATCACCCAGCTGCTGCGCTGGTTCGGCTACACCGGCGAGCCGCCGTCGATGCTCTATACCGAAGGCGCGGTCATCGCCGGCCTCGTCTACAACTATCTGCCCTTCGTCATCCTCGCCTGCTACGCGCCGTTGTCGCGGCTCAACCCGGAACTGGCCGAAGCCTCGCGCGATCTCGGCGCCTCGGCAGCCACCACATTCCGCCGTGTCATCCTGCCGCTGACCGTGCCCGGCATCGCCGCCGGCGCGGTCTTCGTCTTCGTGCTGTCGATCGGCAATTTCGTCACCCCGGCGTTGCTCGGCGGCGGCCGCTTCCAGATGATCGGCAATCTCGTTTACGACCAGTTCCTGACCGCCAATGACTGGCCGTTCGGCGCGGCACTCGCGATGGCGCTGATCGCCATCATGCTGCTGGTGCTGATGGCACAAGCGCTCGCCGCCGATCGCGCCGCGGGCCGTGCTGCACAGACCGCGGGAGGCGCCGATGGCTGAGCGCTCCCCTACCACGCGGCGTACGCTCTGGCTCGTGCTCAGCCTCGTCTTCGCCTTCCTCTACATCCCGATCGCCGTGCTGGTGGCACTGTCCTTCAATGAAGGCGGACTGCCGACGACATGGTCGGGCTTCTCCCTGAAATGGTACGCCTCGCTGGCCCACAATTCCGCGATCCTGTCGGCCGCGCTCAACACCCTGATCGTGGCGGTGGTCTCGACCGCAATCGCCACGCTGCTCGGCACGCTGCTGGCGATCGGCGTCGAGATGCGCCGGCAATATGGCAAGGGGCTCGAAGCCCTGATCTTCGCACCGATGATCATCCCCGACATCGTGCTGGCAATCGCGCTGCTGTCGTTCTTCTCCATGCTCAACCTGACCATGGGCCTGCACACCATCATCCTTGCCCATGTCGTCTTCAACCTCGCCTTCGTCTGCTCGGTGGTGCGCGCAAGGCTGAAGAGTTTCGACTGGTCGATCGTCGAGGCCTCCGCCGACCTCGGCGCCTCCGCGCTCACCACGTTCCGGCGGGTGACCTTGCCGGTCATCCTGCCGGCGGTGATCGCCGGCGCGCTGCTCGCCTTCACGCTCTCGGTCGACGAGTTCATCATCGCCTTCTTCACCGCTGGCGCCGGCCGCGCCTCGACCACGCTGCCGATGCAGATCTACGCCATGATCCGCTTCGGCATCACGCCGGAGATAAACGCGCTGGCGACCATCGTCATGGCGGTCTCGATCACTGCGCTCACCCTGTCGCAGCGGCTTAACAGGGGAATCATCGGCCAATGAGCGAACCGCGCACGCTGCTGGCCATCGATCATGTGTCGAAGACTTTCGGCCGCGTCACCGCCGTCGACGGCATCTCGCTCGATATCAGGGAGAACGAGTTCTTCGCTTTGCTCGGACCATCGGGCTGCGGCAAGACCACGCTGCTGCGCATGCTGGCCGGCTTCGAGACACCGAATGACGGCCGCATCCTGCTCGACGGCAAGGACATCGCGAGAACCCCGCCCAACAAGCGGCCGGTCAATCTGATGTTCCAGTCCTACGCGCTGTTCCCGCATATGAGCGTCCGCGCCAATGTCTCCTATGGCCTGGAGATGGAGCGCTTGCCGGCAGCCGAGATCCGCTCCCGGGTCGATGCGATCCTGGCGACGACCGAACTTGTCCCCTTCGCTGACCGCAAGCCGGAGCAATTGTCCGGCGGCCAGAAGCAGCGCGTCGCGCTCGCCCGCGCCCTGGTCAAGCGGCCCCGGCTGCTGCTGCTCGACGAGCCGCTCGGCGCCCTCGACAAGAAGCTGCGCGGCGCCATGCAGCTGGAATTGAAACGTCTGCAGCACGAGGTCGGCATCACCTTCGTCATCGTCACCCATGACCAGGAAGAATCGCTCGTCATGGCCGACCGCATGGCGGTGCTGAAAGACGGTAAACTTTTGCAATGCGACACGCCGCACGCGGTCTACGAACATCCGGCTGATCGCTTCGTCGCCGACTTCATCGGCGTGATGAATTTCGTCCCGGGCAAAGCCGCCGCCGATGGCGTGACGGCAGCGAACGGCGCGCGCATCGCCGGCAAAGTTCCCGCCGCGCTGTCAGCCGGAGCGCCCGCTGTCGCTTCGGTACGGCCGGAACGCATCCGGCTGTTCCCATCGGCGGAAACCGCGAACCACACAACCGGCACGGTCGAGGCACTGGCCTACCACGGGCTTGATTTGCAACTGCATGTCCGCACGCCTTTGTCGCCAAAACCGTTCCTGGTGCGTGTCACCGCCGACGCGGCCGACCACCGGCCTGTCGCGTCAGGCGATCAGGTCGAACTCGGCTGGGATGCCGCCGATGTCAGAATTTTTGAGGAATAGAGGAGAAGCCTGATGGCGCAGAAGACGATCGCGTTCTTTCCCGAAGCGGCCTACGGCCCGGCGCTCAATTCCGTCGGCATCGCGCAAGCCGTCGAGGCGCGCGGCCACAAGGCAGTGTTCCTGTCGGACCCCGGCTTCGTCGAGGTCTACAGGGGCTACGGCTTTGAGGCGCATCCGGTGAACCTGTCGGAGCCGATGCCGCCCGAGCAGATGGCCAAGTTCTGGGAAGACTTCATCAACGGCCACATCCCGAACTTCCGCAAATCGCCCTACGACCAGGTCGACAACTATGTGAAGGATTGCTGGACGGCGATCGTCGACAGCGCCAAATGGGCGCAGAAGGACCTGCCGCGCGTCCTGGCCGCCATCAAGCCTGATGTGATCTGCGTCGACAACGTCATCCTGTTCCCGGCCATCAAGCAGTACGGCAAGCCATGGGTGCGCGTCATATCCTGCTCGGAAAACGAGATCGAGGATGAGGATATCCCGCCGCACCTCTCCGGCTGCGGCGAGAATGACCATGCCGGGCACCAGCGCTATCGCGATCACTTCAACGCCGTGATCAAGCCGATCCATGACGACTTCAACGCCTTCCTGAAGGCCAACAACGAGGCGCCCTACCCGATCGGCCAGTTCTTCGAGGCCTCGCCCTATCTCAACCTGCTGCTCTATCCCGAAGCGGCGAAATTCAAGCGCCGCCATCCGCTCGACCCGGCAAAGTTCCAGTATCTCGAAGGCTGCGTGCGGCAGGAAAAGCCCTACACTGTGCCAACCTTCGCGAAAAACAACGACGGGCCGCTGCTCTACGTCTCCTTCGGCAGCCTCGGCGCCGGCGATGTCGACCTGTTGAAGCGCATCATCGCGACGCTGGGCAAGACGCGCTACCGCGCGCTGGTCAATGTCGGCGGCTACAAGGACCAGTACACGGACGTGCCCGCCAACGTTATCGTCGAGAGCTGGTTCCCGCAGCCTTCGGTGATCCCCCAGGTCGATGCCGTGATCCACCATGGCGGCAACAACTCCTTCACCGAGTGCCTCTATTTCGGCAAGCCGGCCATCATCCTGCCCTATGTCTGGGACGGCCACGACAACGCCACCCGCGTCGAGGAAACCGGCCACGGCTTCGGCATGCCGCGCTACGACTGGAGCGATGCCGAGCTGGTCGCGAAGATCGAAGCCTGCCTGACCGATCCCAGGATGAAGGCGAAGCTGGCGCAGACATCGGCACAGATGCACGCACAGAACGGGCCGGAGAAGGCTGCGGGGTTGTTGGAGACGTTGCTGTGAGTGCGATGCTTGAGATTCTGAGCCAAGGCACCCCCCTCTGGCCTGCCGGCCATCTCCCCCGCAAGGGGGGAGATTGGCAGCTTCGCCGCCGGTTCTTACCCGGCAACCTTGGTGATTGGCGAAAGCAGAGACGACATCTGATCTCCCCCCTTGCGGGGGAGATGTCCGGCAGGACAGAGGGGGGTGCCCTGGCGCAACATGTCAACATCAGGCATCGCGCCACCGGAGCACACTCATGACCTCCTCCGCCCCGCACCTCCACCAGGCCTCAACCCGCACCGATCTCGTCGACTGGGGCGCCCAGCCCGATGCACTGGCAGGCGCGTCGCATTCCACCGGCAGGCTGGTGCACAAGGGACCCAACAACCAGCCGGAATCCGGCATCTGGGTGTGCACGCCGGGCCGCTGGCGGCTCTCGATCCCGCGCGACGAATTGTGCCATTTCGTCGCCGGCCGGGCGACCTACCGGTCGGATGTCGGCGAAGTGATAGAAGTGTCGGCCGGGATCGTGGTCTTGTTCCCCGCCGGCTGGACAGGCGAATGCACCGTGCATGAGACCATGCGCAACGTCTACATGCTGGCCTGAACAGCAACGGAGCTACACGACATGTCGACACCGCACTGGCCAAAGGCCTCGGCCGTGGAACTGGAGGATTGGGGCGCGGGCAGCAACACGCTTGCCGGCGCGCCGCGTGCTTCGGGCCGGATCTTGTCGCAGAACCCGGACGGATCCAGCGAATGCGGCCTGTGGTCCTGCACGCCGGGCACCCGCAAAGTCACCTTTGCCGCAGACGAGTTCTGCCACTTCCTGTCAGGGCGCGGCAGCTATGTCCGCGACGACAGCGAAGAAATCCCGGTCGAGGCCGGCACGCTGGTGTTCTTCCCCGCCGGCTGGACCGGCATCTCCATCATCACGCAAACGCTGACCAAGGCCTTCATGTGCCGGTAGGCCCCAGTTCAAGGAAATCGATATGACCACGCCGATCATGCAATCCCCCTTGGCCATCACCGACCTCGTCGACTGGGGCGTCATCCCGACCATGATCGAGGGTGAGTCCCATACTTCGGGCAAGCTGCTCTACAAGGGACCGGAAGGCCGCTCCGAATGCGGCCTGTGGGTCTGCACCCCCGGCAAATGGCATTGCCACGTCACCCGCGACGAATTCTGCCACTTCCTCGAAGGCCGCTGCACCTATCTGCATGAGTCGGGGGAAGTGATCGAAATCGAGCCGGACACGGCAGCCTTCTTCCCGCAGGACTGGAAAGGCGTCTGCACCGTCCACGAGACCATCAAGAAGGTCTACATGATCCGCTGAGCGGGTCCGAGAGGATGTCCATGCATTTCGCCCCTGACCGGCCGGCGTTCTTCGTCAATCCGGACTACCGGCCGATGGCCGGCGCGACAGAACCGGTGATCGACCCGGCGACATTGGAAACGGTCGGCGCCATCACCGCCGCCAGCGACGGCGAGATCGACGCCGTGCTCACCGCCGCGACCAGGGCGCAAGCCGCCTGGAAAAAGCTCGACGCCAAGAGCCGGGCAAAGCACCTGCACGCCGTCGCCAACGCCATCGAGGCGGCTGACTTCACCCGCTGCGCCGAGCTGATGGTGCGCGAGATGGGCAAGCCGTATCCCGAAGCGATCGGCGAGATCGCCAATTGCGCGCCGATCTTCCGCTACTATGCCGAGATGGCGCGCGACGACGCCGGCAAGATCGCCGGCACGACGCAGGCCGGTTCGTTCCAGTATGCGCGCTACGAACCCTACGGCGTCTCCGTCCACATCATGCCCTACAATTTTCCGATCCTGCTGATGTGCTGGACCGTCGCCGCATCGCTCGCCGCCGGCAACGCCTGCGTCATCAAGCCGGCCGAGGCGACGACGCTGTCGACATCAGACTACATGGCCGTGTTCCGCTCACTGCCCGAGGGTCTCGTCTCGTGCCTGCCCGGCGGGGCGGCCACGGCGCAGGCTCTGATCACTTCGGATCGCACCCACGCCGTTGCCTTCACCGGCTCGGTCGCCGCCGGCAAGGCGGTGGCTGTCGCCTGCGCCGAACGCATGAAGCCTTGCGTCATCGAGGCCGGCGGCAGCGATCCGATGATCATCAGCGAACACGCGCCGCTGGAGGTCGCGGCGGCCGGCAGCGTCACCGCTGCCTTCCACCTCACCGGCCAGGTCTGCACCTCGGCCGAGCGCTTCTTCGTCGTCGATGCCGTTCATGATCACTTCGTCGAATTGTTTGCCGAGAGGACACAGGCGCTGCGCATCGGCAACGGCATGGACAAGACCGAGATCGGCCCGCTGGTCAGCGAGGCCGCGCGGACAAAGGTCATGCGGCTGGTCGACAATGCGATCGCCAATGGCGCCAAGGCGATCACCGGCGGGCGGATTCCGCCGGCGCACAATGTCGGCTGGTTCTACGAGCCGACCATCCTGACCGGCGTCACCCCTGACATGGCCATCGTGCGCGAAGAGTGCTTTGGCCCGGTTGCCGCCATCTGCCGGGTCAAGGATTTCGACGAGGCGATCCGGCTCGCTAATGACAGCCCGTTCGGGCTCGGCGCCTCGGTGTTCACCACCGACTTGGCCGAGGCGCATGAGGCGGCCGAACGGCTCGAGGCCGGCATGGTCTGGGTCAACAACCCGCTGATCGACAATGACGCCTTGCCCTTCGGCGGCTGGAAGGCATCGGGCCTCGGCCGCGAGCTCGGGCGGCAGGGGCTAGACGCCTTCCGCCGTTCCAAGATGGTCATCATCGACCACAAGCCGGCAATCCAGGATTGGTGGTACCCCTATCCTGACAGCTGGTTCCGCGAGACCGGCGGCCGCAAGCACGTGTAAAGCAAGGCCGAGACGCCGCCTCAGCCGATGCTTTCGCCGCCGTCGATCACCAGCGCCTGGCCGGTCATGAAGGATGACCGGTCGGAGACGAGGAATAGGATCGCCTCGGCGATCTCCTCTGCACTGGCCCAGCGTCCCATCGGGATCTTGGTGCGGACATAGGTTTCGATCGCCTCGCGGCCGCCCATCTGGGCGATGAACGGTTCATTGAAAGGCGTGTCGACCCAGCCCGGGCAGAGCGCGTTGACGCGGACATTGTGGCGGGCATAGTCGAGCGACATCTGCCGCGTCATCGCCACCACGGCATGTTTCGATGTGGCGTAGGCGATCATCTCGCGGTCGTAGAAGACGCCGGAATTGGAAGCCGTGTTGAGGATGACGCCACCGCCTTGCGCGACCATCGACGGCATGACGATCCGCGCCGCCAGGAACTGCGCCCGCACATTGACCCGCCAGGAGGCATCCATGCCTTCGGTCCCGACCTCGGTCAGCGTGCCGCCGACCTGGATGCCGGCGTGATTGTGCAGGATGTCGATGCGGCCATATTTGCCGAGCGTGCCGGTAATCAGCTTGTCCACCGCCGCGTCGTCCGAGACATCGGTGGCAATCGCCTCCGCCTGCCCACCCGTCGCGCGGATGTCGGAAGCCGCCGCATCGCCTGTGGCCTGATCCCTGTCGGCGATGACGACCACCGCGCCTTCCCTGGCCATGATCATGGCGCCGGCGCGTCCGATGCCGGAACCGGCGCCTGTCACCACGGCGATGCGGTCTTTGAGGATCATGATGCGGCTTTCAGTTGGACGGCTTGCGCTGGCGCAATTGCCATTGGGCAAGCACCACCAGCAGCACGGAGGCGACGAGCACGATCGTCGCGATGGCGTTGATCTCCGGCGTCACGCCGCGCCGGATCGAGGCGAACACGTAGATCGGCAGCGTCGTCTGCGCGCCGGCGACAAAGAACGCGACGATGAAATCGTCGAAGGAGAAGGTGAAGGCGAGCAGGAAGCCGGCAACCACCGCCGGCATGATCTGCGGCAGGACGATCGAACGGAACGTCGTCAGCGGCGTCGCGTAGAGATCGCTCGAGGCCTCGACCAGATTGCGGTCGAGACTGCCGAGGCGCGTGCCGACGATCATCGTTACCAGCGCCATCGAGAACAGGCCATGCGCGGCGATGATCGAACCATAACCAAGCGACAGCTTGGGCGGCTGATCGCCCGGCCAGATCGAGGCGAGGAACGGGTTGACGACAGCGAACAGCTGGACAAGCGCGACCAGCGTCGAGATGCCGATGACGACGCCGGGAACGACGATCGCCGCACCCAGCAGCGCGTCGAAGACCGCGCGGGTTCTGACGCCGACGCGTGCCAGGCCGAGTGCCGCCGCCGTGCCGCACACCGCCGCCAGCAAGGCGCTGGTGGTGGCGATGAACAGGCTGTTCTTCAGCGCCTCGACCAGGAACGGATTTGACAGCGCCGTGCCGTACCACTGCACCGAAAAGCCGGTGAACTCGCTGGCGTGGCGGCCGGCATTGAAGGAGAACAGTACGACCAGCGCGATCGGCAGATAGAGGAAGGCGAAGACGGCGGTGACAAAGGCGCGCATCAGATCAGGTCCACCCGGCGCGCGCCCGAAACCCGGGTCGAGATGCGGTTGGCGGCAATCAGCACCACCACCGAAACCGCCACCAGCGTGATCGCTATGGCCGATCCGAACGGCCAGTTGCGCGACTGCAGGAACAAATCGACCAGCGCGTTGCCGATGAAGAACACCTTGCCGCCGCCGAGCAGCGTCGGGATCAGATACTCGCCAAGCAGCAGGATCATCACCAGCGAGAACCCGGTCATCACGCCCGGCAGCGACAGCTTCAGGGTCACGCCGAGGAAGGTCGACAGTGGCGTCGCGCCGAGATCGGCGGAGGCTTCCAGCAGCCGTCGATCGAGCCGTTCGAGGCTGACATAGATCGGCAGGATCATCAGCGGCAGATAGCCGTAGACGATGCCAAGCAGGACCGCGCCCGGCGTGTTGATCAGCCTGACATCCTCGATGCCGACAAAGGCGAGCAGCGCCGGGATACCGCGACCGCCCAGAATGTACATCCAGGCATAGGTCCGCATCAAAAGGCTGGTCCAGAACGGAATGACGACCAGCGCGAGCAGGATCAGCCGCCAGCGCGCGGGCGCACGCAAGGCGAGGTAATAGGCAACCGGATACGCGACGAGCAGACAGGCGAGCGCCCCCACCGGCGCCAGCACCATCGTGTTCCAGAAGGCGGTCGCCCGCGCCGGGAGGTTGGCGTATTGCGCCAGCGTGAAGGCCGCCTGATAGCCGCCCTCCGGCGCCCGCTCGCCGACGCTGAAGATGGCAATGGCTATGAACGGCAGCACCAGGAACACCACCAGCCACGCCGTTGCCGGGGCTAGCAGCAAGGCGGTCAGGACATTATGACGAAATCTGTTGCCGTGCATTGAAGACCGCCCCGATGCCGGCGGACATATGCCCGCCGGTCCATTGTGTTCGTCAGGCCAGCCTTCAGGCCGACTTGAAGCGCGCCATCAGTTCGGCGCGGCCCGGATCGGTCAGCGTCGCCGCCGCGCCGAATTCCAGCGGCGTCAACAGGTCCACCGCCGGATAGAGGATCGGATTGTCGAGCACTTCCTTGGGCAGCAGCTTGTTCACCCGCGCATCGGTCGAGGGCGCACCATTGGCCAGGTGCTCCTTCACCGCGACCTGCGGGTTCATCAGATAGTTGAGCAGCGCATAGCCCGCGGGCTTGTTCGGCGCGTCCTTCGGGATGGCGTAGAAGTCGGTCCAGATCTCGCCGCCTTCCTTGCCCAGCACATAGGCGATCTCGGGAATGTCGCGATGCAGCTGCGCACCGTCATTGGTCCAGCACATCGTCATCCACGCATCGCCCGCGCGCATCCCCGGCTGATAATCCGACGAGACCGCGAACAGATGCGGCTTGACCTTCAGCAGCAGTTCCTCGGCCTTGGCCAGCTCATCTGATTTCAGCGAGTTGAACGAGTAGCCATAATATTTCAGCGCGTTGCCGATCGTGGTCAGCTGGTAGTCGTGCACCATGGTGCGGCCGTCGCCTTCCGCCATGGCCGTGTCCCAAAACTCCTTCCAGCTCGTCATCGGCTTGGTCAGCTTCTTGGTGTTGACGGCAAAGCCTGTCGTGCCCCAGTTCTTCGGCACGGCATAGATCACCTTGTCGATCGTGCCCTCCGAGGTGAAGCGCGGATCTTCCTGCGTGCCGTCGAAATTCGGCAGCTTGGCCATGTCGAGCGGCTCGATGATGCCAAGCTTCTTGTAGGTCGAGATCGTGTAATTGGTCGGCACGAACAGGCTCCAGCCCGAGGCGCCGGCCTGCAGCTTGGCCAGCATCTCCTCATTGGAGCCGAACACGTTGACCTCGACGGCGACGCCGGTGTCCTTCTTGAAATTCTCGAAGGTCTGCGGGTCATGGTAGTTCGGCCAGGTGGCGATCGACATCCGGTCGCCAAGGTTTTCCGCGGCAAAGGCCGGCGTCGGCATGATGCCGATCTCGCGCGCCATCACCGCGGTCGCGATACCAAGGCCGGTGAGGCCGAGGAAATCACGGCGGCCGATCGAGCCGCGCTTGAGGCGCATCAGCTGGTCGACGAATTTTTCGGGGCTTATCGGCAGTCCGTCACGATATGGTTTCGACATGTTGGTTTACCCTCTGGTTGGTCCCGTTGTTCTTGGTTTCCGGAAACGCCAGTGGCGTCCCGGCGGCAAAGCCGATGGCGACGGGTTCGCCCGGCTTGAAGAGATTGCCGTGGCCGATCACATGGTCGGCCTTGGCCAGCAGTGTTCCGATGCCCTGGACCTCGATCGCGTATTCCGCGGTCGAGCCCAGGAAGATGCGGTTGCGCACGATGCCCTTGAACGGCCCGCTTGTCGGCGCGCCGAGGCTGAGTGATTCCGGACGCAGGCTCACCGAAACGGCCTCGCCCTGCTGCAAGGCGGTCCGCTTGCGCGCCGCAATGACGGTGCCATCGGCGAGCGCCACCTCCACCAGATCGCCTGAGTGTCCAGCGACGGTGCCGCTCAGCAGATTGGTCTTGCCGACGAAATCGGCGACGAACAGATCGGCCGGCTCGTCATAGATCTCGCTCGGCTGGCCGAGCTGGACGATGCGGCCACCATTCATGACACAGACGAAATCGCTCATGGACAGCGCCTCTTCCTGGTCGTGGGTGACCAGCACGAAGGTGATGCCGATCTCGCGCTGCAGGTTCTGCAGCTCGATCTGCATGTCGGTGCGCAGCTTCTTGTCGAGCGCCGCCAGCGGCTCGTCGAGCAACAGCACCGCCGGCTTGTTGACCAGCGCGCGCGCCAGCGCGACGCGCTGCTGCTGGCCACCGGACAGTTCGTGGATCTTGCGGCCGCCATAGCCGCCGAGCCGCACCATTTCGAGCGCCTCGCCGGCGCGCCGGCCAATCTCCTGCGACGACAGGCGCGGCCGTGCCTGGCGCAGCCCGTAGGCGACGTTGTCCTCGACATCGAGATGCGGAAACAGCGCGTATTGCTGGAACACCATGTTGACCGGCCGCCGATAGGGCGGCGTGCCGGCCATGTCCTGGCCGCGAATGAACACCTGGCCTTCGCTCGGCTGTTCGAAGCCGCCGATCATGCGCAGGCACGTCGTCTTGCCGCAGCCGGACGGCCCGAGCAGGGCGACGAAAGCGGAAGGTGGAACAGAGAGGTCGATGCCGCTGACCGCGGTCACCGCGCCATAGCGCTTGGTGACGCTGCGAAACTCGATGTCGGGCACTGCGATCAAAGGCTGCGGGCTCCAGCAACAGGGCTATTTCGAGACGCTACCAGAGCCAATGGCAGCTAGTATATACCTCCCAGGTGGTATATCTGATGTATTTTCTCGTTTAAGGGGGTAGGGATTGAGCGCATCCCGCAGCGATGAATACAGCCGGCTCGCCGCCCTTGTCGCGGCGACGCGGGAGACGGGCGGCGAGCTGTTCGGCAAGGCCATGGTCGATTGGCTGAGGCAGCATGTCAGCTTCGACCACTGCGTGATCTTCGGCTATCGCGGCGCGTCACGCCCGCCATTGCTGTTCGAAACCTTCTCGCCAGCCGAAAGCCATGTCTTCGTCGCGCTCTACCAGGAGGGGCCCTACCTGCTCGACCCGTTCCACCACGCGGCGGTCGAGCGCAAGGAAGGGTTCTGGCGCATGCGGGAACTCGCGCCCGACCGTTTTTACGCCAGCGAGTATTTTCGCTCCTACTACAGCCAGACCAGGCTGGCCGAGGAGGTCGGCTTCTTCGTGCCGCTGCCAGGCAAGGACGCGCTGGTGCTGTCGCTGATGCGGCTGCGCGCCTCAGGCCCGTTCGGCACCGCCGACGCCAGGCTGCTGCGCGACATGGCGCCGGCGGTGATCAATTTCATCAGGTTGCGCTGGCCCGCCCTTCCAGCCGACGAGCCGGACGAGGCGAAACAGGACGAGGCGATCGCTGCGGTCAACGAGTTCGACCGCGCCCACATATGGAAGAGCCTGTCGCTGACGCCGCGCGAAAAGCATGTCGTTGACCTGGTGCTGCAGGGCCATTCGACGGAATCGATCGCCAGGGCCATGCGCATCGTGCCGGGAACCGTGAAGGTCCATCGCCGCAACATCTACCGCAAGCTCAAGATCAAGTCGCAGGCCGGCCTGTTCGCCCGCTTCGTCGAGATCATCGACGCGCGGATAAGGTAGGTTCTCGGCACAGACGTTTGACGGATCGCATGCCTCAGCGATGAGCGGAGACATCAATCGCTTCGTCAACCTGGGGCGAAGCTCCGTCGCGAAGTTGGGGAGGCTCCGGCCAATCCCGAATGGTCTGCCATGCTGACCAAGCTCACGCTTTTGTGTCCGCCAAACGCGGCTGTATTGGAAACCGCCATTGATCGTGCCGAACTTCTGCCATAAACGTTATACTGTTACCGTTACACTATAACGTGACATCGACGCGCATGGCGGCGGACTGTCTCCGCCCCAGATTTCCCAAGGAGACCAAGGATGCGTTCCGTTCCCTTTATGGCCGCGCTGCTGGTTGCTGCGCCGCTGCTGACCGGCACTGCTGCCCGGGCCGAAGACAAGCTCAATGTCGTCGCGGCCGAGAATTTCTATGGCGATCTCGCCCGCCAGATCGGCGGCAGCCATGTCGCCGTCACCAGCATCCTGTCCAATCCCGACGACGATCCGCATCTCTTCGAGACCAGCCCGTCGACGGCGCGCACCATCGCCGATGCCAAGGTGATCATCTACAACGGCGCCGACTACGATCCGTGGATGGACAAGTTGCTCTCGGCTTCGAGCAAGCCGGACCGCACGACCATCGTTGCCGCCGACCTGATCGGCAAGAAGTCCGGCGACAACCCGCATCTCTGGTACAACCCTGCGACACTGCCGGCGGTCGCCAAGGCGCTCGCCGCCGATCTGTCGAAGCGCGATCCCGCCAACGCGGTGCACTACGAGGCCAATCTGAAGCAATTCCAGGCCTCGCTCGACGGCATCGAAAAGGAAATCGCCGCCGTCAAGAAAGCCTATGCCGGCACCGAGGTGACCGCCACCGAACCGGTGTTCGGTTACATGGCCGAGGCGCTGGGCCTCAAGATGCTGAACTACGATTTCCAGGTGACGGTGATGAACGACGCCGAGCCGAGCCCGACACAGGTTGCCGCATTCGAAAACAGCCTGAAAGACGGTTCGGCCAAGATCCTGTTCTACAATTCGCAGGTGACCGACGAGGCGACGACCCGGCTGCTCGACCTCGCCAAGCAGAACAAGGTCACCGTCATCGGCGTCACCGAGACGGAGCCCGCCGGTAAGACGATCCAGACCTGGTTCGGCGGACAGCTCGACGAGGTCCAGAAGGCGCTCGCAGCCCGCACGCAATGAGCGCTGTCGCATTCGACCGGGTCACGCTGACCTATGGGGGACGCCGGGTTCTTTCCGACGTCTCCTTTTCCGTTCCGCAAGGCGCCTTTGTCGGTCTTCTCGGTGCCAATGGTGCCGGCAAGACAACGATGCTGCGAGCGATCCTCGGCCTGATAGAGCCGTCGGGCGGCGCCATATCGGTGCTCGGTGGGCCGCCAAAGCGCGGCAATGCGTCGATCGGCTACATGCCGCAAGCACGGCGCGCTTTGACCCATATGGGGATCAGCGGCCTGGACTTCGTCCTGACAGCGGCCGGCGGCCATCGCTGGGGTTGGCCGGGTACTTCCGCCACCGAGAAGGAAGCCGCCTGGAAGGCGCTCGAAGCGGTCGGAGCGAGCGACCTCGCCCGGCGTCCGCTGGCGGAGCTTTCCGGCGGCGAGCGCCAGCGCATCCTGATCACCCAGGCGCTGATCGGAGATCCGCAACTGCTCCTGCTAGACGAGCCGCTGATCAGCCTCGACGCGGCGCACCAGCGCACGATCATCGACCTCGTGCATGAGATCGGCGAGCGGCTTGGCATCGCGGTGCTGTTCTGCTCGCACGAGATCAATCCGCTGCTGCGCGCCGTCGATTGCGTGCTCTATCTCGGCAACGGCAAGGCCGCGATCGGCAGCGTCGACGAGGTGATCAACGGGCCGGTTCTGTCGAAACTCTACGGCACTTCGATCAATGTCGTGTGGGTCGCCGGGCGGATCTTCGTCATGGCCGACGATGTCGAACTGGAAAGCGGGGTGCATGTTCACGATGTTTGACTACGAATTCATGCGCAACGCCTTCTATGCCTGCACGATCGTCGGCATTGTCGCCGGCGCTGTCGGCTATTTCCTCGTGCTCAGGGGCCAGACTTTCGCTGGCCACGCCCTTGCCCATGTCGGGTTCCCCGGCGCCACCGGTGCCGGCCTGATCGGGCTGTCGCCGTTTTTCGGCCTGACCGTGTTCACCGTCGTCGCCGGCATCGGCATCGGCCTGCTTGGCGAGCGCGCGCATCGCGACGTCGCCATCGGCATCGTGCTGACGCTGTCGCTTGGCCTTGGCCTTCTGTTCCTGCATTTCTACACCGCCTTCGCCTCGCAGGCGACGAACGTGCTGTTCGGCAATGTGCTCGGCATCAGCCTGCGCACCGTCGTGGTGCTCGTGGTACTGGCGGTAGCGATCCTTGTTGCTCTGGTGCTGATCGCCCGGCCGTTGCTGTTCGCCAGTCTGCAACCGGAACTCGCCGAGGCAAGGGGTGTGCCGCTCAACCTCGTCTCGACCTTGTTCATGATCCTGGTCGCGGTCGCGACTGCCGAGGCTGTGCAGATCGTTGGCGTGCTGCTCGTCTTCTCGCTGATGGTTGGCCCAGCGGCCACCTCTATTCGGCTGACGCGCGGCGTGCTCGCCGGCATCGCGGTCTCGATGGCACTGGCCGTCACGATTGCCTGGGTCAGTCTGTCACTGGCTTTCTTGACCGACTGGCCGACGAGCTTCTGGATCACGGTGCTGGGTGCCGCAGCCTATCTGGCCAGCGGCATGGCGCAACGCTCGATAGCCAATGACAACCCCTGACCTCACCCGAAACCAGAAGCTAGTGCTGGCGGCCATTTCCCGCGCCGGCAGGCCGGTCAGCGCCTACGACATTCTAGGCGATATCAGGCCGCATGGCATCAAATCGCCGGTACAGGTCTACCGGGCGGTCAAGAAACTCATCGACAATGGCACGGTTCACAAGGTCGAAAGCCTCAATGCTTTCGTGCCGTGCGCCTGTCAGCATACCCATGGCCGCGGAACCGCGATCCTGGCGGTCTGCGAACAATGCGGCCGGGTCACCGAATTCAGCGACGACATCATCGATCGCCGGCTCGCCGACTGGGCCGCGCGCACGCTTTCACATCGAAGCGACGAGCATAGAGGTCAACGGACGCTGCGCTGACTGCACTCTCGGACAAGATTAGGAATAGCGCGGTCAGGCCGTCGCGTCGGTCTCCCACGAGCCGGTTTCGGCCATGCGCCGAAGCAGCGGCGCCGGCTTGAACACGTCCTTGCCGGTCTGCTGATGCCAGTGATCGAGCCGCTCAACGATCCTGGCCGCACCGTCGAGGCCGGCCCAGAACATCGGGCCGCCCTTGCCGATCGGGAAACCGTAGCCATTGACCCAGACGACATCGATGTCGGAGGCGCGGGCCGCGATCTTTTCTTCGAGGATTTTCGCACCCTCATTGACCAGGGGATAGAGCGTACGCTCGATGATTTCTTCCGCACCGATCGCGCGCGGTTCGATGCCTCGCTCGGCCGCCTTGTCACGGATCAGCGCCTCCACCTCAGGATCGGGAACGCCTGCCCGTGCACCGGCCTCGTAGAGATAGAAACCCCGGCCGGTTTTTTGGCCGAAACGCCCCTGTTCGCACAGCGTGTCGGCGATCACAGCCGTCAGGCCGCGCGCCTTGCGGTTGCGCCAGCCTATGTCGAGGCCGGCGAGATCGCCCATCTGGAACGGTCCCATCGGCCAGCCGAAATCGGTGAACGCCTTGTCGATCTGGCCAGGTGTCGCGCCCTCCAGCAGCAGCGCTTCCGATTCCGAACCGCGCGCGGCCAGCATGCGGTTGCCGACGAAGCCGTGGCAGACACCGACGACGACCGCCACCTTGCCGATCCGCCGCGCCATATCGACGACGGTCGCCAGCGCATCGGGTGCGGTCTTTTCGGCCCGCACGATTTCGAGGAGCTTCATGACATTGGCCGGCGAGAAGAAATGCAGGCCGAGCACATCCTGCGGACGCGGGATCGAGCCGGCGATTTCGTTGATGTCGAGATAGGAGGTGTTGGTGGCGAGGATGGCGCCCGGCTTGGCGACGGCGTCGAGTTTGCCGAACACCTCTTTCTTCACCGCCATGTCCTCGAACACCGCCTCGATGATCAGGTCGCAATCGGCAAGATCGGCATAGTCGGTCGAGCCCTTGAACTGGGCCAGCCGCTGCCGCTTGGCGTCTTCGCTCAACGAACCACGCAAAACGGAGACGGTATAGTTCTTGTCGATCGTGCCTAGCCCGCGCTGCAGCGCCGCCTCGCTGGTCTCCAGCAAGGTGACCGGAAAACCGCCATTGGCGAAGGCCATGGCGATGCCGCCGCCCATCGTACCGGCGCCGATGACGCCGACACGCGCGATCCCGCGCTTGGGCGTGTCCTTGCCGGGAAGCTTTGCCGCCTCGCGTTCGGCGAAGAACAGATGGCGCTGCGCCCGCGACTGGTCGCTGGTGACCAATTTGACAAACAGCGCCCGCTCGGCCGCCAGCGCCTCGTCGAGGGGCAGCGTGACGGCATTGCGCACGGCTTGCGCGCAGGCGATCGGCGCTTCGAGGCCCCGCGCCTTCTTTGCAAGGTCTGCTGCCTCGGCGTCGAAAGCCGCGAGATCCGTTTCCCCAAGCAAGTCATTGCGATCGCGCACCGGCGTGAACGGGCCACCCTTGCGGGCGATTTCCCGGGCGAAGTTCACGGCATGCGTGATCAGATCGCGTTCAAAAACGGCATCGACCAGACCGGCGGCATGCGCTTCGGTCGCGCCGATCGGTGTACCCGAAACGATCATCTTCAGCGCCTTCACCGCGCCGACCAGGCGCGGCAGCCGCACCGTTCCGCCGCCGCCGGGAAGGATGCCGAGCTTCACCTCGGGCAGACCGAGCTTGGCGCCGGCATCGGCAACGCGGAAATGGCAGCCGAGCGCCAGTTCGAGGCCGCCGCCGAGCGCGGTGCCGTGGATGGCGGCGACTGTCGGCTTGGCGATGGTTTCCAGCATGGCCACGATGGCGCGCAGATCGGGCTGCTGCACCGGCTTGCCGAATTCGGTGATGTCGGCGCCGGCGACAAAAGTCCGGCCGGCGCAGGCGATGACAATAGCCGCGACCGAGGCATCGTCACGCAAGGCGACCAGTGCCTGCATCAGCGGCTCGCGGACATGAAAACTCAGCGCGTTGACCGGCGGATTGTCGATGGTGACGAGGGCGACGCCATTCTCGTTCACGACGCTGACAGAACTGGACAAGCGGAGCCCTCCCGAGGCCAACTGCGATCGCGGAAGGGTTTACTAGGCCGCGCCACGAATGGGAACCCGATGTTGGGCTGGCCTAACGATTGTCCGGGAACTCCGTGAACGCGTCGTGATCCTCCACGGCTACCGCACCGCCTTTTCCCCACCCGCCGCCGTAATCACCCCGACAATGATCAACCCTGTCAGCAGCAGACGTACGCCGGCGCTGACGCCGAAGGTGTTGAGCATGGTCAAAAGCAGCACCAGAAACAGCGCCGCGCCCCAGACGCCCGGAACATTGGCCTTGCCGCCAGCGACCGACGTGCCGCCGATGACCACGACGGCGATCGACGCCAGCAGATATTCATTGCCGATGTCGACATTGGCGCCCCGGAAATAGCCGGCCAGCAGCGCGCCATCGATGCCGCCTAGCGCGCCCGACAGCGTGTAGGTGAGGAAGCGGATGCGGCCGACATTGACGCCGGCGAGCCAGGCGGCGCGGATGTTCTGGCCGATCGCCAGCACCGAGCGGCCATAGATCATGCGCTGCAAGGCGATGGCCGCCCCAATGGTGAACAGCACGGTCAGCAACGCCAGCACCGGAATGCCCAGTATCTGCCAATTGGCGAAATCGGCAAAGCCTGGAGGCGGCTTTATCTGCAGTCCACGCCCGTAGCTGATGTCGATCGACTGGATGATGAAGCTCGCTGACAGCGTGGCGATGATCGGCGGAATGCGCAGCGCCCAGATCAGCAGATAGTTGACGACGCCGATCGCCGCGCCGCAGGCGAGCGCGGCCAACAACCCGACGACGATCATGGAATCGCTGCCGGCCATCACCTTCATGGCGACGGCGCTGGCCAGGCCGATATTGGCCGGCAGCGATAGGTCGACATTGCCCGGCCCGAGCGTGATGACGAACATCTGGCCGACGCCGACGATGACCGTGAACACCGCGAGCGACAACGCCGCCGTGACCATGCCGCCGGCGCCATAGCCACCGGTGAAGGCGATCGTTGCCAGCCAGACCACCAGCGCTCCGATGAACGACCAGATCCAGGGTTTGCCAGCCAGCGATTTCACCAGAATCATCGCTCACCTCTCCCTGCGGCTGATCAGCACCCGCGCCGCCAGAACGATGATCAGGATGGCGCCGTTGGCGGCCACCTGCCAGTCGGGCGGGATGTGCATGAAGGTGAGCAGCGGCGAGGCGGCCAGCGCCAGCGTCAGCGCGCCGATCACCGCGCCGATCGGCGACACCCGGCCGCCGACGAATTCGCCGCCGCCGAGGATGACGCCGGCGATCGCCAGCAGCGTGTAACCATTGCCGATATTGGCGTCGGCCGAGGTGGTGATGCCGATCAGCGCCATGCCCGACAGCACGCCGAACAGGCCGGCCAGCGCAAACAGCACGATCTTGGTCTTGAGCAGCGACCAGCCGGCACGCTTGAGTGCCGCCGGATTGCCGCCGGAGCCGCGCAGGATCACGCCGTAGGAGGTGCGCATCAGGCCGAAATGGACGATGAGCCCGATCAGCAGCGCCGCGATGATCGGGAACGGAATGAAAGGCGGCTTGAACGCCATGATCGCCAGCAGCCAGTCCGGCGCCTTGCCACCGGGCTTGGGCAGGACGAGAATGGCCAACCCCTGCCAGACGAAGCTCATGCCGAGCGTCACCACGATCGACGGCAAATTGCGCAGATGGATCAGCGCGCCGAGCAGCGCATAGACACCGATCGACCCGAGCAGGATGACGACACCGATGAGCGGCGCGTCCTTCAGCCAGGTCGCGGTGACGCAGCCGACGAAACCGACAAAGGTGCCGATCGACAGGTCGAGCTCATTGCCTGATATGACGAACATCTGGGCGATTGTCGCCAATGCGATCGGGATCGCCAGGTTCAGCATCAGGCTGAAACCGAAATAGCTGATGGCGCGCGGGTTGAGCCAGGCGATGGCGAGCAGCACCAGCGTCAGCGACAGCGCCGGCAGCAGCCCGCGCAGCAGGCGGG
Source organism: Mesorhizobium sp. AR02 (assembly GCF_024746835.1). NCBI lineage: Bacteria > Pseudomonadati > Pseudomonadota > Alphaproteobacteria > Hyphomicrobiales > Phyllobacteriaceae > Mesorhizobium > Mesorhizobium sp. AR02. The sequence continues at coordinate 3,037,302 of NZ_CP080531.1, read as the reverse complement.
CGCGGGCCAGCGCGCCACGCTCGGCGGAGTTCTTTCGGCCGGTGTCGAGGCTCGCCGCCGTCATCTCAGGCCGCGTCGCCGAAGGAGGACTGGATGATCTTCTCTTCCGTCAATTCGTCGCGGCGCAGATTGGCGACGATGCGGCCGTTCTTGAAGACGTAGACATGGTCGCAATTGTCGAGTTCTTCGGTTTCCGTGGTGTACCAGAGGAAGGTGCGGCCATTGCGGGCTTCCTCGCGCACGAGGTCATAGACCTCCAGCTTGGTGCCGATATCGACGCCGCGCATTGGATCGTCCATCAGCACGATCTCAGCGTCCGAGCCGAGAGCGCGGGCAAACAGCGCCTTCTGCTGGTTGCCGCCCGACAGCGAAAAAATGTTGTTGTTCATGTCGGGCGTGCGGATGCCGATCTTCTTCTGCCAGACCGCGGCAAGTTCGGCCTCGCGCTGCGGCGAGATCAGCAGCCCGTTGCGCAACCGCGCCAGCGAGCGGATGCCGATATTTTGCGCGATCGACCATTGCGGGAAGATGCCGTCCGACTGGCGATCGCCAGCGACCAGCGCCACAGGTGCTGTCACCTCGATGCCTGCCTTGGCGCGCGATGCCCCGCTGAAGATCGCCAGCAGCAGGTCGGTCTGCCCATGTCCCGCCAAACCTGCAAGGCCAATGACCTCGCCGGCACAGGCGACAAGGTCGGTGCCGTCCTTCTGCGCGGCGGGACGCGCCCGAACCCGCAACGGGCTGGCTACCGGCTTGGCGGCGGCGATCTCCGCCGCGATCTTCTGGCGCGCTTCCGCACCGCCCATCGCCGTCACCAGCCGGTCGCGGTCGAAGGCATTTGCCGCGTCGGCGACGACCACCTTGCCGTCGCGCATCACCACGATGCGGTCGGCGTTTTTCAGCACCTCGCCCAGCACATGCGAAATCAGGATGCAGCTTTTGCCACCGGCGACGAAGCGGCGGACAAAGGCCAGCAACTGGCCGGCCGTATGCGCGTCGAGCGACGACGTCGGCTCGTCGAGGATGACGAGATCGAGCCGGTCCTGCGTCACCGTGAAGGCGCGCGCCACCTCGACCATCTGGCGCCGGCCGATAGACAGATCACCGACAATATCCCAGGCCGAGATACCATGGTCGGGGAAGATCTCATCCAGCTTGGCGGTGATGAGTGCTGCCGCCTTGCGCCGCCAGCCGATGCCAGAGAGCGACGCGTGGTTGATGCGTGTGTTCTCGGCGACGCTGAGATTGGGGCACAGCGACAGTTCCTGGAACACGCAACGTATGCCGAGCTTTTGCGCCCGCGACACCGAGTAGTTGTCCTCGATGCCGCCATGCACGCCGATCTTGCCGCTGTCGGGCGTGAGCGTGCCTGCCACCATATGCATCAGCGTCGATTTGCCGGCGCCATTGTGGCCGACCAGGCCGACGCACTCACCAGGCCCGACATGGAAGTCCACGCCGCCCAGCGCGCGAACGGCGCCGAAATGTTTTTCGGCGCCGTTCAGTCTGATGATGTCCGCGTTCCCTTCAGGCATGCCTAGAGATATCCGCGCGATGGTACGAAGGGCAACGCTGGCGCGACATTCACTTGATGTTGGCCTTAATCGCCGCGAGGGCATCTTCCTGCGTGTATTCGTGGGTGGCGACGCCGCCTTCCTTGATCTTCGGCAGGGCTGCCTCGAAATCGTCCTGGGTGAAGGCCAGATACGGCACCAGCAGGTCGTGCGGAATGTCCTTGCGGCCATCGAGCACCTGCTGCGCCACCCAGAAGGCGAGCGACGACACGCCGGGCGCGATCGATGCCGACCAGGTCTTGTAGCCGTCCTTGTCCTTCTGCTCCTTCCACCACTTCAGCTCGTCCTGCCGGTTGCCCATGATGATGGTCGGGCGCGGCTTGTTGGCGGCGGCGAAAGCCTGTGCGGCGCCATAGCCGTCACCACCCTGGTCGACGATGCCGACGATGTCGGGCAATGAGGGCAGGATGGTCGCAACCGCTTTCTGCGCCGTCGTCTGGTCCCAGTCGCCGGTCACCGAGCCGACGATCTTGAACTCGGGATGCGCGGCGACGCCTTCGAGGATGCCGGCATGGATGGCATCGTCGATCGAGGTGCCGGCCAGGCCACGGATTTCCAAAAGGTTCCCGCCCTTGGGCTGGAACTTGGCCATCTGCTCGACTTCCTGCTTGCCCATATCCTTGAAGTCGACGACGACGCGATAGGCGCAGGGCTCGGTGACGGTGCCATCGAAGGAGACGACGGTGATGCCGGCATCGCAGGCCTGCTTGATGGCGCCGTTGAGCGCATCCGGCGAGGCGGCATTGATGACGATGGCGTCATAGCCCTGCAGAATCAGGTTCTGCACCTGCGCTGCCTGCGTCGGCACTTCCTTGTCGGCGGTGGTGAAGATGTCGGCCGCGCCGACGACCTTGTCGTCGACCGCCTTCTTGGTGACGATGCCGTAGCTGTCGAGCATCGCCTGCCGCCACGAATTGCCGGCGTAATTGTTGGAGAATGCGATCTTCTTGCCGCTGGTGTCGGCAAGTGCCGTGCCCGAGGCCAACATAGCCGTCAGCGCACCCAGAACGAGCAGTTTCTTCATGTGATTTCCTCCCAAAGTTGCTAGTTTTGCCCGATGATCGTTACGCACAGTCCCTGTTTTTTATCTATTGTCAGACAAATGCAGACGAACCGCAAGCTGTCAACTGCAAAGCTCGTAGCCCTTTCGATCAACTTGCGGTGCGATGATTGAAAAAGCCGCCGGCACATGGTCTAGGAGCACGACAGGAGGCCAATTGATGGCAGTAACGCCGATCGTTGCCAAAGGCGCGCCCGGGATACCGGCCCGCTGGACATCAAGCGCCAAGAGTGGCGTTGGCACCGCGTTTTCAGCCAAGAGCCCGCTCTGGTTCACGATCAGCCACGGCATCTTGAACGAGATCTACTATCCGCGTCTCGACAGTGCCTGCACGCGCGACATGGAGCTGATCGTCACCGGCCCCGGTGGCTATTTCTCGGAGGAGAAGCGCGACGCCGCGCACACCATCGCGCCGTTCGAGGACGGCGTGCCGGGCTACAGGCTGACCAACACCGCGACAGACGGTGCCTACCGTATCGAAAAGCGTATCATTACGGATCCGAAACGGCCTGTCCTGCTGCAGGAGATCGCATTCGCACCGCTGAAAGGTTCGGCGACCGACTACCATGTCTACGCGCTGCTTGCGCCGCACCTCGTCAACGCCGGCATGGGCAACACTGCCTGGGCTGGCGAACACAAGGGCCAGCGCATGCTCTTCGCCACGGGGCGCGGCGTATCCCTGGCGCTGGTCTCCTCGCTGCCCTGGCATAGCTGTTCGGCCGGCTATGTCGGTTTCTCCGACGGATGGCAGCAATTGCAGAACGGCGGTGCGCTCGATCCCTCCTGCCAACGGGCGGAAGACGGCAATGTCGCCCTGACCGGCGAGATCGGCTTTTCCGCCGGCAAGACCACAGCCTTGCTGGCGCTTGGCTTCGGCGCCTCGCCGGAAGCAGCCGCCGACCTGGCGCTGGCCAGTCTGAAGCAGGGTTTCGACGCCGCCGCCGAAACCTATGTCGAGAACTGGCGGACATTTCAAACCGGGCTTGAGAAGCTCGACCGCCACACCGCCTCCGGGCTGAACACCTATCGTGTGAGCACAGCGGTTCTGGCCTCGCATCTCTCGGTCGCGAGACCGGGTGCTGCCGTTGCCAGCCTGTCGATCCCGTGGGGCTTCAACAAGGGCGACGACGATCTCGGCGGCTACCATCTGGTCTGGCCGCGCGACCTGGTCGAGACCGCTGGCGGTTTCCTTGCCGCCGGCGACGGCAAACAGGCGCTGCAGATTCTGACCTATCTGCGATCGATCCAGCAGCCGGACGGCCACTGGCCGCAGAATGTCTGGTCGGACGGCACCGCCTACTGGCCGGGCATCCAGATGGATGAATGCGCCTTTCCGCTGCTTCTGGCCGACGCCTTGCGCCGCGCAGGCCACCTGCCGCGCGCCAGGCTCGCCGATTTCCTGGCCATGATCGAAAGCGCGGCCTCCTATGTCGTGCGCAACGGCCCCGTCACCGGCGAGGACCGCTGGGAGGAAGACGCCGGATATAGCCCGTTCACGCTGGCCGTCGAAATCGCCGCGCTGCTTGCCGCCGCCGACATGCTGGATGTCGTCGGAAAGAGCGAGCCGGCAAACTACCTGCGCGAAACCGCTGATTGCTGGAACGATCAGGTCGAACGCTGGACCTACGTCACGGGCACTCAGGTCTGCATCGAGGCAGGCGTCAGAGGCTACTATGTCCGCATCGCGCCGCCGGACGATGCGGGCGCCGCTACGCCGAAAGACGGCTTCGTGCCGATCAAGAACCGGCCGCCGGGCGACACCGACAAACCGGCAGAAGCCATAATCAGCCCCGACGCTCTGGCCCTGGTTCGCTTTGGCCTCAGGGCGGCCGACGATCCGCGCATCGTCGATACCGTCAAGGCCGTCGATGCCCTTTTGCGTTGCGATCTGCCGCAAGGCCCGGTCTGGTACCGCTACACCGGCGACGGCTATGGCGAGCACGAGGATGGCACGCCTTTTGACGGCACCGGCCAGGGACGCGCATGGCCCCTGCTCACCGGCGAGCGGGCGCATTATGAGCTGGCGGCTGGCCGTAAGGAGAAAGCCGCGGAGCTTCTCGAGACCTTCGAGCGCTCGGCGGGTATAGGCGGGCTGCTACCGGAACAGGTCTGGGACAGCCCGGATGTGCCGGACCGCGAACTGTGGCTGGGCAAACCGTCCGGCAGCGCCATGCCGCTGGTCTGGGCGCATGCCGAGCACATCAAGCTGTTGCGATCGCTGCGCGACGGCGCGGTCTTCGACATGCCGCCGCAAGGCGTCGAGCGCTACATCAAGGGCAAGACAAGCTCGCCGCTCAGGATATGGCGCTTCAACAACAAGATCCGCTCCATCCCGGCCGGCAAGGCCCTGCGCGTCGAGCTTTCGGCGCCTGGCGTTGTCCATTGGAGCAGCGACAATTGGCTGACGATCCAGGACCACAAGACCATAGAAAACGCTTTCGGCGTCCATCTGGTCGACCTGCCGGTCGCCGGACTGGAGCCGGGAAGCACCCTCGTCTTCACTTTTTTCTGGCCCGATGCGATGCGTTGGGAGAATGTCGACTTCAGCGTCGACATTGACGCATCATGATTAAGCAGCGGGGCCGATAGATTTGTTCTTTCCTCAAGCAATCGGGACGAAACCATGCAGATCGGAATGATGGGACTGGGCCGGATGGGCGCCAACATGGTCCGCCGCCTGATGCGCGACGGCCATGAATGCGTCGTCTACGACATCAACCCCGCCAGCGTCGCGGCCCTGGTTAGCGACGGCGCCCTGGGGGCGGCATCCCTGACGGAATTCGTCGGCAAGCTCGCCAAGCCGCGCTGCGTCTGGCTGATGCTGCCGGCAGCGATCACCGGCAAGATCATCGATCAGGTGTCGGCCCTGATGGAGCCCGGCGACATCGTCATCGACGGCGGCAATTCCTACTATCACGACGCCGTCGACCAGGCGGCGAAACTGGCCACCAAGGGTATCCATCTCGTCGATGTCGGCACCAGCGGCGGTGTCTGGGGCCTGGAGCGCGGCTACTGCCTGATGATCGGCGGCCCCGACGTGGCGGTGCAGCACCTCGATTCGGTCTTTGCCACGCTGGCGCCGGGCGCCGATGCCGGCGCGCCCACTCCCGACAAGGCCGCCGGCACGGCACCCTTCGGCTACCTGCATTGCGGACCGAGCGGCGCCGGCCACTTCGTCAAGATGGTGCATAACGGCATCGAGTATGGCGTCATGGCCGCCTATGCCGAAGGCATGAACATCCTGAAGTCGGCCAATGCTGGCAAGCGGCAACGCACGGCGGATGCCGAGACCAGCCCGCTGGAAAACCCGCAATACTACCAGTTCGACATCGACCTTCCCCAGGTCGCCGAGGTCTGGCGCCATGGCAGTGTCATCGGCTCCTGGCTGCTCGATCTCACCGCCGGCGCGCTGAAGAGCGATCCGGGCCTGGCGCAGTTCGGCGGCCGGGTTTCGGATTCGGGCGAAGGCCGCTGGACACTGAAGGCGGCGATCGATACCGGCGTGCCGGCGCCGGTGCTGTCCTCGGCGCTGTTCGACCGCTTCTCCTCGCAAGGCGAATCCGAATTCGCCGACAAGCTGTTGTCCGCCATGCGCTATGCCTTTGGCGGCCATGTCGAGAAGCCGAACGCCGGCAAGTGACGCCACAGGGGGAGACGCACGCATGAGCCAGGAACGGTCCGACACGCTGGTGCTCTTCGGAGCGACCGGCGACCTCGCCCACAAGAAGATATTTCCGGCCCTTTACCAGATGGTCGCCAAGGGCACGCTCACCGAGCCGGTGATCGGCGTCGCCTTCGATGCCTGGGATTTGAAGCAGTTGCAGGCCCGCGCCCGCGACGGCATCGTCAATGCCGTCGGCAAGATCGACGAGAAGGTGTTCGCCAAGTTCGCCTCGCTGCTGCGCTATGTCAGCGGCGACTACCGCGATCCGGCCACCTTCGAGAAGCTGAAGACAGCGCTTGGCAGTGCCCAGCGGCCGCTGCACTACATGGCGGTGCCGCCGACCATGTTCGAGACGGTCGTGCAAGGGTTGGAGCAGTCTGGCACCGCGCATGGCGCGCGGCTGATGGTGGAAAAGCCCTTCGGCCATGATCTGCAGTCGGCGCGCTGGCTGAACCGGGTGCTGCATCTGGTGTTCGACGAACAGTCGATCTTCCGCATCGACCACTATCTCGGCAAGGAAGCGATCCAGAACCTGCTCTATTTCCGCTTCGCCAACTCTTTCCTCGAGCCGATCTGGAACCGCAATTACGTCGAGAGCGTGCAGATCACCATGGCCGAGGATTTCGGTGTCGAGGGGCGCGGCCGCTTCTATGATGATGTCGGCTGCATCCGGGACGTCATCGAGAACCATCTGCTCAACATCCTGTTGCTGCTGGCCATGGAGCCGCCGGTCGGCCGCTCCGCCGACGATTTGATCGACGAGAAGGTGCAGGTGCTCAGGGCGATCCGGACGCTGACGAAAGACGATGTCGTGCGCGGCCAGTTCACCGGCTATCTCGCCGAGCCCGGCGTGGCGCCGAACTCGCCGGTCGAGACCTTCGCGGCGGTGCGCTTCTTCGTCGACACCTGGCGCTGGCAGGACGTGCCGTTCTTCATCCGCGCCGGCAAGAACATGCCGGTGCATGTCACCGAGGTGGTGGTGCGGCTGAAGCGGCCGCCGCTCGACGTCTTCGACCCGATCAAGCCCGCCGACCAGAATTACGTGCGCTTCCGTATCGACCCGCAGGTGGTGATCGCCATCGGCGCCCAGCGCAAGGCGCCCGGCGACGACATGGTCGGCGAACAGGTGGAACTGACGGCGCTCGACGACAGCAAGGCCGACATGCCGCCCTACGAACGGCTGATCGGCGACGCCATGAACGGCAATGGCCAGCTCTTCACCCGCCAGGACGCGGCGGAGCTCGCCTGGCGCATCGTTGGGCCAGTGCTTGGCGACACCACGCCGCCGCATCTCTACGAACCCAAGACATGGGGACCGGCCGACGCCATGGCCGGCTTCGGGCCGCCCAATGGCTGGATCGACCCGGTGGCATGAGCGGAGGGGACGCGATGGCCAAGATGGTAAAACAGACAGCATCGGACGTCGAGAAGATCGTGCTGGCGATCGATATTGGCGGCTCGCACGTCAAGATCCTGACCAGCGCCGGCGGTGAGGAGCGCCGGGCCGATTCCGGCCCGGACCTGACGCCGCAGCAGATGATCGACACGGTGAAGAAACTCGCCGAGGGCCTGTCCTATGACGTCATCTCGATGGGTTATCCCGGCCCGGTGCGTCAGAACAAGCCGGTGCTCGATCCCAAGAATCTGGGCAAGGGCTGGGCCGGCTTCGATTTCGCCGCGCAGTTCGGTAAGCCGGTCAAGGTGGTCAATGATGCGCTGATGCAGGCCATCGGCAGCTATGAAGGCGGGCGCATGCTGTTCCTGGGGCTGGGAACCGGCCTCGGCGCGGCGATGGTCTTCGACAATGTTGGCCAGCCGATGGAACTTGCCCATCTTCCCTACAGGAAGGGCCAAAGTTTCGAGGACTATGTCGGCGAGCGCGGCCTGGAAAAGCGCGGCAAGAAGAAGTGGCGCAAATATGTCTTCGACGTCGTCAACCGGCTGCGCGCCGCCTTGCAGCCAGACTATGTCGTCATTGGCGGCGGCAATGTCGACAAGCTCGACGAGTTACCGGCCGACTCCAGGCGCGGTGACAACACACGTGCCTTCGAAGGCGGATTTCGTCTGTGGCGAGACAAGGCCTTGATCGTCTGATATTATTACAGTTTAGTATAGTTGTTCAAAATAACGTGTGGCGCCGTGCTTAATCATTGCGTTGCGCAGATTTGCCGACTAGGAATTTCGCGGCACTGCCCGGCGTGCTTCACTGGATACGCTTGAAGACGCTTCAGCATTTTTTGAGTTTGCGCCCCGACCTTTCGAAAACGATCCCGATTTTCGAGGCTGGGTGCCATAGACGGAGGAAACATTGACCGACGATAGCAACGACGCTCGCACCGACCTTCTCGAGCTGACCGCCCATATCGTGTCCGCTTACGTTGAGAAGAACCGCCTGCCCGTCTCTGGCCTGGCCGACCTTATCGCCAGCGTCGCCACCTCCATCGGCGGGCTCGGCAAGCCCGCCGTGCCGGTGGCAGCACCCCTGGTTCCCGCGGTCAATCCGAAGAAGTCGGTGACGCCGGATTTCATCATCTGCCTCGAAGACGGCAAGAAATTCAAATCGCTGAAGCGCCATCTCGGTGTGCATTTCAACCTGACCCCGGACGCCTACCGCGCCAAATGGGGCCTGCCGTCGGACTATCCGATGGTTGCCCCCAACTACGCGGCCTCGCGCTCGCAACTGGCGAAGTCGATCGGTCTCGGCCGCAAGGCCGTCGAAGTGGTGCCCGTCAAGGCCAAGGGCCGGAAGGCCAAGGTTTCGGCCTGAACGGTTCGGCCTGAGCCAATATTTAGGACGACTGGAACAGAAGCCTGCCGGCGAAACCGCCTTGGCAGGCTTCGTGTTTTTGTGGCTTGGATAACCCGGACAAGATGATCTGGGGGGGAAGCCATGAACTACACCAGGATGGTGATCGAAAAAGAGGCGCCGGAGGAATACGGCTACGACCGCATCCGCTACAATCTCTCCGAAAGCTCGATCGCCGACCAGAAACTCTCCGACATCGGCCTGTCGCTGCCCGATCTGACGCTCTTCTATGGCGAGCATCGCGGCGACAAGGACTTGCGTGCGCTGATCGCGGCGCAGGATGCCGGCGTTTCGCCAGACGATGTCCTGGTCACCGCCGGTGCCGCCGGCGCGCTGTTCATCATCTCGACATCGCTTTTGTCGGCGAGCGATCATCTCGTCGTCATCAGGCCCAACTACGCCACCAACATCGAAACCCCACGCGCGATCGGCTGCGCCATCAGCTTCGTCGACCTCGCCTTCGAGGACGGCTTTGCCATCGACGCCGAGGCCATCAAGGCGGCGATGCGGCCGAGCACCCGGCTGATCAGCGTTACTTGCCCACACAACCCGACCGGCACGATGATGTCGCGCACCGATCTCGACGCACTGGTAGCGCTCGCGGAAAGCAGCAACTGCCATTTGCTGGTCGACGAGACCTATCGCGACCTCTCCTATGGCAGGCGCCTGCCGTCGGCGGCCTCCTTGAGCCCGAAGGCGATCAGCGTCTCGTCGCTGTCGAAAGCCTTCGGCATTCCCGGCATCCGCATCGGCTGGCTGATCACCAGGGATGCAGCGCTGCAGGAGACATTCCTCGCCGCCAAGGAGCAGATCGGCATTTGCGGCAGCGTCATCGACGAAGGCATTGCGCGCGGCATGCTGGAGCGCCGGGAAGCCTTCCTGGCGACGCTGCTGCCCGAAATGGCGAAGCGCCGCGACATCGTCCAGGCCTGGATCGACCGCGAGCCGCTGGTCGACTGGGTGCGGCCCGAGGGCGGTGTCGTCGGTTTCCCGCGCCTCAACGTCGATCCCGGTTTCGACCTCGACCGCTTCTATGTCGATCTGCTGGAAAACCATGGCACCTATGTCGGGCCCGGCCACTGGTTCGAAATAGAAAAACGCTTCTTCCGCGTCGGCTTCGGCTGGCCGACGGAGGCCGAGTTGCGCGGCGGTCTCGACGCGATTTCCGCGGCGCTGCGGCAGTAACTTCCTTGTGCCATCGACGGAACAGGCCGAAAATCCCTTGATCCAGGCCTGATTTTAACGCACATCCCGCCGCGAACTTTGTTAGACGTTCCATTGGTCGGACCAGCGCCCATCCGGGAAGTGCCCCGCCGGCCAATGCACTCGCAACGGGGCCTCGATCCATGACATCAGTACAAACTTCACCGGAGCAGCGTTACGCCGCCTTCCGGCACAAAGCCTTCCTCAGCTATTGGGCGGCGCGCTTCCTCACCACATTCGCCACCATGATTGTGTCCGTCGCCGTCGGCTGGCAGATGTACGACCTGACCCGCGACCCGCTCGATCTCGGCCTGGTCGGCATCGTCCAGTTCCTGCCCTCGCTTCTGCTGGTACTGGTCACCGGCGTCGTCGCCGACCGCTTCGGCCGCCGCCTGATCATGGCGCTGGCCGTGGTTGTGGAGGCGATCTGTGCCCTGACGCTGCTGCTTCTGACGCTGCACGGCATCAGCGGACCGCTGCCGATCTTCGCAGTGCTGGCCATGTTCGGCGTGGCGCGGGCCTTCTTCGGCCCGGCATCGGCCTCGCTGTTCGCCAATCTGGTGCCACCGGAGGATTTCGCCAACGCCATTGCCTGGAACTCGTCGGCCTGGCAGACGGCGACCATCGTCGGCCCGGTCGCCGGCGGCCTGCTCTACGGCGTGTCGGCGGAGGCGGCTTACGGCACCGCCGCCGTGCTGATGCTTGCGTCCGGATTGCTGATCTTCACCATCCCAAAACCTTCGCAACGCACCGAGACCGAGAAGCCGACGCTGCAGAACCTGTTTGGCGGGTTCAGCTACATCTGGGGCGAGAAGATCGTGCTCGGTGCCATCTCGCTCGATCTCTTTGCGGTGCTCCTGTCCGGCGCCTCGGCGCTGCTGCCGGTCTATGCGCGCGACATCCTGCAGCTCGGTCCCTGGGGTCTCGGCCTGCTGCGCTCGGCGCCCAGCGTCGGCGCCATCTGCGTCGCCATCTGGCTGGCCGGCCATCCCCTCCGCAACCACGCCGGCATGATCATGCTGAGCGCGGCCGCGTCGTTCGGCGCCTTCACCGTGCTGTTCGGCCTGTCGACCATCACCTGGCTGTCGATCGCGGCACTTGTCTTCCTCGGCGCCACCGACATGTTCAGCGTCTATATCAGGGAGACCTTGATCCAGCTGTGGACGCCCGACCACGTGCGCGGCCGCGTCAATGCCGTAAACCAGGTTTTCGTCGGCGCCTCCAACGAGGTCGGCGAATTCCGCGCCGGCACGATGGCGGCGTTGATCGGCACCGTCCCGGCGGTGGTGATCGGCGGCGTCGGTGCCATTGCGGTTGCAGGCATGTGGGCTTACCTGTTCCCGCAACTGCGCAAGGTGCGCCATCTCAACGGGCGCAACTGACGCTGACGGTCAGCAAGATACATCACCCTGTCACAGGAGCTCCCATGATCACCTGTTACCTGAAATATGTCATCGACCCTTACAAGCTTGCCGAGTTTGAAGAATATGGCCGCCGCTGGATCGGTCTGGTCAATCGCCTCGGCGGAAACCATCATGGCTATTTCCTTCCGAGCGAAGGAGCGAACAATATCGCCTATGCCATGTTCAGCTTTCCGAGCCTTGCCGACTATGAGGAGTATCGCAAACGGATGGCGGCCGACCCGGAATGCCAGGAGGTGTTTGAAACGGAAAAGCGCAATCGCAGCATTCTCAGCTATGAGCGCAGCTTTCTGCGGCCGGTGCTCGAGCCCTAGAGAAATTGTAGGGCAACGCGAAACGGTTCTCCGTCCGGAATTGCGATGGAGCTATCGCACCGCCGGCGTCCCAAACACCATCCGCAAAAACTCGTCCAGCCAGCGCTTCAGATGCATGTCCCAGATCAGCCGGCCGCCAAGGTGATCGCGGCCGGGCTGCGCGCCCGGCAATTCGAAGCGGTGCGCGCCGCGCACCACCCAGCGCTGCATCATCACCCGGGTCAGTTCGCCATGGAACTGGATGCCCCAGGCATTGTCGCCGTAGCGGAAGGCCTGGTTGGGATAGGTATCGGCCGTCGCCAGCAGCGTCGCGTCCCTCGGCAATGAAAAGCCTTCGCGGTGGAACTGGTAGACCATGTCCGGCCAGTGCATCAGTTTCCTGCCGGCCTCGGTCGCCTTGAGCGGATACCAGCCAATCTCGACCAGCCCTTCACCGTGCCCCTCGACCTTGCCGCCGAGATGGTTGACCAGCATCTGCGCGCCGAGACAGATGCCGAGACATGGCCGGTTTTCCCTGAGCGGAATTTCCAGCCAGTTGGTCTCGCGGCGGACGAACTCGTCCTCGTCATTGGCGCTCATCGGCCCGCCGAACACCACCGTGCCGGCATGGCCATCCAGCGTTTCCGGCAAGGCGTCGCCCAGCGGTGGCCGGCGGATGTCGAGTTCAAACCCCTCTTCGAGCAGCATGTGGCCGACGCGTCCGGGGCTCGAATTCTCCTGATGCAGCACGATCAGGATTTTTGGCTTCGAACTCGTTCTGCGCGGCATCGTCAGGCGAGATCCCGTCTATTCGTCGCTCGAAATTCCACGCGCGCCCGGCGCTTGCGCCGCTGCCTTGCGGCGCGCCTCGACCCGGTCGTGGCGCTCGACGCCGATCAGCTCGGCGACGCGCCACACTGTATTGTCCTCTAGCTCATGCAGCTCGCCATCGGCATAGACGATCTCCCACATCAGGCCGATGAAGGCCTTGCGCCCCTCCGCGTCGAGATGGCGCTTGAGCACGCTGGTGAAGGCATAGAGGTCGATCGCCTCATTGTCGGCGCGCTCACCGGCAGCGGCGAGCGCTTCGAGTTCGGCACCGCTGATCGAGTAGCTCTCGGAGAGCACCGCCTTGAACCGCTCCCACTCGACATCCTGGCGCACGCCATCGGCATTCATCACATGGTAGAGCAGCGCCGAGGCGGCGACGCGCGGATCATCCGTGCTGGTGTGCGCACCGGGCCCGGCCGGCAAATCCCTGAGAAACGACAGAACGCGTTCGAACATCAATCCATTCCCCAACGGCCCACAGGCCAAGTCAATCACCCAATGGCCAAAATCAAAACAGCCGGAACCGGCGTGGCGACTTTTCTGCTTCCTCGTCAGGATCGACGCCCGGGTCGTCCGGCAAGCGCGCCAGTTCTTCCGCCGGCTCGACGGCCTCTGCCTCGGCCGGCACCGCCGCGAAGGCAGCGGCCGTGACCGGCGTGACGTGGTCTTCGTTTCTATCGGTTCCCTTGCCCGTTGCCTCGCTGCCCTGGACAGCATGATCGACGACGTCGATCGGCTTTTCCGACACCGGCGGGGCCGGCGCTTCGATAGCTACAACTGCGACGTCCGGCGCATCGTCACGGCTGTCGATCAACTGGCCAAGCCGCTCCATCGGCGCGCGCCACTCGAAGGCGTCGAGCCGGCCGGTGACCGGCGATACCGGCGCCCAGCGCTCCGACACGACGCCGTCGGCGACCCAGGCCGGATCGCGCGGCGCCCGCACCGCCTTGGACAGCAGCTGCCGCACCTTGCCCTGGTCGCCGGTCTCGGCCTCCTCGATATCGGCCAGAAGCAGATAGGCACCCTCGCGGCGGTCCATCCGGATCGCAGCCTCGGCCTCGCGGCGAGCGGTGGCGAAATCCTGCGCGTCGAGTGCGGCACGCGCCACCGTCATCGACGACTCGGCGTGGTTCTTCTTCATTTCCTGCAGCTTCTTCGCCCTGTTGAGCCGGTCGAGCACGGCATCGCCCGGCCTTGCATGGGTATAGAGCTCGGCGATCTCCGGATGCGGCTCGGCCTTCCACGCGGCTTCGAGGATCTTCGAGCCCTTGCGCACATCGTTCTGCTTGAACAGTGCGGCGGCAGCGGCAACGGCGGCAGGCGCGAAATCCGGCTGCAGCTTGTTGGCCTCGAGCGCCGCCGTCCTTGCCGTGGCAGGATCGCTGCCGGCGAGCGCCTGCGCCTTGGCGGTCAACAGCACGGCGCGGCGGCGATTGGCGGCGTCGCGTTCGATCTGCCGCGTCGACTTCTGCGCGTCGACCAGTTTCAGCGCGCCGTCCCAGTCGCCACGCGCGGTCAGCTCTTCCAGTGTCGATTCGGCGGCCCAGGCCAGTTGCGGCGCCACGGCGGCGGCACGGCCGGCATAGTGCCTGGCGGCATTGCGGTCGCCCAGCCGTTCGGCTTCGAGATAGAGTCCGCGCAGGCCGAGCAGCCGCATTTCGGGATCGTCGAGCATGCTCTCGAATTTCTGCCTGGCGCCTTCATGGTCGCCTTCGAGCAGCGACGCCTGCGCCTCCAGAAGATGGATCAGCGGTTCCTGGTCGGAACGGATCAGCTTGGCCGCTTCCTTGGTCTTCTTGCGGGCCAGCGCGCCGTCGCCGGCGCCGGCGGCGATCATGCCGGTCGACAGTGCCTGATAGCCGCGGTCGCGGCGGCGCACGCGGAAATAGCGCGAGATGGTGTAGGGGCTGTTCCATAGCGACCTGATCAGCCACCACAGGATCATCACGGCGGCGACGACGGCAACGACCGCAACCGCCGCCACCATCAGGCTGACCTGGTACTGGTAGCCGTTGAAGGTGACGACCATGTCGCCCGGCCGGTCGGCCAGCCAGGCAAAACCCAGCCCGAGCGCGAAAACGACGATGAGGAAGGCGAGCAGGCGGATCATCGTGTTGCCCTCATGCCTTCATCGCGCCGGAGATCAGCGCGTCGACCTGGGTTTCGACCTCGATGCGCGCCTTCAATTTGCCGGCAAAGTCGGCGCCCGCCGCCTTCACCGCTTCGGGCAGCGTGCCATACTCGCTGAGCGCCTTGGCATAGTCGCCCTGGGTGACCGCCACTTCCATGCGCGCCACGGTTTCCGGCGCACCGGGACCCTCGACCGCACCGATCGGCCTGACCTTGACCAGCGATTCGGCGCTCGACATCAGGTTCTGCAGGAAGCCGGCATTCTGGTCGACCGGCGTGGCGGCGGCGACCATGGCATTGGCGGCGGCATCCATCTGCGAGGCGATCTCGGTGCGGGTCGGGACGCCCTTTTCGGCATAGGGCCGCAACGTCGCGATCTCAGGCGCATTGGGTGAAATCGCGGCCAGCGTATCGAGTTCCGCCGAGAACGGCGCGCCGCGTTCGAGCGCCGACTTCAAAGCCGACGCGGCGATGGCAAGCGCGATCTTCGGCTGTCCTGCCGCCGCCTCGACCTTGCCGGAAAGCTGCGACACAGACTGTTCCAGCGCGGTGAGCCGGCCATCCCAGGCCTTCGCCGCCTCGCCTGTTGATTTCACCAGCGCATCGAGGCCGGCCAGTTTTTCGTTGAGCGGGCCAAGATCGACCGGTGCCGCGCTGCCGGCCTTGCCGAGGGCGGCGACCGCGGTTTCGATCTGCTTGACCTTGTCGCTCAGGGCAGCAAGCCCGGCATTGTCGCCCGCGCCGCCTTGTTCGACCGCCGATTTCAGCGCCGCGACATCGGCCTTGACCTGCTCCAGGCCCGAGGAAAGCCCGACCACCTTGGCCTCTGCGTCGTTGTTGCCGCCGGTTTCCTTCAAGCCGGCGATGTCGCTCTTCAGCGAAGCAATCTCGCCATTGACGCCGTCCAGCGAGACACCAGCGCCGGAACCCGGCGCGCCGAGCAGACCGGCAAATTGCAGGCCGCCGGCGCCGACCAGCGCGATGACACCACCGATGATGCCGGCGGCGATGCCGTTGAGACCACCACGTTTTGCCGCAGCAGGTGTTGGCGCCATTTTTTCGCCCCGTGTCTGAGTTTTCGCCTTGCTGTCGTCGGTACGCTTTGCCGATGCATCCTCGAAATTATAGTCGGAGGCCTTGGCGCGACTGGCTGACGCATCCGAACCGGGATAGGGCAGGTCCGGTTGAGTGGCTTTGGCCTCCGCCTCTGCTGGCGTTTCTGCCTCGGCCGAGCCGGCGGTCGCGGCATCGGCATGCTCCCAGGGTTCGAGATCGGTCTGGTCTGCATGCACCGGCTCTTCGGGAACCTCTGCCTGAGAACCTTCCACGGCCTGGGCTTCTTCGGTTGCCGCTGGCGACTTCGCGGCATCCTCGTCGGCGATGCGGGAGACGGCACCTGGCTCGAGATCGATGGTCACCGGCTCGCGGCGGCTTTTCGAGTGTCGCATCTTCGGCGTCTTGACCATGCCTGGGCTCCGCAAACTTCGCTTCGTCTCAACGCCTGCCGGCGCGTGATGGTTCAGAAAGGGTCTAGCACATCACCAAGCGGTGAAAAGGGGCGGTGTGATGACGCGGCTCAGGGCAGCACCCGCAAAAGCGCCAGCAGCGCCTCCTCGTCGGGCTGCGCCGCAATACGGATTGCTTTGCCGGCGCTGTCGTCGAGAGCAGCGGCGATGCGTGCGGAAAGCGCGAAAAAACGTGTCTTTTCAAAGACCCTCTGCAGAGCCGGCCGGTCGGCCATGAGTTGCATGGCGGCGGCGACCTTGGCCGAATAGAGCAGCACCGCATCGACCGGTTGACTGGACAGCAGTGCAAGGATGGTCTCGTCGGAATACCGCACCGGGAGCGTGTCATACGTCTCCACGGCGCTGACCTGGACTCCAGCCGCTTGCAGCCTCTGCTCGAACACCGGAAACCGCACGCGTCCGCAGAGGTAGACGATTGCCTTGCCGGGAAAAGCTGCCGCGATGCTTTCTGACAGCGCCTCGGCATCGCCGGAACCTTCAATGACCGCCGAGAATCCCATTTTGCGCGCCGCTTCGGCGGTCCTGGCGCCCACGGCATGGCAAGGCAGAGCAGCAAGCGCCGCGATCACCTCTTTTGAGGCATGGCGCACGGCATTGGCGCTGGTGACAGCAATGGCGACAGCGTCATCTGGAAAAAGCCCGGCATCGGCAGGCAAGGCCACAGTTTCGGTCAGCGGGAGAACAACCGGCTGGAGCCCCATGTCCTGAAGCCGCCGCGCCGTGCGCGAGGCGCCCGGTTCCGGTCTGGTCACCAGGACGCGAAGCATGTTCAGAGCCAGCCGTCGAAGAATTTTTCGCCGGCCCTGGCCCGCACCGTCCGAGCGGCCTCATCACCGATGCGGGCGGCATCCTGTGCCGACCCCTGCAGTTCGACCGTGTGCGACTGCGTGCCATCGGGCGAGATGATCAGGCCGGCGAAAGTGAGCTTTCCGGCCTCGATCGCCGCATAGCCGGCGATCGGCGTGCGGCAAGAACCGTCGAGCGCCGCCAGGAAGGCACGTTCGCAAGCCAACGCCTGTCCGGTCGGCATATCGTGGATGGCCACCAGCATCTTTTCGACATCGCGGTCGCCGATCCGGGTCTCGATGCCGATCGCCCCTTGTCCGGGTGCGGGCGGAAAAATGTCGAGCGGCATCAGATCGGTGGCGACGTGCTCCAGCCCCAACCGCTTCAGCCCGGCATAGGCGAGGATGGTGCCGGCGGCGACCCCTTCGTCGAGCTTGCGCAACCGCGTCTGCACATTGCCGCGGAACATCACCACGTCGAGATCCGGCCGCATGCGGCGGATCAGCGCCTGCCGCCTGAGCGACGACGAGCCGATTTTTGTCCCGTGCGGCAAGTCGGCGATCGTCTTCACCGCCTTGCCGACAAAGGCGTCGCGCGCGTCCTCGCGCGGCAGGAAGGCGGAGAGCTCCAGGCCTTCGGGCAGTTGCGTCGGCATGTCCTTCGACGAGTGCACGGCGATGTCGATCGCGCCGGCGAGCAGCGCTTCCTCGATCTCCTTGGTGAACAGGCCCTTGCCGCCGGCCTCCGACAGCGGCCTGTCCTGGATGCGGTCGCCGCTGGTCGAGATGACGATAACCTCGAACGCTTCCGCCGGCAGGCCATGCGCGGCCATCAGCCGCGCCTGCGTTTCATGCGCCTGCGCCAGCGCCAGCGGGCTGCCGCGTGTTCCGATTTTCAAGATTGTTTGCATAGCGCGCGGTCCATGATAACCCCCGGGCAGAGCATTTTGCAGCCAAGTGGAGCCACTTGGCGTCGCAGAAATGCGGCTAAAATAACCGAGGCCTTGCCGGGCTTTCTCCTAATGGGGAAAGGCCTGCTATTCAATCTCTAAGGGATAGCGACGAATTGATCCGCGTTCTGGGTATTGAGACGAGTTGCGACGAGACCGCCGCCAGCGTCGTGGCGCTGGAGGGCGATGCTGCGCCGAAAATCCTGTCCAATGTCGTGCTTTCCCAGATCGAGGAGCATGCCGCCTTCGGCGGTGTCGTGCCCGAGATCGCCGCGCGCGCCCATGTCGAGGCGCTGGACGGCATCATCGAGGCGGCGCTTGCCGATTCGGGCACGGCCCTTGCCGATATCGATGCCATCGCCGCCACCGCCGGCCCCGGCCTGGTCGGCGGCCTGATCGTCGGGCTGATGACGGCCAAGGCGATCGCCGCGGCGGCAGGCAAGCCGCTGATCGCCATCAATCACCTCGAAGGCCACGCCTTGACCGCAAGGCTGACCGACGGGCTCGACTTCCCCTATTTGCTGCTGCTGGTTTCCGGCGGCCACACTCAGATCCTCGCCGTGCGCGGTGTCGGCGACTATCAGCGCTGGGCCACCACCATCGACGACGCGCTCGGCGAAGCCTTCGACAAGACCGCCAAGATGCTCGGCCTGCCCTATCCCGGCGGACCGAATGTCGAGAAGGCGGCTCGATCAGGCGACGCCTCGCGCTTTGCCTTTCCCCGACCGATGAAGGGCTCGGCGCAGCCCGACTTCTCCTTCTCTGGCCTGAAGACCGCCGTGCGCCAGGCGGCGACAGCCATCGAGCCGCTGAGCGACCAGGACGTCGCCGACATCTGCGCCTCGTTCCAGGCGGCGGTCGCCGATGCGCTTGCCGACCGCGTCTCGCGCGCACTGGCACGATTCAGCCAAACATTTCCCGGCACGAAAAACCCGGCTTTAGTCGTCGCCGGCGGCGTCGCCGCCAACCGCACGATCAAGGCGACGCTGGAGCAGCTCTGCACTGACGCCGGCTTCACCTTCGTCGCGCCGCCGCTGAACCTTTGCACCGACAATGCGGCGATGATCGCCTGGGCCGGCATCGAACGGCTGCGGGAAGGCATGGCGCAGGAGAACGGCTTCGATTTCGTACCGCGTTCGCGCTGGCCGCTCGACAGCATCTCGGCGCCGATGGTCGGCTCCGGCCGGCGCGGAGCCAAGGCATGATGGGTCGAGCCAGGAACAATCCGGGCAAAAGCGCCTGGCGCGTCACCGTGCTCGGTGGCGGCGCCTGGGGCACCGCGCTGGCGCTGGCCATGCTGCGCGCCGGCCATTCGGTGCGGCTGTTCGCGCGTGACCCGGAAACCGTGGCCGCAATCGGCCGGGGCCAGAACCCGCGCTACCTGCCTGGCATCACGATTGCGCCCGGCATCGAGGCGACGAGCGACATCAAGGCAGCGCTCACCGGCGCCGATTGCGTGCTGGCGGTGACGCCGGCGCAATCCTTGCGGGCAACGCTGGCGGCGGCGAAGGACCATATGCCTCCCGGCATCCCGCTTGTTCTCTGCGCCAAGGGCATCGAGCGCGACACCGGCGCCTTGCTGTCGGCAATCGTCGAGGAGATCCTGCCGCGAAATCCGATCGCCGCGCTGTCCGGCCCGAGCTTCGCCACCGACGTTGCCCGTGGCCTGCCGACAGCGGTCGTGGTCGCCGCCGGCGACGAGACCTTGGCCGCCGATCTTGCCGCCCGCTTTTCGGCGGAAAACCTGCGCTGCTATTCGAGCGACGACCTGATCGGCGTCGAGATCGGCGGCGCCTTGAAGAATGTCTTTGCCATTGCCGCCGGTGCTGTCACCGGCGCCGGGCTTGGCGCCAGCGCCCAGGCCGCCATGGTGACGCGCGGCTTCGTCGAGCTGCGCCGCATCGGTGCCGCCTTCGGTGCCAGGCCCGAGACCTTGATGGGCCTTTCCGGCCTTGGCGACCTTTTGCTGACCTGCTCATCGGCACAATCGCGCAATTTCGCCTATGGGCTGGCGCTCGGGCAAGGCAAGGCGCTTGCCGGACTGCCGCTGGCCGAGGGCGTGCCGACGGCGGCGATCGCCGCCCGCATCGCCGCCGAGCGCGGCATCGACGCGCCGATCATCGCGGCCGTGGCGGCCATACTGGACGGCACCATCACCATCCGCCAGGCCGTGACCGCACTGATGACCCGGCCGTTGAAGACCGAAACCAACGATTGATCTGACGACAAGGAGAAGAGCATGCTGTTTGCTTTTGTTTGCAAAGACAAGCCGGGAAGCCTGCAGATACGCCTCGACACGCGGCCCGTGCATGTCGCCTTTCTCGAAGGGCTGAATGCGGAGAAGAAACTGGCCTTTGCCGGTCCGTTCCTCGATGCCGACGGCAAGCCCAATGGCAGCCTCGTGGTCGTCGAGGCGCCTGATCTGGCCGCGGCGCAGGCCTTGTCGGCCGCCGACCCCTATGCCAAGGCGGGCCTGTTCGAGAGCGTCGAAATCCGCCCGTGGAACTGGACGTTCAACAAGCCGGCGGCTAGTTAATTCCAGTCGCCGTACCTGGATCGCAAGGAGGAGAAAACATGAATTACTGGCTGTTCAAATCCGAACCCTCGGTTTTCTCCTTCGAGGCGTTGAAGGCCAAGGGCAAGGCCGGCACGCAATGGGACGGCGTTCGCAACTACGCCGCCCGTAACAATATGAAGGCCATGCAGATCGGCGATCTCGGCTTTTTCTACCATTCCAATGAGGGGCTCAACATCGTCGGCATCGCCGAAGTCTGTGCGCTGGCCCACCCCGACACCACTTCGGATGATCCGCGCTGGGAATGTGTCGATATCCGCGCCGTCAAAGACATGCCGAACCCGCCGACGTTGGAACAGGTCAAGGCTAACCCAAAACTTGCCGAAATGGCACTGGTGCGGCTCGGACGGCTTTCCGTGCAGCCGGTCACTCCGGCCGAATGGAAGGAAGTCTGCCGCATGGGCGGCCTGACGCCTGCTCCGTGACGGCGCTCACCCCGCACAGCGCCAAGCAATTCATCCTCGACAACACGGCGCTGATGGCGCCGCCGCATGTGCCAGAGATTGTTCTGCGCCTAGCCGATGAAGCGCACGATCTTTGGCAGCGGACCGAGGACGAGCTGGTCGAGATCGGCCTGCCGCCGCCTTTCTGGGCCTTTGCCTGGGCCGGCGGCCAGGGCCTCGCCCGCTATGTCCTGGACAATCCCGACACGGTGCGGGGCAAGCGCGTGCTCGACTTCGCCTCGGGTTCCGGCCTCGTCGCCATCGCCGCCGCCAAGGCCGGCGCGGCTCAAGTGATCGCCGCCGACATCGACCCGTTCTGCGCCACCGCGATTCGCCTCAACAGCGAGGCCAATGGCGTCGGCATCGAATTCCTCGGTACCGACTGCATCGGTACAGATGCGGGCTGGGACGTGGTGCTGGCCGGTGATGTTTTCTACGACAAATCCTTCGCCGACCGCCTGATGCCGTGGTTCGCAACGCTCAAGGCGCGCGGCGCGGAGATCTTCGTCGGCGATCCCGGCCGGTCCTATATGCCGAAGACAGGGCTGGAGCCGCTTGCGGTCTATGAAGTGGACGTCACGCGGGCACTGGAGGATTCCCTGGTCAAGCGCACCACCGTCTGGCGCTTTGCTTGACGCCATCGCCGAAGCGCTTGATACAAAGCTGGAGCAATTCCAGGAAAAGTGTGTAGCGGTTTTCCCACAGGAATTGCTCGAAACAAAAAGATAGAGCACGCCGCACGGCCTGCATCTGGAGGGGGAAGCTCATGGATTTTTCAGCAGTGAACTGGCTGGCGGTGATCGCCGCCGCTGTCTTGGCCTGGCTGTTCGGCGCCGCCTGGTACATGGCGTTGAGCAAGCCGTGGCTGAAGGCCGCCAGGCTCGATCCGGCGACGATGAAGAAGTCGCCGCTGCCTTTCGTCATCAGCTTCATCGCCGAGCTGGTCATGGCCTACATCATGGCTCTGGTCGTCGGCGCGATGACCGGCGGCGAGCCGACACTGCTTGCCGGGCTTGTCTTCGGCTTCGTGCTTTGGCTGGGTTTCGTCGCCACGACGCTGTCGGTCAACCATCGCTACGAGAATTTCGGCTGGGACCTGACCCTCATCGATGGCGGCCACTGGCTGGGTGTCCTGCTGATCATCGGCGCGGTGATCGGCTGGTTCGGCGCCGCGGCAAGCTGAGACGGTGCGTTGACGATGGCAGCCGGATTTCCACGCGACCTGGTGTTCACCCGGATCTGCCACGTCAAGCAGGGCTATGACGACCGGCGCCGCCACATCGTCCGCGAATTCGAGCGGCGTGGCGTGCCGGTCTATTTCTACACCGACTGGGACCGGCCCGATGTCACCCCGGAGATCCGCAACGAGCTGGTCGCCCCTGCCTTTACCCACCCGCCGGCCGTCTCGCTGGCGCTCAAGCATGTCGGCATCTGGCGCGATTTCCTCGAGACCGACCTGCCCTATTGCCTGGTCTTCGAGGACGACGTCTTCCTCGCCCGCGACTTCGTCGCCAAGTTCCGGCAGGGGCTTGCCGAACTCGGCGGCCCCACGCGCAAGGCCGTCATCTATCTCGGCAATGGCAGCAACTACTACACGCCGAGCTGGAAACTGCGGAAGGGCCAAAGGCTCTACCCGGCTCTGCATGCCAGATGCACCGATTCCTACCTCATCACCCGCCCCGTCGCCGAAGCCCGTTGCGCCTGGATCGAGCAGAACAAGATATACACCTCGATCGACCACCAGGTCGAACAGATGGACGAGAAGCTCGGCATTGAAATGCTGTGGTTCGAGCGGCCGATTGTCGAACAAGGCAGCGAAAACGGCGCTTTCCAGACGTCCATTTCGGCGAAAAACTACCCGCGTTTGTACAAAAGCCTGAAATGGAAATGGAAGAAATACACCCGCATGATCTTCGGCCACAACGCCCGGTCTTGAACGAAAAGGTCTTGCTCGGCGGCCTCGCTAAACCCCGTCCACGGTTGGCGTCCTCGCCACCTCCTCAAGAATCCAGTCGCGAAAGGCAACGATGCGCGGATCGTTTGCCACCGTCTTAGGGTAGACCAGGAAATAGGCGAATTCCGGCGCGACTTTGATGCCAAGTTCGAAAGGCCGCACCAGCCTGCCTTCGGACAGGTCGTTGGCCACCATGGCGAAATCGGCAAGCGCGACGGCGTTGCCGTCGAGCGCCGCCTGAACGGCATCCGAGGAGTTGACGAAAACGATCGTTCGGCTGTTGTCGAAATCGTCGATACCGGCCGCCGCCATCCACATGTGCCAGTTCGGCCATGTCACGCCCTGACGCGCCCATTCGATATGGGCGAGCGTGTGGTTGAAGAGATCGCGCGGCTCCCGCAGCGGCGGCCCGGACACCAACAGGCCTGGGCTGCACACCGGGATGATGATGTTGTCGAACAGCCGGTGGGCGCAAAGCCCCGGATATTTACCGGCGCCGAAGCGGATGCCTACATCGACATCGTCGAGTTCGAAATCCCGGACTTCGTAGGTGATGTCGAACCTGAGCTCGATGCCTGGCCTCTGCTTGCGGAAATCCTCGACGCGCCGCATCAGCCATTTTGTCGCGAACTGGGCGTCGAGCGTCACTTTCAGCAGCGCCGTGCCGCGCGTCATCTTGCGGGCCCGAGACACCGCCCGGTTGAGCAGATCGAGCGCGTCGATCGACGCCTCGAACAGCACGTTTCCCGCTTCCGTCAGCCGCATGGTGCGGCTGGTGCGCGTGAACAGCACCAGCTCGAGCTGATCCTCGATTTCCTTGACCTGGTGGCTGACCGCGGCCGGCGTCAGCCCAAGCTCGTCGGCGGCGCGGGTGAAATTGAGGTGACGCGCCGCCGCCTCGAAGGTCCTCAGCGCGCGCGTTCCGGGCAGGAGGCGGGACATCCGATCTCCAAATAAAACTTGATGATCTGAAAAGAACTACTCGTTTCCCGTATATTTTTCAATCCGGCATGATTGCAGCATCGAGATACCTTCAAACCGGATTTGACATCCGGAGAAACCGGATAAAGCCATGACCGAGATCGTTCTGAAGTCCCACACCGCCCTCAAATCCCGCTCCGGCATCGCACCCTGGCTGCGCGTCGCAATCGATTGGCTGCGTCAGGCGCGGGTCGCCGCCCGGCTTCCGCATGAGTCGCTGGAAGGTCTCTCCGACAGCCAGCTGCGCGACATCGGCGCCGAGCGCCGCGACGTCGCGCAGGTGATGGATCGGGAGCTCCGCGACATCGGCCTGCTGGGGACGGGTTGGCAGAAGCCGGGTCGGAGGAAATAGGGGAGTAAGGCAGTAGGGCAGTACGGCAATAGGGGAAGTCAGGGCACCGGAAGACACGCCCTACTGCCCTACTGCCCTACTGCCCTACTGCCCTACTGCCCATTCCCTACCTCACCACCCTCACCACCGTCCGGTCCGACAGCAGCGGCAGCAACCGCATCATCGTGCGCGCGGTCACCGCGACGCAGCCTTGCGTCGGCGTGAACCCGGGGCGTGCCAAGTGGAAGAAGATGGCGCTGCCGCGCCCGCGGCGGCGCGGTGCGATGTTCCAGTCGAGCACCAGGCAGGCGTCATAGAGCCGGTCGTCACGCCGCATGCGTTCATGGCTGGCGCCGTAGGGGATCTTGACCGGCCTGTTGTAGTTGCGGTCGTCGGGCACTTCGCACCAGCCGAGGTCGGGCCCGATTGGCGTCATCGCCAGCCGCGTCCGGCGGCCACCGGCAAACTGATCTCCCCGGAAATAACCCGACAGGATGCGCATCGAGCCGAGCGGCGTGGCGCCGTCGCCCTCGCGCTTGTCGGCCGAGATGCCGCCGTGCCCCAGCGCGCAGGCAAACACCGTTTTGCCGGCCTGCAGCAGGCCCTGGTTGGGGTGGCCGGGCCTTGCCCGCACGGTCAGCACACGCAGCCGTTTCAGCAAAATTGCGCCGGCTGCATTGCGATCGCGTTTTTTCTTGTATGATCGTGCCACGGAACAAATCACTGTGATCGGCTATTGTGTCGGCCAGCTTCCGCATAAATACGCAGCGGTCAACTGAATTCACTTTTCAAAACAACGGATTGATCCATGACTTCACGCACCATTCTGATCGTCGACGACGATGACGACCTGCGCGGCACGCTGGTCGAGCAGCTCGCCCTCTATGAGGAATTCGACGTGCTGCAGGAAGCGACTGCGGCAAAAGGCGTCACCGCGGCACGCGGCGGCCTCATCGACCTGCTCATCATGGATGTCGGCCTGCCCGACATGGATGGCCGCGAGGCCGTCAAGATCCTGCGCAAGGGCGGCTACAAGGCGCCCATCATCATGCTGACCGGCCACGACACCGATTCGGACACGATTCTGGGGCTCGAGGCCGGCGCCAACGACTATGTGACGAAGCCGTTCCGCTTCGCGGTGCTGCTTGCGCGCATCCGCGCGCAGCTGCGCCAGCATGAGCAGAGCGAGGACGCCACCTTCTCGGTCGGCCCCTACACCTTCAAGCCCAGCCAGAAGCTGCTCATCGACCCGCGTGGTGGCAAGGTGCGGCTGACGGAGAAGGAAGCCTCGATCATCAAATATCTCTACCGCGCCGACCAGAAGGTGGTGACGCGCGACGTGCTGCTGGAGGAGGTCTGGGGCTACAATTCCGGCGTCACCACGCACACGCTGGAAACCCATGTCTACCGACTGCGCCAGAAGATCGAGCGCGATCCTTCCAATGCGGAAATTCTTGTGACAGAAAGCGGTGGCTACAAGCTGGTTCCTTAAACATTTCATTATCCAATGTGCGGTCTGGGCGGGGCCGCGTTCGGGTGCGATCCTGTTGGAGGAGATTCAGGATCGACTCGTGAAGGAGGGATTGGACTGACCGTTCGGGGACGCAGCTAGAGATGGCGTTGGATGACGACATCCGCATCCTGTCCGCCGTGAGGCTCTTCGAGGGTTTCACGCAGGAACAGCTGCGCCTGCTCGCCTTCGGCGCCGAGAACACCCTGTTGCAGGCCAACCACAAACTTTACCGCGAGGACGACGAGGCCGATTCGGCCTATGTCGTGGTCAGCGGACGCATCGTGCTCTATCGCGAGCAGAGTGGCGAACGCATCCCGATTGGCACCGCCGGCCCCGGCACCATCCTGAGCGAACTGGCATTGATCGCCGACAGCAACCGGCTGACCAGCGCTTCGGCCGAAATCGACTCGGAAGTGATCCGGCTCAGCCGTAAGATGTTCCGCCGCATCCTGGAGGAATATCCGGAAGTGGCGGTGAAGCTGCACCAGCGCATCTCCGAGGAATTCCAGGCCATGATCCGCCGCATCGAGGAGCTGGCGCCACGGTTTTCCGGCTGAGGCGCAATGCGAACATGACCTTTCAGCTTGTTCGCGCCACCGAAAACGACTTGCCCTTCATCATGGCCACCGAACGGCGCGAGGGCTACGACGCGCTCGTCGGGCGCTGGGATGAGCCACGTCATCGCGAAGCCTTTGCCGACGGCGCCCACGCCTATTTTGTAGGGATCGATGGTTCCGTGCCGATCGGCTTCGTCATCCTGCGCGGTTGGGCTTCTGCCGAACGTGTGACACTGGTCAAGCGCATTGCCGTCATCGCACCGGGGCAAGGCCAGGGCCGAATGCTGCTGGCGGCGGCGGTCGATCGGGTCTTTGTCGAGACCGACGCCTATCGGCTCAGCATCGGCCTCTTCCCGGACAATCATCGCGCGCGCCGTGCCTACGAGGCCGTTGGCTTCAAGGCCGAAGGCATTGCGCGCGGCAGCGCGTTCTTCAACGGCATACACCGCGACGAACTGGTCATGGCGCAGCTGCGGCCGGAATGGGAACACCGCCAGTCCGGATAATCAGTCGAGAGCAAACCGCGCAATGACCGGCACATGGTCTGATGGCCGTTCCCAGCCGCGCGCCGCCCGCAGGATTTCGTAGCCGGCGAAATCAGGCACCAGGTTTGGCGACGACCAGACGTGGTCGAGCCGCCGCCCGCGATTGGACGCTTCCCAATCCTGCGCGCGATAACTCCACCAGGTGTATAGCTTCTGATCAAGCGGCACGTTGAGCCGCATCAGGTCGACCCAGTCGCCGGCGAGCCGCATCGCCTCGAAGTTTTCGGTCTCGACCGGTGTATGGCTGACCACGTTGAGCAATTGCTTGTGCGACCAGACATCATGCTCGAGCGGCGCGATGTTGAGGTCGCCGACCAGCACCGAGGCGGACACCTCGCTGTGCTCGGCGCGGATGGCGTTCATCTCGGCGACGAAATCGAGCTTGTGCCTGAACTTCTTGTTGATTTCGGGATCCGGCTCGTCGCCGCCCGCCGGGACGTAGAAATTGTGCAGCAGGATCGTCTTGCCGCCGGCGCGCACCGTCACCGACAGATGCCGGCTGTCCTCGATCTCGCAGAAGCGGCGCTTTTCGACCACCTCGATCGGCCGCCGCGCCACGGTCGCCACGCCGTGATAGCCCTTCTGGCCATGGAAGGCGATGTGCTGGTAGCCGAGCCTGCGGAATGCCTTTTCGGGAAACAGCTCGTCGGGAACTTTCGTTTCCTGCAGGCAGAGCACATCGGGGGCGTACTCGTCGAGCAGGCGCTCGACGATCGGCATGCGCAGGCGCACGGAGTTGATGTTCCAGGTGGCGATGGAAAAAGACATTTGGCAATCCGGAGGCAGCGTGCTTCCCAGCCAGGACCGATGGACCCAGACGAAGAAGACGCCTTTGAGGGAGTCAATCCGGAAACTGCCAGCCGGGCGCGGTAAAGACAAGCCGGGCTAAGCTCAGAACCTGCTCAGGCGGGGGCCCAAGGTGCGCTGAGATTCAGGTCAGGCCGAGTCGAGAATGGTGGCTTCAGGGGTCGCCCTTGCGAAGAGCGGAGCGTACTTAAAAGTACGTGAGCACCGGCCTACGCCGGCCGTAGCCTTAACTGTCATGCCAATCGTGTGGCTTCGGCCGGCCAAGGCCGGAAGCGCGGGAAGCCGCCATTCGCAGGCCGGCCTCACCTGAATATCTGCGTACCTTAGCGCGTCTTCGTATTCAGCTCGCGGTTGGCCGTATAGTCGATGGCAAACGTGTCGGGCGCGAAGCTGACGCCTTCCTTGGTGTTGAAGATCATCACCGTGGTGTCCTTGCCTTGCGCGTCGGTGATCGTCCACTGGCGCAGATCATAGGTTTTCGGATCGAACATCATGGTGATCATCGCATTGCCGAACACCGACTTGTCAGCGAGCTTGATCGTGGTGAGGTCGTCTTCTTCCTTGACGCTCTTGACGCGGTCGCCGGAGAGATCAATGCGGTCGTCGAGCAGCAATTTCAGCGGTGTCTTCGACAGCGGATAGAGATCGGACGTGTTCATTTTCTTGTTGAGGATGACCACCGACTTGCCGTCCGAAATCACCTTGAAATTCGACGCCCCGTCATAGTTGAAGCGGATCTTGCCTGGCCGTTCGAGGAAGAACTTGCCGCCGGTCTGCTCGCCCTTGGGGCCGAATTGGACGAATTCGCCACTCATCGATTTGACCGAGGAAAAATGGTCGGCGATCTTCTGCGCGGCAGCGGGCACGGCGGCTTGCGCCGAGGCCAGCAGCTGGAATCCGGGCACCACATTGATGGCGGCGGCACCCGCAGCGACAAGGCCGAGGCCAAGCAGCTGGCGGCGGGTCGGGGCGAAATTGCCGAGTGCTGAAAGATCGTTTTTCATGGCGGTCACTCTCGTGGTGATTCCTGTATCTATCGTTGTTCCTGAGCCCCCAGTTGGGCTGAAGTTTGGCGGACGGAAGGTGCTCCCTCGCTTCAACGCGCCGCAGGGTTCAAGGTTGCGGCCGGCTTCCCATCAGAATTTGTCGTCTTCGGTCGGCACCAGGATCTCGCGTTTTCCCGCGTGGTTGGCCGGGCCGACAATGCCTTCCTTCTCCATCTTCTCGATGATCGAGGCGGCGCGGTTGTAGCCGATGCCGAGACGGCGCTGGATGTAGCTGGTGGACGCCTTGCCGTCGCGCAGCACCACCGCGACCGCCTGGTCGTAGGGATCGTCGGAATCCTCGAAATTGCCGCCGCCACCGCCACCGGAGCCGCCGCCCTTGCCGGACGGTTCGTCGTCGTCCTCGTCATCATCCTCTGTGATGGCGTCGAGATATTCCGGCACGCCCTGCAGCTTCAGATGCCCGACGATCTTCTCGACCTCGTCATCGGAGACAAACGGGCCGTGCACGCGCTGGATGCGGCCGCCGCCGGCCATGTAGAGCATGTCGCCCATGCCGAGCAGCTGCTCGGCGCCCTGCTCGCCCAGGATGGTGCGGCTGTCGATCTTCGACGTCACCTGGAAGGAAATGCGGGTCGGGAAGTTGGCCTTGATGGTGCCGGTGATGACGTCGACCGACGGACGCTGCGTCGCCATGATGACATGGATGCCGGCGGCACGCGCCATCTGCGCCAGACGCTGCACCGCACCTTCGATGTCCTTGCCGGCGACCATCATCAGGTCGGCCATTTCGTCGATGATGACAACGATATAGGGCATCGGCTCGAGATCGAGATCCTCGGTCTCGTAGATCGCCTCGCCGGTCTGGCGGTCGAAACCCGTCTGCACGGTGCGCGAAATCTTCTCGCCTTTTTTCTCGGCCAGCTGAACGCGGGCGTTGAAACCGTCGATGTTGCGCACGCCGACCTTGGACATCTTGCGGTAACGGTCCTCCATCTCCCGCACCGTCCATTTCAACGCCACCACCGCCTTTTTCGGATCGGTGACGACGGGCGTCAAAAGATGCGGGATGCCGTCATAGACCGAAAGTTCCAGCATCTTCGGGTCGATCATGATCAGCCGGCATTCCTGCGGCGTCAGCTTGTAGAGCAGCGACAGGATCATGGTGTTGATGGCGACGGATTTGCCCGAACCGGTGGTGCCGGCGACCAGCACGTGTGGCATCTTGGCGATGTCGACGATGACCGCCTCGCCATTGATGGTCTTGCCCAGAGCCAGCGCCAGCTTGGACTTGGTCGTCTCGAAATCGCGGCTGGCCAGTATCTCCCTGAGGTAGACGGTTTCGCGCTTGGCATTCGGCAGTTCGATGCCGATGGCGTTGCGCCCCGGCACGACGGCGACGCGGCAAGCGATCGCGCTCATCGAGCGGGCGATGTCGTCGGAGAGGCCGATGACGCGCGACGATTTGATGCCGGGCGCCGGTTCCAGCTCATAGAGGGTGACCACCGGACCGGGGCGTACCGCAATGATCTCGCCCTTGACGCCGAAATCCTCCAGCACGCCCTCGAGCAGGCGCGCATTCTGTTCCAGCGCATCCTTCGACAGGCTCGGATCCTTCGCCACGTTCTTCGGTTCGGACAGGAAATGCAGCGACGGCATCTCGAACGTGTCCGAGCCGATCAGCGAGGTTTGCGCCTCGCGCTGGACGCGGGCGCCCGGCACGGGGCGCGCCGCCGGCGCCTCGACGCGGGTGGCGGCGTCGGAGCGGAACTGCTGCACCTTGGCCGTTGACGCGGCACGGCGCTGGGTGACGGGCTCGTCGTCGAAATCCATGTCCTCGTCATCGCGATCGAAGATATCGTCATCATCCGGATCGACGGATACGCTGCGGTCATTGACCATGGCGGCGAAGAATTCCGGCTCGACACGGGCGCGGCCGTCCTGGCTCATCCGCTGCTCGGCGAACTCGGCCGATTCGACCCGTTCGGCGGCGCGGCGCCAGGCGGTGGAGCGCTGCTCCATCTCCGGCTCGTATTCGTCCCGCTCCTGCCTGCGGCGCACCGCGCGCCGATGCATCCAGGCGCGCAACGAGAGCCACCAATGCGTAATCGCGCCCAGCGCCAATATGCCCTCGTCGCCCTCATCCTCGTCATTGTCGAACAGGAGATCATCCTCGCGTGGATCGGCGGCAGCAGGCTCTTCCATGACGGCGAAGCCGTTCTTGCGCCCGATCAGCGCCGAGCCATAGGCGAACAGCCAGAGCGTCGGCGCGGCCAGCAAAACGGCAAGCACGCTGGCGATCAGCCCGGTCGGGTAGCCGCCGATGAGGATGCCGGGAATTTTGAGCACCATGTCGCCGAACACGCCACCGAGGCCGGTGGGCAGCGGCCAGGTCTTGGGCGGAACGACGCAGCCGGCGATCGCGGCGGCGAGCAGCGCGAAACCGAACCAGAACAGCCCGCGTTTGGGCAGCCTGTCGACGCCGCGCGCCGAAAACAGGAGGTATCCCCAGATGACAGCCGGGACCAGCGCGGCAACCGCGGCGAGGCCGAAGAACTGCATGGCGAGGTCAGAGAACACAGCGCCGGCATAGCCCATGGCGTTGGTGACGGTGTTGTTGGTGGCGTGCGAGAAGCTTGGATCGGCAACGTTCCATGTGGCGAGGCTGGCAACCCCGAAGGCGACAGCCAGGAACAGGCCGGCGCCGACCAGCCGACCGACCTGGCGCCGTGCGAAAGCCTGGATGCCGTGCCCCGTATCGGCCATCGCGAGCGGTGCTGAAGCCCCTGAACGCATGCTCTTCCCCGTCAGTGATTGCCTGGCCCGAGCGCATGACGCACTCCGGCAGATTCGGAGGCCAGACTAGCTGTGGGAAGGTTAAGGCGGCATTAACCATGGCTTTTTACCGATGCCGCCTTGCAGACAAAGATGGCGAGCCGCGAGGCCCGCCATCTCTTCCTTGGCAACGACAAAACGATCGGGCCCTTCCGGACCCGATCTCGCGCAATCACTTGTGACCGGCATACATCATCAGGTTGGCGCAGAATTCGGCGTGAGGCTTGCTCATCGCCGCGTCCTGGCATTCCTTCATCATCGTGTCCTGCTTGTCCTTGGCCGTCGAGGCCCAGGCTGCCTTGAAATCCGCCTCGGACTTCATGGTCTTCATGCCGGCATCGGTGAAGAACGGCGCCATGTTGGCGGGCTCGTCGAGCGCGCCAGCAAGTGCAACACCGCTGACCATCGACAAAGCCAGTGCTCCCAGGAAGATGTTTTTAATGTTCATCAGTTGGTTCCTTCCCTGTTGGTAGCGAGCGCCAGAACGGCGCTCGCTACTCCAGTACGGAGCCGGAAAGCCCTATGTTTCTTCCCGTTGGCGCATCACGCGAACGTGATCACGTCGAAAAACGATTCCTCCTTCGTCTTTTCGAAGCGTACGATTTTCCAAAAAAAGAGGCCCGAATTGCTTCGGGCCTCAATGCGTGAGCCTCTTTCGAGAACGTCACGACGGGATCTCTTTGGCAACTCCTGGGAAATCCGAACTGCGGTTTTCAGGCATGAGTTGCGTGGAGGAACCATGGGGCCGGCGGGAGGAGGATCCGCCGGCCCCGTTGGCAAAGTTCGCCTTACGGCACCACTTCGCCATGCTGGGAGATGTCGAGGCCTTCGACCTCTTCCTGGGTCGTCGGACGCAGGCCAACCAGCGCCTTGACGATGTAGAGGATCACGAAGGTGGCGATCGCCGTCCACAGGATGGTGAAGACGATGCCGTAGAGCTGGGTGACCACCGAGCCGCCCTTGCCGAGCGCGTTGATCGCCGGATCGGCCAGTGCGCCGGTGAGCAACGCACCGATGATGCCGCCGACGCCGTGGACGCCAAAGGCATCGAGCGAGTCGTCATAGCCGAACATGTGCTTCACCTTGACCGCCGAGATGTAGCAGAGCACGCCGGCGACGATGCCGATGATGAAGGCACCCGTTGGGTTGACGAAGCCGGAAGCCGGCGTCACCGCGACGAGGCCGGCGACGGCACCCGAGATGATGCCGAGCACCGAGGGCTTCTTGGCGACGATCCATTCGGCGAACATCCAGGCCAGCGCCGCGGCAGCGGTGGCGACCTGCGTGTTCATCATCGCAGCGCCGGCAAGGCCGTCGGCAGCCAGTTCCGAACCGGCGTTGAAGCCGAACCAGCCGACCCACAGCAGCGAGGCGCCGATCACCGAATAGACCAGGTTATGCGGCGCCATGTTGGTGGTGCCGTAGCCTTCGCGCTTGCCCAGAACCAGCGCGCAGACCAGGCCCGCGACACCGGCGTTGATATGGACGACCGTGCCGCCGGCGAAGTCGAGCACGCCAGCCGTGCCGAGGAAGCCACCACCCCAGACCCAATGCGCGATCGGGCAATAGACGAACACCAGCCACAGGCCCATGAAGATCAGCAGCGCCGAAAACTTCATACGCTCGGCAAAGGCGCCGGCGATCAGCGCTGGAGTGATAATCGCAAAGGTCATCTGGAACATCGAGAAGACGAATTCAGGGATGTTCGAGACCCCCGGCAGCCACAGCGTCGAGACCGTGATGCCGTGGTGGAAGAACCGCGAGAAACCACCGATATATTGGTTCAGGCCGGCGGAATCATTGGTGGAGAAGGCGAGCGAATAGCCGAACATGAACCACAGCACCGTCACCAAGCAGGTGATGGCGAAGCTCTGCATGATGGTGGCGAGCACGTTCTTCTTGCGCACCATGCCGCCGTAGAACAGCGCCAGGCCCGGGATGGTCATCATCAGCACCAGCGCCGTCGAGGTCAGCATCCAGGCGGTGTTGCCGGTATCGAGCACCGGGGTGGGGGCGGCAGCCGGTGCGGCAGCGGCAGCGGCAGGAGCGGCTTGCTGCGCGAAGGCGGCGACGCTGCCCAATGCTGCGAGAGCAAGCGAACCCAGAAGGGCCGCCCGTCCCGTCGTCTTCAAGGTGGAAGGAATATTCATTGAACTCTCCATTGGAATACGTGTTCGCCGCTCAGAGCGCGTCGGTGTCTGTTTCGCCGGTACGGATGCGCACCGCCTGGTCGATGCCGAAAACGAAGATCTTGCCGTCGCCGATCTGGCCGGTCTTGGCCGCGGCGGTGATGGCTTCGACGGCCTTGTCGACCATGTCGGCACTGACCGCGACCTCGATCTTGATCTTCGGCAGGAAACTGACCGCGTATTCCGCCCCGCGATAGATTTCCGTATGCCCCTTCTGACGCCCGTAGCCTTTGACTTCGGTGACGGTCAGGCCCTGGATGCCGACGGCGGTAAGCGCTTCGCGTACCTCGTCCAGCTTGAACGGCTTGATGATTGCCATCACGATTTTCATAAGGTTTCACCCTTTGCTGTTGCGGTCCCCCGCGTTTGCACGACTGCACCGATCCCAAGGAGCCGGAGAGTGCCCCCAAGGATTCAAGCTCCGTGCCAAGTGCCGAAGCAGCGTGTTAACCTGTTGTAAACAAAGGGAATGGGGTGGCCGGAGCCAGCAGGTGCCCGTGCCTGCGGCACGCCACATGCTCAAAAATTATGCAATTTTTCGAAATTGCCTAATTTGCCGGCTTTGAGCATGATCCCGAAAAGTCGAGCCCGGTTTTCTCGGACAAACGGTTTTCGTTTGTCCAGAGATCCTGCTCAAACAAGACTCGCAGTGCTCAACGCTTGAGCCGGATCAAACCTTCCTGGGCCATCGAGGCGATCAGCGTGCCGTCGCGGGCATAGAGCGTGCCGCGGCTGAAGCCGCGCGATCCTGAACTCGACGGGCTGTCCTGCGCATAGAGCAGCCAGCCGTCGAGCGAATGCGGCCGGTGGAACCACATCGAATGGTCGAGGCTCGCCGCCTGGATGTCGGGATCGAACAGGCCACGCCCATGCGCGAAGGTTGAGGTGTCGAGCAGCGTCATGTCGGAGAGATAGGCGAGCAGCACCGATTGCAACGCGCGGTCGTCGGGAACCGGCCCGGCAAGGCGGATCCAGACATTCTGCCGAGGTGGCAGCTTGTCGCGGCTCTCATAATGCTGGAGATTGACTGGCCTGAGCTCCAGCGGCCGCTCGCGCGCCCAGAAGCGGCGCACCGCTTCCGGCACACGCTCAGCCCTTTCGAGCAGCTGCCGCTGCGTCTGCAACCCTTCCGGCGGCGGCACGTCATCGGGCAGCGCGAACTGATGCTCCAGCCCCTTTTCGTCGACCTGGAACGAGGCTTCCAGCGAAAAGATCGCCTGGCCGTGCTGGATCGCCAGCACGCGGCGGGTGGTGAAGGAGCCACCGTCGCGGATGCGGTCGACCTCGTAGACGATCGGCACCCGGATGTCGCCCGGCCGCATGAAATAGCCGTGCAGCGAATGCACGAAGCGGTCCGGCTCCACCGTCCGCTGCGCCGCCACCAGCGCTTGGGCGATGGTCTGGCCGCCAAACACACGCTGCCACTCCACCTGGGGGCTGCGACCACGATACAGATTGTGTTCCAGCCTCTCGAGGTCGAGAATGCGCAGAAGCTCGTCGATCGCCGCCGTCATGTTTTGTGACCTCGCCGCAAAATTGCTATGGCGGTTTCCGACAGGAAGAACGAGCCGTCAAGGGCGCAAGCCCGGCCGACGCGCAAGGAGCCAAGACAATGGAACGCAAGGCGGACGCCAAGACCAGATCCGGGCTCGATGTTCTCGTCGCCGGCGCCGGCTATGTCGGGCTGGCCACCGCCGTCTCGCTGAAGCAGGCGCGGCCCCATTTGGCCGTGGCGCTGGTCGATGCCGCGCCCGCCGGCGCCTGGCAACGCGACGGTCGTGCCTCGGCCATTGCCGCCGCCGCCTGCCGCATGCTCGACCAGCTCGGCGTCTGGGCCGAGATCGCGCCGCAGGCGCAGGCGATCACCGAGATGATCATCACCGATTCGCGCAGCGCCGATCCGGTGCGCCCGGTCTTCCTGACCTTCGGTGGCGAAGTGGCGCCGGGCGAGCCCTTCGCGCATATGGTGGCCAACAGGGCGTTGAACGGCGCCTTGCGCGCCAGAGCCGAGAAGCTCGGCATCGACATCATCGAAGGTGTCGCGGTGCAGGCTTTCGAGACCAATGGCGCCGGCATATCAGTGCACCTGGCCGACGGGGCCGCGCTGACGGCACGGCTGCTGGTCGCCGCCGACGGTGTCAATTCGAAGCTGCGCGACATGGCCGGCATCAAGACGGTGAAGTGGGACTATGGCCAGTCCGGCATCGTCTGCACCGTGGCGCATGAACGCCCGCACAATGGCCGCGCCGAAGAGCATTTTTTGCCGGCTGGCCCCTTCGCCACCTTGCCGCTCAAGCCGGACGCGGACGGCACCAACCGCTCGTCGATCGTCTGGGTCGAACGCGCGGAAGATGCGAAAACGCTGGTGGAAGGCGACGACCTCGTCTTCGAGCATGAACTCGAACAGCGTTTTGGCCTGAAGCTCGGTGAGATCCGCGTTGCCGACAAGCCGCGCGCCTGGCCGCTCGGCCTGACCATCGTGCGCGCCTTCGTCGCACCGCGCATAGCCCTTGCCGGCGACGCCGCCCACGGCATCCACCCGATCGCTGGGCAGGGTCTCAATCTCGGCTTCAAGGATGTGGCAGCGCTTGCCGAGGTGATCGTCGAGGCCGACCGGCTCGGCCAGGACATCGGCGCGCTCGACGTGCTCGAGCGCTACCAGCAATGGCGCCGTTTCGACACGGTGCAGATGGGCATCACGACGGATGTGCTGAACCGGCTGTTTTCCAACGACATCACCCCGCTGCGCACCGTCCGCGACATCGGCCTTGGCCTCGTCGAGCGCATGCCTCGCCTCAAGCAATTCTTCATCCGGCAGGCCTCGGGACTGTCGGCCGGCACGCCGAAGCTGTTGAAGGGCGAGGCGATCTGAGCGTCTCGCTGGCACGCGTAACTTCGTCGTCCTCGGGCGTAGCGACGCGAAGCGGAGCGAAGACCCAAGGATCCATGCCGTGACCTTGATCGTGGGGTGCGGCGGAGCAGAATTCTGCACCGTGGTGACGCTTCCGAGTCCCGGCATGGATCCTATGGTCTACGCCGCGTCGCTTCGCTCCTTGCTCCGCCATAGGATGACGACGCAAAGGGTGTTTCGCGCCAATCGCCGAGGCCGGCGATCTGTCAGTGTGGCACCAGGAAACTCAATTCACTTCAAAACCCAGCTTCTGCCGCAGCCGCAACATGCGCTGGTCGGCGATCTCAAGGCGCTTCTCGCCGCCCTGGGCGGCGCGGTTGACCATCTGCAGCAGGTCGTTTCGCTCGGCCACGTCGAGACGCTCGCGCAGAAACGGCGCCAGCTTGTCGATGACGACCGTGGTGTCGTCGATCTGTGACGCCGCCCATTTGGCGTAGATCACCGCCTCGTCGGTCTTCTTCTTGTCGGCGATCTCGGAAATGACAGCGCGGATGACGGCCTCGCGCTGCGGCAGAACGGGCCCATTCTCGGAAACGATCGATGTGATCAGGGTCGCGGCGGCCACCACCGGATCGTCGATCGCCGTCAGCGGCGACAGGGCAGCCTGCTTGCGCAGCTTCTTGCGCCTGATGTTGCCTTGCACGCGTCCAACGACATCGGCGACCTCGCGCGCGGCATCGTTCATGGCCTTCATCCGGTACCACCAGAACGCCGCCGCTCCGAGCACGCCAAGGACAGCAATCAGGAAAGGCATGTCGAAATCCCCCAAAGTCAGACCGACGATAGGAGAACTGTCGCGTTGCTTCAACACGCAAGAGTTGCTTCTGGCCAAGAAAATTCAATTTGCGGCTAGTGAAGCTTAGGCGATTAAACAAGCCGATTTTGCAGCCCCAGCCGTCAAGCCAAGCGCTGCCTATGACCCCGGTATGTCGTAGATCGCCCGGACCTCGATCGTGCCGAGTTCGGCCAGCGGAATGCGGGCGGCGATGTCCAGCGCTTCGTCGAGCGTGTCGGCTTCGACCATGACGAAGCCAAGCAACTGCTCCTTGGTTTCGGCGAAGGGGCCGTCGATGACAAGGCGCTTGCCCTCGCGCCGTCGCACCGACTTCGACGTCCTCACCGATTGCAGCGCCTGCGCGATGATCAGCTTGCCCTCCTGGTCCAAGACCCTGTTATAGGCCAGCGAATCGGCGTCGAGCTTGGCCCCCCTCTCGGCGGTGAGCGCGTAAAGGTCTTTCTCCTCGCCATAGACCAGGCAGACATATTTCATTGCGACCTCCCATACTGCGATGAACCATAGGATGCGGCGACGAGCGTGTCAGCCTTGCCGTCGACCGCGGCCGCATGGTCGAGAAGGCATGCCGCGACCCCGATGATGGCGACCGCCGCCAGCAGCCTGCCGAGGATGGGCGCCGGCGCATCCAGCCAGAAATCTTCCTGTCGCCCGGCCTTATGGCCTGGACTCTTCCACAGCGCGAAAAACAGATTGTCCATGTGAACCTCCATCCGGCCACAAATCCCATGGCCGCCCGCAGGACGGCCGGGCCGGATGGAAGTCGACATTTTTGCGCGAATATTTTTTCTGGACAGCCAGAATATTTTTTCCGGTGGCCCCGAATATTTTTCCGGAAGGAATGATCCGTCATCGTGCCGTGGTCGAAACAGCGCAGTGGTCTTCGCGCCCGCCCGCGCTATAGTTGATCGGACGCCGAGGCTCACCCAGGCCAAGTTCACGACAACCCCAAGTTCACGACAACCAAAAGTTCACGACAACCAAGGAGGACTTCATGGACCGCACCGCAACCGCCGTCTGGAAAGGCAATCTGAAAGAAGGCAAAGGCACGCTCGACAGCCAGAGCGGAACCTTGAAGGGCACGCCCTATTCGTTCAAGGCACGCTTCGAGGATGAAAGCGGCAAATCCGGCACCAATCCGGAAGAGCTGATCGCGGCCGCGCATGCCGGCTGCTACGCCATGCAGCTTTCGCACTTCCTGGCCGAGAACGGCACGCCCGCGGCCGAACTCGACGCCAAGGCCGTGGTGACACTAGTTCCAGGCACCGGCATCACCGGCAGCGCCATCACGCTGGTCGGCAAGGTGCCCGGTATCGATGCGGCGAAATTCAAGGAATTGGCCGAGAAGGCCAAGGCCGAATGCCCCGTCTCCAAGGCGCTCGGCGCGATAAAAGTGTCGCTCGACGCCAAGCTTGGCTGAGCGGGACGACCGTCATTGCGAGCGCCAGCCTGCAGGCTGGCGTTTTGCATGCTAGATCAGGATGAAGTTCGGTTGAATCATCATCCTGATCTAACTCTTTGTTGGTGCATGATCTCTGGACAAACGGAAACCATTTGTCCGAGAAAACCGGTTCCCACTTTTCGGGATCATGCTCTGGGCTCAGCCTTCCGACGCGGCCGCCCGCACGTCCGACGGCGTTGCGTCGTAGCGCCGCCGGAATGCCCGGTTGAAATAGGACGAGTCGTTGAAGCCGGCCTCGAAGGCGATCGCCGTGATGCTGCGGCCTGAGTGGCGTGGATCCGAAAGCATGCGGTGCGCGCGCAACAGGCGCTGGCCGAGCATGAAATCCGACAGCGACGTGCCCTCGCCCTCGAACAGCTTTCTGATGTAACGGGCCGAGAGACGGTGACGACGGGCGATATCTTCGGCCGACAGGTCGCCATGCCCACCATGGGCTATGATATCGGCCTTGATGGCACGCAGCCGCGCCACGCGCACGCCGCGTCCGCGCGCGATTTCCGCCGCGTCCCGGGTCGCACCCATAGCCAGCGCCACGAGATCGAACATATGCGCCGTCGCCAGATGCCAGGTCTCCGGGGTCAGCACGTCGCCGGCATCCTGGAGCGACTGGACATAGTCGAGCAGCAGCCGCATCGCCCCGCTGCCGGTCGGCAGCGGCTGCATCAAGGCCCGCGCCGGATCGCCGATCAGCGGTGAAAGGAGCTTCAGCGAGAAGCTCATATTGACGAAGCGAAGGCCGCCAGGCTGGATGACGTTGAGACCGACCTCTTCGCCGCTCATCATCAAGGCCTGGCCATTGCCGACCGCCTCCTCGCGGCCGCGATGCTTCATGACGCTCGCCCCGCCGAGCGCCGCCAGCAGGATGAGATCGTCGCTTTCGATCAGCGATGTCGAGTGATGGACGCGGAATTCCGAACAGGTGCCGGTGGCGATACCGAGACCCGGCAGGGCGCGTACCTTCATGTCGACCTGGGTCGGACCGAGCGGATCGAGGTCGACCTTGAGCACCGTGCGGCCATAGACCTCGCGCATGACCTCGACACGATCCCGCTCCGGAACCATGTCCGTCATCAGTCGAAACGAGGCGGTCGGTCCCATCGTCGCCGTCATCGGCACCCCCATGCCAGAGCGCGCATATGCGCC
Source organism: Mesorhizobium sp. AR02 (assembly GCF_024746835.1). Taxonomy (NCBI): domain Bacteria; kingdom Pseudomonadati; phylum Pseudomonadota; class Alphaproteobacteria; order Hyphomicrobiales; family Phyllobacteriaceae; genus Mesorhizobium; species Mesorhizobium sp. AR02. The sequence continues at coordinate 2,997,016 of NZ_CP080531.1, read as the reverse complement.
GTGGCCCCGAAAACGTCAATACAGGGCCGTTTGGGCCGTTTTTAGGGCCGTTGCGTCCAAGCTGGCCTCTCTCGGCGGACCTAGTTTGCGGCGCGCTTCCGATCCGGAGGCGCGAACCGAAACAACCACAAGGGGGTTCGATGTATCATTTGCAACTGTTCAAGACCCTGTCGGGTCTCGCATCGGCGGGCTTCAATCCACGCGTCTATCTGCTGTCCATCGCTCTCGGCAGAACCGTCGTCGACCATCGCGACCTGAAGCTGCCGCCGCGCAGCGGGGAGCGTCAGTCATGAGGCCGGCAACGGGCGCGCGCAACATACTTCTCCTGGCACCGGTCCTGTGCCTCGGCCCGTCCGGCTGCGTCGGCCTCAATCCGGTCTCGGCGGTCGTCGGCATGGCCGGCATGGCGGCGGCCAATTCCATCGGCATGGCCCAGTCAGGTGTCATCAGCCCGCAGGAGCAGGCGAAATATGCCTCGATGTCCTGTGCGGACCTGCGCCAGCTGACCGCGAACTATCAGGCCGCCCAAGGTGCCGGTCCGGCGCCGAAGAAATATGGCGGCATGGCGCCCGCCGGCAAGATGGCGATCGCCAACCAGGTCATATCCACGCGGCTCGGCTATCTGAAACAGCTTGTCGCGAGCAAGGGATGTTGAGGGACTCGTCACACGCCTGCCGGGCAGCACTTGTCGGCCTTGCCGGCTGGCTCATGCTTGGTGCCGGCACTGCCTATGGGCAAGGAAAGGGACCGGCAACACGCTCCCGCCTTGGCGCGATGCCGGTGGCACTGGTCGGCAAATGGGGCTTTGCCGTCGCCAACGGCAATTACTGCGACACGTCAAGCCATTGCGAACCGGGCAGCGGCGGCAGCATCTCTTTCACCTTCGGTGCCGACGGACACACTTATTTCGCCCTGTTCCAGTCGTCGCTGGTCGACGGCTGCGGCCAGATCCGGTCGCTGACGCTGAAGACCGGCAAGACGCTGGTGCGCGGTTCGACCCTGGTCTTCACGCCGACGGCCGGAACCTACAAATCCGTCAATGGCTGCCGGCCCGATTTGACAGGCCTGTGGAAATTCAAGCCCGGCGATTTGAAGCCGGTTTCACTGCGATGGCAGTTGGAGGCTGGACAGTTGCGGCTGATCGACCCCAACGGGGAGGCGAGCGGCGTTTATGACAGGAGGTGAGGCGGCTTGGCTGCCTCCCCGCTCAGCGCCTCGATACGGGCGCGCAGTGTCGCGACCTCAACCGCCCAGCGCATCAAGCCGGGCGCGTAGTGCCGCGACTTCCTGCTCCAGCGCTTCCAATCTCGCTTCCAGGTCGGAGTGAGGCATGGCCGGCGCACTGCGCTGGGCCGAAAGGGCTGCAACATCCACCGGGCCAGCGAGGAGATGCACGTAGCGGTCCTCGCGCTGGCCTGGCCCGCGCGGGATTTCCTGGATCAGCGGCGGCCGGCGGCCGATAAGCATGTCGAGTTCAGCGCGCAGGTCTTCGATCGACGAAAACCGCGCCATGCGCTCGGCTCGCGCCAGGAGCTCATGCGCCGTCTGCGGCCCGCGCAGCAAGAGCAGGCCGAGCAAGGCGGTCTGCGGCGTGGTCAGCGAGAAGCGCTGCGCCATCTGATGTTCGTAGCGCTCGACGCGCGAGCCGAACATCTGCCGCACCAGCCCTTTCTGCTCGAGCAGCTTCAGCGCCCGGTGCACCTCCGTCTGCTCCAGCGCCATCACCGGCTCGCGCGCCGTCTTCTGGTTGGCGGCGGCAAGGGCTGCGTTGAGCGTCAGCGGGTAGACATCAGGCGTCAGCTCCTTCTTCTCGATCAGGCAGCCAAGCACGCGGGCTTCGACGGGGGAGAGGATGGGAAGGTCTTCGCTCATGAAAGTTGTTCAGCCTCCCGGCGGTAAAACGCGGTTGCAAGGGCATGTTTGCGCGCCTGGCGGGCCTCATCCCTGACCGTGGCGGCAAGGTTCATTTCGTGGTGACCATAGCGCGCTTCGAGATAGCGCGCGATTGCGGTCGGGATGAGACCAGACCCCATCTCCCGCGTCTGGCTTTTCCGCTCTATCAGGCGGCGGATTTCCTCTGCCGCCGGCACAGGCACGTCCGTCTGGCCGAGACACTCGCCAAGGTTCATTGGCGGCAGGCCGGCAAAGCCGCGCTGCTCCATCCAGTCGAGAGCCACCAGCGGACGGATCAGGTAAAACAGCTTCTTCAGCTTCACCTCGCCGGAAAAACTGCCGATCTTGGCGACATGCGAGCGCGCCAGGCCGAGATAGTGGTGCGCTACCTTTGCCGGATCGACGATCTCGGCCAGCAGATCGAGAAGGCGCGCGCGAAATCCCGCGACTTGCTCATAGACGATAGGCGACTTTGTCCACTCGACGATGACCGCATTGCCGCCGAGCGCCAGAAGCAAGGCCTTGCGCAGATCCCAGCCGCCGGCATCGATCTCGTCTTCGATCGGGAACTCGATCACGTCGCGCGGCTGTTGCAGGACAAGGTGATCCGACACGGGCCTGATATAGACAAAGCGGCAGTCATAGTCGCTGTCGGGTGACGGAAAGCCCCAGGCGCGACTGCCGCTTTCAATGGCGAACAGGATTTTTACGCCCTGGCTTCGTACCAGATCGAGGCGCGCGCGGAGTGCCGCGACGGCATCCGGCGAAAAGTCCGCAGGCAACGGCTCCATGCAGGGCCTAAACCCGCCGCTCCACCATCATCTTCTTGATCTCCGCGATCGCCTTAGCCGGGTTCAGCCCCTTCGGGCAGGTCTGCGCGCAGTTCATGATGGTGTGGCAGCGGTAGAGCCGGAACGGGTCTTCGAGATTGTCGAGCCGCTCGCCCTTGGCCTCGTCGCGGCTGTCGATCAGCCAACGATAGGCCTGCAAGAGGGTCGCGGGGCCGAGATAGCGGTCGCCATTCCACCAGTAGCTCGGGCACGAGGTCGAGCAGCAGGCGCATAATATGCACTCGTAGAGACCGTCGAGCTTCTCGCGGTCCTCATGGCTCTGCAGCCATTCCTTGGCCGGCTGCGGCGACACCGTCTTCAGCCAGGGCTCAATCGAGGCATGCTGGGCGTAGAAGTTGGTGAGGTCGGGCACCAGGTCCTTGACCACCTGCATATGCGGCAGCGGGTAGACTTTGACGGCGCCGGAAATGTCGTCGCAGCCCTTGGTGCAGGCCAGCGTGTTCGAGCCGTCGATGTTCATGGCGCAGGAGCCGCAAATGCCTTCACGGCAGGAGCGGCGCAAGGTCAGCGTCGGGTCGATCTTGTTCTTGATCCACAGCAGCGCGTCGAGCACCATCGGCCCGCAATCATCCATGTCGACGAAATAGGTGTCGATGCGCGGATTCTCGTCATCGTCCGGCGACCACCGGTAGATGCGGTATTCCCGCAGATTCGTGGCACCTTCCGGCTTCGGCCAGGTCTTGCCCTGCTGGATTTTCGAATTCTTGGGGAGCGTCAGTTCGACCATTACCTCAGGTCCTTTCGGATGACGAGCTTCAGCCCGGACCAGATTTCATTGACGGCGACGACCTTGACGTCGACAAGATCGAGCTTCAGCGCTTCAGTGCGGACGACACCCTCGGTGACGTCGGTCGGCACTTTCGATGCCTTCTTCGGCCAGGACACCCAGACCATGCCGTCGCGCTTGATCGCCGCCTCGACATCGCCAAGGCGATCCTCGATCTCGGCGCGCTGCCGGGTGAAGGCATGGACGGCGTCGTATCTTTGATGGCTGCCCGAAATCTCGGACCAATCGGCCAGCCGATCGACTTCGGCAAAAACCACGGCGTCCGTCAGGTCGTCGAGCTCCGGCGGCAGCGCGATGAACGCCGCGACCATTCCGTCCTTCAGGCCGAGCTTGGCCGGAAGGGGCGTACAGGAATAGCCTGAGCCCGCCAGCGCCATTGTCAGTACACCCTGGCCTTGGGTGCGATCTTGGCGAGGCTGATGCCGCCGTCCTTTTCCGCCAGCAGCGGCTCGGTGTGCACCGGCCGGTAGCTGAGCGTCACCTTGCCGTCCTCGCTCAGCCTGGCCAGCGTGTGCTTGCGCCAGGTGGCGTCGTCGCGCGACGCAAAATCTTCCCGCGCATGCGCGCCACGGCTCTCCTTGCGCGCCTCGGCGCTGTAGACGGTGGTGATGGCGTTGGCCATCAGGTTTTCCAGCTCCAGCGTCTCGACCAGGTCGGAGTTCCAGATCATCGAGCGGTCGAAGACTTTGATGTCCTTGAGCTCGCCCCAGATCTGCGAAATGCGCTTGCAGCCGTTTTCCAGCGATTCCTGCGTGCGGAACACGGCAGCGTCTTCCTGCATCGCCTTCTGCATCTTCTCGCGCAGCACCGCAGTCGGCGTCGAGCCATTGGCGTGGCGCAGCCCGTCGAAGCGATCCATGATCTTCTCGACCGAGGCTTCGTTGGGTGAAGGGATCGCCGCCTTGCGGTCGATGACCTGGCCGGCACGGATCGCGGCGGCGCGGCCGAACACGACCAGATCGATCAGCGAGTTCGAGCCCAGCCGGTTGGCGCCGTGCACCGAGGCGCAGCCCGCTTCACCCACCGCCATCAGTCCGGGCGACACCTTGTCGGGGCTGCGCGTGGTCGGGTTCAGCACCTCGCCCCAGTAATTGGTCGGCACACCGCCCATATTGTAGTGCACCGTCGGCAGCACCGGGATCGGCTCCTTGGTCAGGTCGACGCCGGCGAAGATCTTGGCCGATTCCGAAATGCCGGGAAGCCGCTCGTGCAGCACGGCCGGATCGAGGTGGTCGAGATGCAGGAAGATGTGGTCCTTCTTCTTGCCGACACCGCGGCCCTCGCGGATCTCCAGCGTCATGCAACGCGAGACGACGTCGCGCGAGGCAAGGTCCTTGGCCGACGGCGCATAGCGCTCCATGAAGCGCTCGCCTTCGGAATTGACGAGATAGCCGCCCTCGCCGCGCGCGCCTTCGGTGATCAGGCAGCCGGCGCCATAGATGCCGGTCGGGTGGAACTGCACGAACTCCATGTCCTGCAGCGGGAAGCCGGCTCTGGCGGCCATGCCGCCGCCGTCGCCGGTGCAGGTGTGTGCGGAGGTCGCCGAGAAATAGGCGCGGCCATAGCCGCCGGTCGCCAGCACCACCATCTTGGCCGAAAAGCGGTGGATGGTGCCGTCATCGAGATTCCAGGCGACGACGCCGGTGCAGGTGCCGTCCGGCTCCATGATCAGGTCGAGCGCGAAATACTCGATGAAGAACTGCGCGTTGTTCTTCAGCGACTGGCCATAGAGCGTGTGCAGAATGGCGTGGCCGGTACGGTCGGCGGCGGCGCAGGTGCGCTGCACCGGCGGGCCTTCGCCGTAATTCATCATGTGGCCGCCGAACGGCCGCTGGTAGATCTTGCCTTCTTCGGTGCGCGAGAACGGCACGCCATAGTGCTCGAGCTCGTAGACCGCCGCCGGCGCCTCCCGCACCAGATATTCCATGGCGTCGACATCGCCCAGCCAGTCCGAGCCCTTGACGGTGTCGTACATGTGCCACTGCCAGGAATCCGGCCCCATATTGGACAGCGAGGCGGCGATGCCGCCTTGCGCCGCCACCGTGTGCGAGCGCGTCGGGAACACTTTTGTGATGCAGGCGGTACGCAGGCCCTGCTCGGCCATGCCGAGCGTGGCGCGCAGGCCGGCACCGCCGGCGCCGACGACCACCACGTCGAATTTGTGGTCGACAAAGCTATAGCCTGCTTTGTTGGCTGATTTCGCGTCCTTGGCCAACTCAGCCTCCGAATGCCAGCTTGAGCAGGGCGAAGATCGAGGCGACGCCAACCGCTATGGTGAAAAATGTGTTGAGCGCGATCGTCGCCAGCTTCAGGCCTTCGCCGGTTATATAGTCCTCGATGATCACCTGCATGCCGAGCCGCATATGGATAAGCCCGGAGATGAGCACCAGGGCCAGCACCAGCGCCACGAACGGATTGGCGAGTGCCGCGCGCACCTCCGCGTAGCCGGCGCCGTTGAGCGCGATCAGGAACCCGACGAAGAACAGCGTCAGCGGGATGTTGGCGAGCGCCGTCAGCCGCTGGCGCCAGAAATGCTGTGTACCCTCATGGGACGAGCCGAGACCGCGGACCTTCGCCAACGGCGTGCGCATGTCGGTATTGTTCTTGCCGCTCATGATCAGGCTCCCCGCGCCATATAGCCGGCGGCCCAGATCAGCAGCGTGAGCAGGATCGAACCGGCCAGCGTCGCCCAGGCGATCTTCGATGCCGTGTGCTTCTCCAGCCCCGCGCCCGTATCCCAGACCAGGTGGCGCACGCCGCCCAGCATGTGATGCATCAGCGCCCAGGTGTAACCGAACAGGATGAGCCGGCCGAGCCAGGTGCCGAAAGCCCAGTTGACCCAGTCGAAGGTCGCCTGCGAGCTTGCCGCCGCCATCAGCCAGACGGCGACCAGCAGCGTGCCGAAATAAAGCGCCCCGCCGGTGATGCGATGGATGATCGACATCGTCATCGTGATCGGCGGCCGGTAGATCGTCAGGTGCGGCGAGAGCGGCCGTTCACGTCTGGCGAATTCGCGGGTGGCTGGTGATTTGCTCATGGCTCCCCCAGGTTCGGCGTCTCTGGAGCCTCAGGTGGAAATGCGGCATTGCCGCTTCCGGTTGCGACTTCGGACAGCCGGTTTCTAATGCTCTTTTTGCACCGCGTCAAAGCCAGAAAATCGTTTTGGAAACGTCATTTAGTCTGACAAAAAGGCAGGTTCGGGCTTCAATCGATTAGGGGCTGATGGCCCGCAGCCGGCTCTATATCGCTGCAGTGCAGCATATCTGGTCCAGAGCTCGGCTGTGTTAAGATTCGAACTATCGCTTGCAGGTCTGCGGCGTCGAGCCCCTCTTCATCACCAGCGCCTCACGCCCGTCGATCACGATTGCGTTATGCGTGGCGGCCTCCTGGTAGCGGCTGGACTGGTTGGCGGGCGACGCCACGAACTCTTCGGTCGCGCCACCCGGCTCGATCACACGCAACGACGAGCCGAGATTCTGAATGGTGATCGCGCTGCCATTGCCGCATCCATAGGTTGCTGTACCCACAGTGGATCGCGGCGCGGTGAGATCGGTGGTGATCTTGGTTGCGGATGCCGGGGGCGCCGCGGCGGCGATGGACTGCTGAGCCGGCGCAACCGAGACGGTATTGGCCGCCTTCGGCGCGCCATTCTGCGGCACACACGCAGCAACGATAACGAGCAACGGGAAAACGGACACCCAAACCGCCCGGCGTAACGCCATATGCTGTCCTCCCATGCGACAAGCTAGCCGCGATGCTTTGCCAAGATCAAGGGCGCCCACCGCTGTCGCATTCGGAGCCGGTCGCGATGGTGCGGCCAAGCATGGCCGAATGATGGCCGTCGGGTTTTCCCTCCAGTCGGAAATTAACCATGTTTGGCGAGACATCGCCGCGCAACGCGCCAGCCTCTTAACAAAGGTTAAGAAAAGGTTAATTTCCGATTCGAGGAGGCTTTCCTCTAACCATCAGGAGGACGCCATGCGTTCCAACTCCGGCAGATCGCGCCTCTCGGCGCTCATTGTGGCAGCCTCGGTCGCCGGCCTGGCTGCACCCGCACTTGCCGGGGGCCGTCATCAGGATCGCGTCTACGCCGATTCCTTCGGCAATCTCGTCATCGACAGCGCCGCCGGCTACAAGCGCATCATCGTCGGCCAAGGCAAGCTGGCCAAGCAGCTGTCCGACTACACCAGCGCCGGCCAGCCCAAGGTGATCTACCAGAACGAATCCGACGAGATATCAGGCTACAGCGATTGCTACCGGCCGCCAGTCTTCGTCAAAGGCCGCAGCTATATGTACGGGCTTTCCGACGGCGAGATGCCCGAACTCAGCCCTTGCCGCTAGAGCATGATCCCGAAAAGTGAGAACCGGCCTTCGGAGAAGATCATCCTGATCTAGAGCTCATGACGATCGCGTTGGACGACCACTCGCCTCCTGGCCCGGCTGAAACACGTACGCAGTCGCGCCCGGCATTCTTCGCCAGGTAAAGCGCCTCGTCCGCGCGCCGCATGAGATCGGCGATGGTTTCGCTGGCATGAAGTTCGGCGACACCGAAACTCGCCGTGCAGCGGTTATCCGCCGGCAGCCCGTCTATGGGCAGCGTGCCGAACGCGCTGCGCGTGCCCTCGGCGAACAGCCGGGCGGCGGCAAGGTTGGTCCCCGGCAGGATGATGGCGAATTCCTCGCCGCCGATGCGGCCGGCGACATGGTGTCCGGCGGCGGCCTCGCGCAGGAAACCGGCGAAGGTCTCGATCACCCGGTCGCCGGAGGCATGGCCGAAATTGTCGTTGATGCCTTTGAAATGATCGAGATCGGCGATGACGAGCGTGACCGGAACGCCTTGCCGCACGGCGCCAAGCATGGCCTGCTCCGCCTGACGCGTGAAGGCACCGCGATTGAGCAGTCCCGACAGCGTATCGGTCTCCGACCTCGACGTCACTTCAGCCAGCACCTCAAGAACCAGAATGGCCAGTATCAGCAGCGCCAGCGCCAGGGCAAAGACAGTGCCGAGCGATTGCGACACCAGCGCGTAGTTGCTTTGCAGATAGGCCTGCGGATTGGCGCCCCAGCCACCGAGCGCATGCGCTATGAACGGCTTTGAGGCGAACTGCACACCGCTGGCGGCGAGCACGGCCATCAGGATGCGATCGAGCCGGCCTCGCCTTTGCCTGGACGACCAGACGATGGCCAGGCCGACGAATTGCATGACGGCATAGGGAAGCTGGTAGGCCATCATGCGGGCCAGCGACTGGCGCGGCAGGTCCTGTACGAAATAGACGGCGATGGTGGTGGCGACCAGGAAGAACAGCATCGGCGGCCATGGCGGCGCCACGCCGTATTTACGAGCCAGTCCGGCATTGAAGGCCATGGTGGCACCGAGGAAGACCGCGAAAGCGGTGACCACCGGGATCCGGGCATCGGTAAAGGCGGGAATGCTGAATTCGATCGCCGAATAGGCCATGCCCAGGACATAGCCAAAGGCAAACCAGCGCGCCGAGGCGCGGCCGACATCATGGAACGCGACCGCCATGAAGGATGCCGCCAGCAGGCCGGCAACCGACAGATTGATCAACAGGATGAAGTTCGCGCCGCTCATCTCTTTCGCACCCCGTGCCCACAGCTAAACATCGACGGGCGAAAAAGACGTTAACGTGAGGCTGGGACGTGCGGCGTCAGCCGGTCCTGGACGGCTCCGCCGCGAACACCATTTCGGGCCGTTCGTAAGACAGGCGCACGCTGTCGCGGCCGTTTTTCTTGGCCTTGTAAAGCGCCTCGTCGGCACGGCGCATCAAGGGTTCCAGCGCTTCGTCACCGCTGCGGGCCGCCACGCCGAAACTGGCGGTGACCTTGGTGGCGGCGGGAAGCCCGTCGACGCCGCCGGCCGAGTAGAGCGTGCGCACGGCTTCTGCGAACAATCGCGCGGCGGCGAGATCGCTCAACGGCAGGAGCACGGCGAACTCCTCGCCGCCGATGCGCCCGGCAGCCCCCCGCGCGCCTGTAGCCGCGCGCAGCTTGGCGGCGAAATCGGCGATCACGCGATCGCCGGCGGCGTGCCCGTGCACATCGTTGAGCGCCTTGAAATGATCGAGGTCGGCCAGCACCAGCGCCACCGGGAACCTGGCCACCGCGCAGTGTTGCAGGAGCTGGGCCCCGCGCTCCTCGAACCCGCGCCGGTTGAGCAGGCCCGACAGCGGATCGGTGTGTGTCTCGGCCTTCAATGCCTTCATGACGTCGAGGGCCGCAGCGCTGAACAGGCAAAGCGCGATGAGCAGCGACAGCAGCGCATGCGACAGCAACGCCGTCGTCCAGTAGGAGGAGCCGTAGAACCCGTCATAGCTGGTGAACGGCCCGTGCGCGATGACGACGACAAGGGTGCGCACGAAGAAGTTGAGGCCCGACAGCAGCGACAGCACGAACAGGATTTTCTCGGTCGGCCCGTTGTTGCGCACCGGCCGCAATTCGGCCCCGACCAGAAGGCTGAGACCGCCAAAGGCGAAATTCATCGCCAGGATACGCCAGGTGAGATCCGGCGCGACGAACAGGAACCAGCACAGCGACGCCAGGCCACCACCGGCCAGCACGCCGATCCCGACATAGGGCACCTTGCGGCCGTAGCGGGCGACGATGGCGCCCGACAGGCAACAGCCGGCGACGGTGAAGCAGATGTTGGACACCAGCTTGGTCAGCGCCATGCCGACGGGCAAGGTGAAATACTGGAACAGGAAGCCGGGTGCCGAAACACAGTAGCTGAGCGCCAGCACGGCCAGATAGGGCCGGTGGCGCTGATAGGTCCATAGCACGAAGAAAGCCGCGCCGAGAGCCAGCGCGATCGTCGGATTGAGCAGCGCTATGAACAGGCCGGTGTCCAAAGGACCGTGACTTCCCCTCGCTTGACGTCAGGGAAGACCGTAGAGCGCAGGCGCAAACAAGCGGTTAAGCCCGAGCGAATATATGGGCGGCGCGAATGAAAAAAGACCCCGGAGCGCTGGGCGATCCGGGGTCTGGCAATCAAACCGTGTAACCGGACGTTATTTCCAGTCGCGGATGTCGACGAAGTGGCCGGCGATCGCCGCCGCCGCCGCCATCGCCGGCGACACCAGATGGGTGCGGCCCTTGAAGCCTTGCCTGCCCTCGAAGTTGCGGTTCGAGGTCGAGGCGCAGCGTTCATGCGGCTTCAGCCGGTCGTCGTTCATGGCCAGGCACATCGAGCAGCCCGGCTCGCGCCAGTCGAAACCGGCGGCGAGGAAGATCTTGTCCAGGCCCTCGGCTTCCGCCTGTTCCTTGACCAGGCCGGAGCCCGGCACGATCATGGCGTTGACGCGCGGATTGACGGTCTTGCCCTCGATCACCTTGGCGGCGGCGCGCAGATCCTCGATGCGGCCATTGGTGCAGGAGCCGATGAAGACGCGGTCGAGCGCGATGTCGGTGATCTTGGTCCCTGGCGTCAGGCCCATATAGTCGAGCGCGCGCTGCTTGGAGGTGCGCTTGTTCTCGTCGGTGATGTCGTCCGGGTTCGGCACGATGCCTTGCACGGAGACGACATCTTCCGGCGAAGAGCCCCAGGAGACGATCGGCGGCAGCTTGGCCGCGTCGAGCACGATCACCTTGTCGAAATGCGCGCCTTCGTCCGACTGCAGCGTCTTCCAGTAGGCGAGCGCGGCATCCCAGGCCGCGCCCTTCGGCGCACGCGGCTTGTCCTTAACATAGGCGAAGGTCGTCTCGTCGGCCGCGATCAGGCCGGCGCGCGCGCCGCCCTCGATCGACATGTTGCAGATCGTCATGCGGCCTTCCATCGACAGCGCACGGATCGCCTCGCCGGCATATTCGATGACATAGCCGGTGCCGCCGGCGGTGCCGATCTCGCCGATGATGGCGAGGATGATGTCCTTGGCGGTGACGCCTTCCGGCAACTGGCCATCGACGCGCACCAGCATGTTCTTGGCCTTGCGCTGGATCAGGGTTTGCGTTGCGAGCACATGCTCGACCTCCGACGTGCCGATGCCATGCGCCAATGCTCCAAAAGCACCGTGGGTCGAGGTGTGGCTGTCGCCGCAGACGATGGTCATGCCGGGCAAGGTAAAGCCCTGCTCCGGGCCGATGATGTGGACGATGCCCTGGCGGATATCGTTTTCGGAATAATATTCGACGCCGAAATCCTTGGCGTTCTTGGCCAGCGCCTCGACCTGGATGCGGCTTTCCTCGTTCTTGATGCCGAACTTGCGCTCGGGCGAGGTCGAGACATTGTGATCGACCACGGCCAGCGTCTTTTCCGGATGCCGGACTTTGCGGCCGCTCAGGCGCAGACCTTCGAAGGCCTGCGGGCTGGTCACTTCATGGACGAGGTGGCGGTCGATGTAGAGCAGGCAGGTGCCGTCGTCCTGGCGGTCGACGACATGGTCGTCGAAAATCTTGTCGTAGAGGGTGCGCGGTGCGCTCATGTGCGTAAATCCGTCGATATGAGAATGGGAAAGAGCAGAAGCCGGCAATCTCGGGCCGGCGCAACGACCTGGACAGGTCGGCCTAGCTAAGTCGGCTGGTCAGTGCACCGCTGACGCGCGCGGAAAAGCGCGACGGCAGGCGTTTTCTGTCCTGCAGCACGAAACCCTTGTAAGCCGGATCGCCAAAAAGCTCTTCCATGGCGTGGCTCATACCAATGTTTTGGCTTTTCGGCAATTGCGGCGTGGACTGGCCGGACTTGGGTTCCTCGCCCCACGAAGTGGGGAGAGGTGGCCCGGCGAAGCCGGGACGGAGAGGGGCCTGCGCGGCGTCTGGAATTTGTTGCCTCCCGATAGCTTCGATCCTGGCCCGTCTCGCGCTTCGTCTTTCACCGGGTTCTGGCTTCGCGTAGGTCGTCCCCCTCTCCGTCCCGGTTTCGCCGGGCCACCTCTCCCCCGCTTCACGGGGGCGAGGAACCAGCGCCAAGCTTACCGGCTCAAACCACCTCGAACACAAAAGTCTTCACCAGTGCATCCGGCTCGGCGATGGCGTAGCAGCGGAACCACGGGCTTTGCTCGACGAGCCGCCATTTGCCCGCCTGCTCCAGCTCATCGAACACGCCCTGAAAACCGCCACTCTCGAAGACCTGGTCGCGCACGGTGAAGATGGCGTGGCCGCCTTTCCCGGTGATGCGCACCAGTTCGTGCAGGCCCGACGCCGGCGCATGGCTGATGGTGAAGACGCCGGTCGAGAAGAAGGCGCGGAAATACCCGTCCGGCCAGGGCAGCGGTCCGCCCAGCATCGCCTTTTTCAGCTCGCCATAGGCATTTCGGCTGCCGGCGATCTTCAACATGTCGTCCGACAGGTCGAGCCCGGCAATATCGCCGTAGCCCAGCGCCTTCAGTGACGGCCCCGACAGGCCGGTGCCGCAGCCGGCGTCGAGCAGCGGCCCTTCACCCGCCGGCACATGGCGGGCCACCCAGGCGGTGATCAGGAACGGCAAGAGATAACCGAGCGAGGCGGTTTCGCTGTCATAGGTCGCGGCCCAGGCGGCATAGGCCTGCGCCAAAGTTTCCGGCGTGTCGGCGCCATAGACGGAATCCAGCGCCGCATTGGCCTTGTCGACGATCATGAGACCTCCTCACCGAGATATGCCGGGGATCGTAGCGCCGTCTTCGCCGGAAAACTATTCCTGATGCTGGTTTCGCAACCGCCGTTCCAGCGCCCTGAGCGCCAGCGACAGGCTGACGGTCAGGATGAGATAGATATAGGCTGTTATCGAATAGGTCTCGAAGAAGCGGAACGAGCCGGCGGCATAGACCTTGCCCATCTGCGTGATGTCGGCGACGCCGAGCACCGAGACCAGCGAGGAATCCTTGACCAGGGCGACGAAATCATTGCCGAGCGGCGGCAATATGGTGCGGATCGCCTGCGGAAACACGATCAGCCGGAAGCGTTGCGCACGGCTCAGCCCAAGCGCCTTGGCCGCCTCGATCTGGCCCTTCTCGACCGCCTGGATGCCGGCGCGGAAAACCTCGGAGATGAAGGCGGAGTAGCCAATGGTCAGCGCCATGATGGCGCGCCACAGCAGCGACACGTCGCGCACCAGAAGCTCACCCAGATAGCCCGCACTTTGCAGCGGCGCGGTCAGCGCATTCCAGGCCGCGACGAAGGCAGGCGCGCCGGCAAAGGCGATCCAGAACAGCAGCACCAGGATTGGCACGCCACGGATGATCTCGACATAGAAGCGGGCGATCTGCCGCAGCCAGGGCGAGCCAGACAGGCCCATCAGCGCAATGCCGAGACCGATGATCGACGCCAGCGCGAAAGCCACCACGGTGACGAAGACGGTGACGCCGATGCCCTTGGCGACCGTGGCGAAGACCTGGGCATAGAGGTCGCTGGCCGCGATCGACAGTGCCGCGACCAGCGCCAGCGCGGCGGCAACGGCAAGCCACCAGGGGAATTCGGCTTTGGTGGAGGAGGCGGGCGGCATCAATTCCCAACGCCAGTGGACAGCTGCCCTCGCAAGAATTGCCAATCTCCCCCCTTGCGGGGGAGATGTCCGGCAGGACAGAGGGGGGTGCTGTCCCTCCAGCCTGTCAACCGATCACAGCCGCGGCCCGGTTTCTCCTTGGAAAAGCTTGGAATCGAAATGTCGCGATCCTTCACACCCCCCTCTGGCCTGCCGGCCATCTCCCCCGCAAGGGGGGAGATCGGCAGCTTTGCCAACCGCGCCCGTTCATTGGCGTTCGCGATTGGCGGAGGTCGTAGCGACAACAGGGCTCACTGCCCCATCTTGTAATCAAGAAACCACTTCTTGTTCAGCGCATCCAGCGTCCCATCCGCCTTCAGCGCCGCGATAGCCGCGTTGACCGGCTTCACCAGGTCCGACCCTTTCGGGAAGATGAACCCGAAATCCTCGGTGCCGAGCGGGCCGCCGATCAGCTTCAGCTTGCCCTCTGAAGCATCGACATAGCCCTTGCCGGCGGTGCCGTCTGTCAGCACGACATCGACGTCGCCCGACTTCAATGCCTGCACCGTGGCGCCGAAGGTCTCGAACAGTTTGATGCGCGGATTCTGCTCATTGCTGTCGAGCACACTGTAGACGGCGGTGTAGAACGGCGTCGTGCCGGGCTGCGCGCCGATCAGCCCGTCCTTGAAGGCAGCGAAGGTCTTGGCGTCGGTGAAGCGGCTTTCATCGCCGCGCACCAGCATGAACTGCTCCGAGCGCATATAGGGGTCGGAGAAATCGACTTTCTCCTTGCGGTCGTCCTTGATGGTGATGCCGGTCATGCCGATGTTGTACTGGTTGTCGGAAACCGCCTGGATCATCGCATCCCAGGAGGTGTTCTGGTACTCGACCTTGAAATTCAGCCGCTTGGCAATCTCGTTCATTGCGTCATATTCCCAGCCGATCTGTTTTCCCGTCTTGGGATCGATGAACTGCAGCGGCGGATAGGCGTTTTCGGTCACCACCACGACCTTCTTGCCGCCGAGATCGGGCAGCGCCTGCGCGAAGGCGGCAACGGGCGCAAGCACGAGGGCCAGCAGACCGGCCAGCAGCAGTTTCGACTTGGTCATGACACACTCCCGAAAATTGAAAGCGCCCGGATATCGGCGGGCCTACAGGAAAATCCGGCGCCGACTTTAGCTTTCCGCATGCGTCATGCAAGACGGTCCGCTGCGTCAGTGCGCGCGAAAAGGGATTCGGATGCCCTCAATTCAGGGATTTCGGGATGATCTGGTTATCTTGAGCCAGAACCCAACGCTTCAGCATCCGCCGACGCGTCTTCCGTTACGGCGTTGCGCAGACCTGCAACAAGATGAGTGAGCGTTGCGTGCAGCGCTTTCGCTTCACCAGGCTCCAGCGGCACGCTGCAGGCAAGGGCCGATGACACATCCTTGACGCGCGCGCGCAACGCCTGGCCCTTGGCCGTCGGCTCGACCAGCACGCGGCGCTCGTCGGCGGCATCGCGGCGGCGGGTGACGAGGCCGCCTGCCTCCATCCGCTTCAGCAACGGAGTCAGCGTCGCGGAATCCAGGCCGAGCGCCTCGCCAAGCGCGCCCACCGTGCTCGGCGTGTGCTCCCATAGTGCCAGCATGGCCAGATATTGGGGATAGGTCAGGCCGAGCGGATCGAGCAACGGCCGATAGAGCTTCGTCATCAGCCCGCTCGCCGAATAGAGCGCGAAGCAGAGCTGCTGATCGAGTCGCGGAACCCTGATCGTCCCGGCGGTCTCTGCCGGGACGTCGCTGGCGCTCTTTGTGGTCTTTCCCGTCATGCCGCCTTTACCGAAAGCGCTACGTCGACATTGCCCCTGATGGCGTTGGAATAGGGACAGATCTTGTGTGCCTCCGATACAAGCGCTTCCGCGGCCGCCTGATCAAGGCCTTTCGTTTCCGCCGCGAGCGCGACGCCGAGCTTGAAGCCCTCGCCATTGGGAAGCAGGCTGACGGTCGAGGTTATCGAGGCATCCGTGAGCGGCAGCTTCTGTTTGCGTGCGATGAAGCGGATGGCGCTCTCGAAGCAGGCGGCGTAGCCGATGGCGAAAAGCTGCTCGGGATTGGTGGCGCCCCCCGGCCCGCCGAGTTCCTTGGGCATCGCCAGATCGACCTTGAGCAGACCGTCGCTGGTCTCGCCATGGCCGGCGCGGCCGCCGGTGACGTGAGCCTGTGTGGTGTAGAGTGCCATATCAAATCTCCAGTTATCTTGTGCACGATTATTTAGTACACAATATAATACGACGTCAACCGCCCGATCCTGTTTCCGGGGCTGAAAGCGTTCACAGTCTGGTGAAACGAAAAAAGGCGGCCGAAGCCGCCTTTTTGAATGGGATTTCCGAAATCTTATTCGGCCGGGGTCGCTTCCGCGGCCTTGGCTGCCTCAGCCTCGGCGGCAGCCTTCTTCTCGGCGGCTTCCTTGGCGGCCGTCTCGGCGGCCAGTGCCTGGGCAGCGGCGACCTTCTCGGCCTCGATGCGGGCCTTCTCGGCGTTCAGCGCATCGCGCTCCTCATCGTTGAGCTTGCGGGCGCGCACGCCGGTGTTTTCCGAAATACGGGCCGACTTGCCGCGACGATCGCGCAGGTAATAGAGCTTGGCGCGACGCACCTTGCCGCGACGCACGATCTCGACGCCTTCGACCATCGGCGAGAAGACCGGGAACACGCGCTCGACGCCTTCGCCGTAGGAGATCTTGCGGACGGTGAAATTTTCCTGGAAGCCGGAACCGGCGCGGGCGATGACGACGCCCTCATAGGCCTGGACGCGGGTGCGGGTGCCTTCGGTCACGCGGACCTGGACGCGCACGGTGTCGCCGGGCTGGAATTCGGGAAGCTTGCGCTTGGCTTCGATCTTGGCGGCCTGCTCGGCCTCGAGCTGACGGAGAATATCCATCTCAATAATCCACTTCTTGTTCTTCCGACAGTCAGAGCGTCCGACACTCGCCTTGCAGTTCCATTGACCGCTCGGCTATGCCCTTTGTCTCTGAGACATTTTTGTCTCTAAGACATCAGGCAGGGGCGACTACACCGTCATTGTTGACGGGTCCGGCAGATTCTTCTTCCGGTTCGGCGGGCACATACAGCTATTTCAGCGCTTTGTCACGCCTTGGCCATGCATTTTTTGCCGGCATGGCTCCATTGTAATCCTGCCGTGCCGGGTTGCGCCAGTCCGACAAGCTTCCTAAGCCTCCGATAGCACACTTCTTCACGGCGGCATTCCATGTCTGTTTTCGACGCCATCCTGCTGTTCCTGGCGGGCTTCCTGTCAGGCGCCGCCAACGCGGTCGCCGGCGGTGGCACCTTCATCACCTTCGGCGCCATGACATTGGTCGGCGTGCCGCCGATCGTCGCCAACGCCACCTCTTCGGTCACGCAATTCCCGGGCTATATCACCTCGACGCTAGCCTACTGGACCGATATCAGGCACTTCTGGCGCGGTGCCCTGCTGCTATGCGCCATATCGGCGGTCGGCGCGCTGGCTGGCGCGCTGATCCTGCTGGCGCTGTCCAACCCGTCCTTCCGCGTCCTGGTGCCGTGGCTGCTTTTGGGCGCGACCGCCCTGTTCGCCGCTGGGCCGTGGCTGAAGCCAACGCCAAAACCCGGCCATGAGGCCTCGGTCGGCTCATTCGTCGGTTCCCTGGCGCAGTTCGTCACCGCCATCTATGGCGGCTTCTTCGGCGCAGGCATGGGCGTGATGATGCTGGCGACGCTCGGCCTGACACAGGCCGGCGACTATCACCGGCTAAATGCGCTGAAGAACATGCTGGCCGTGGTCATCGCCGCAGTGGCGATCATCGTCTTCGTCTCGGGTGGCGTCGTCGCCTGGCCGCAGGCGATCGTCATGATCCCCGGCGGCGCGCTCGGCGGCTATGCCGGCGTGTGGATCGCCAAGCGCGTGCCGCAAAACGTGGTGCGCGGCTTCGTCATCGCGGTTGGCTTGTTTCTCGCCTTTTATTACTTCGGCAAGGGCTGAGCCCCGAGCAGATCCGGCCGCCGTTCTTTCGTCAGCGCTTCCGACTCCGCGCGCCGCCATGCGGCGATCTTCTTGTGATTGCCCGAGATCAGCACCTCGGGAATCTCCCGGCCTTCGAACTCCTGCGGCCGCGTGTAATGCGGATGTTCGAGCAGGCCGTTCTCGAAACTCTCTTCCTCACCCGACACGGCATTGCCCATGACACCGGGCAGCAGGCGCACCACCGCGTCAAGCAGCACAAGCGCTGCCGGTTCGCCGCCGGAAAGGATAAAATCGCCGATCGACACCTCCTCCAGGCCACGGGCCTCGATCAGCCTCTGGTCGACACCTTCGAAGCGGCCGCACAGGATGACGGCGCCCGGCCCGGCGGCAAGCTCGCGCACACGCGCCTGCGTCAGCGGCTTGCCGCGCGGGCTCATCAAAAGTCGCGGACGCGTATCGCCCGCCGGCGAAGCATGGTCGATCGCCCTGGCCAGGACATCGGCGCGCATGACCATGCCGGCGCCGCCGCCGGCCGGCGTGTCGTCGACGGTGCGGTGCTTATCGGTGGCGAAATCGCGAATCTGGACCGCTTCCAGCGACCATGTGCCGGCCTCGAGCGCGCGGCCCGCCAGCGACAGGCCGAGCGCGCCGGGAAACATCTCGGGATAGAGCGTCAGTACCGACGCGGCAAAACTCACCGGTTGCCCCCGGCGTCGCGCGGTCCGCGCGGCCTGCCCGTCGGGTCGAAATCTTCGTCGCGCAGCGCCTCACCATCCTCGTCATCGACAAGCCCGGCCGCCGCCGGGTCGACGCGGACAAAGCCGTCGGCGATCGACACTTGTGGCACCGCGGCCTGCGTGAACGGGATCAGCACGCCCTTGCGGCCGGCAAGCGTCACGTCGAGAATGTCGCCGCCGCCGAAATTATGCACGGCGACGACTTTGCCGAGCGCGGCACCGGTATCGTCCCGAACCTCCAGTCCGACCAGGTCGGCATGGTAGAATTCATCCTCCTCGCCGTCGTCGGGCAGCATCGAGCGGTCGACGAACAGCTCCGTACCGGCGAGCGCCTCGGCGGCATTGCGGTCAGCAATGCCTTTGAAGCGCACCACGACAACCGTGTTGGCGGGCCTGATGTCGATGATCTGGAAGGCGCGGCCATCCCTGGCATAGAGCGGCCCATAGTCGGCCAGCGCCATCGGCTCGCCGGTGAAGGTTTTCACCCTGAGTTCGCCCTTGATGCCGTGGGCGGCGCCGATCACGGCCATCTGGACAGGGTTTTGCGGCTTGCTCATCGCGAAATATCCTTTGGCCTGCTCTAACCCCAGCCCGGCGTCATTTCAATGATCGCCCCTTGTCATTTCAATGACGGGCTCTTCACCGCTTCCTAACCCGAATACCCCAAAATGCCGCCATGCAGGAATTCCTCATCCCGGCAAAGCCTGATCTGCAGGCGGCGCGCGAAAGCTGGCTGAAGATGCTCGCGCGTGAACGCCGCCTGTCACCCGAGACAGTGGAGGCCTATGAGCGCGACACGCGCCAGTTCCTGCATTTCCTCACCGGCCATTGCGGCGGCTCGCCCGGCATTTCGGACATCGCCAATCTGCGCCCGGCCGATCTGCGCGGCTTCCTCGCCGCTCGCCGCAACGCCGGCGCTGGCGCCCGCACGCTTGGCCGAGGTCTCGCCGGCATCCGCTCGCTGCTGCGGTTTCTCGAACGGCGCGGCTTAGCCAACGCGGCCGGTGCCGCCGCGCTGCGCGCACCGCGCCAACCCAAATCGCTGCCAAAACCGCTGACGGCGAGCGACGCCAAACATGTCGTCTCCGTCGAGGGTCAATTGGCAGAAGAACCCTGGATCGCCGCCCGCAATGCCGCCGTGCTGACGCTGCTTTACGGCTCCGGCCTGCGCATTTCCGAGGCGCTCGGCCTCGCCGGCGCCGATCTGGCGTCGGAGGCCGACACCGTGCTGCGCGTCACCGGCAAGGGCGGCAAGACGCGGCTGGTGCCGGTGCTGCCGGTGGCGCTCAAGGCAATCGCCGAATACCGCCGCCTATGCCCCTATCATCTCGATCCGAAAGAGCTGTTGTTTCGCGGTGCGCGCGGCGGCCCGCTCAATCCGGCCATCATCCAGCGCGATATGGCGAAGCTGCGCTCGGCGCTCAACCTGCCCAATACCGCGACGCCGCACGCGCTGCGCCATTCCTTCGCCACGCATCTGCTGGGGCGTGGCGGCGATTTGCGCACCATCCAGGAATTGCTTGGCCACGCCAGCCTGTCGACGACGCAGATCTACACCGGCGTCGATACGGCGAGGCTGCTCGAAATCTACGAATCGGCCCATCCAAGGGCATGAACCCTTCAATTTCGTGGTGCGGGTTAACCGTTTTGCCGCTTTTTGCGCCTACGAACGGTGTCATGAAACGTGTCATTGCCATCGCCGACCGTGCAGCTTCCCTGTCGCTGAAGCTGCTTGTCGCGCTCAACGTGCTGTTTTTCTTGTCCTTTCTTGCCGTCCTGCTGTTCGCGGCTGGCAGGGCGCATGCGGAAGTCCCGACCTGCGCCGGCGCCGACATGCTGTCGGCCCTGCAGAAGAGCAGCCCCGCCACCTACGGCAAGATCGAGGCGGAAGCCGCCGCCACGCTGAATGGCAAGGGCCTGTTGTGGAAGCTGGAAAAATCAGGCGAAGAGCCATCCTACCTGTTCGGCACCATGCATATGACCGACACGCGCGTCACCACGCTGCCGCCGGTCGCGCAGAAGGCCTTTGACGCCGCCGGCACGCTCGTCATCGAAACCACCGACGTGCTCGACAAGCAAAAGATGATGACGGCGATGCTGAAAGAGCCGGACCTGATGATGTTCACCGACTCCACGACGCTGTCGTCCTTGCTGACGCCGGACGAAGCGGCGGCGATGAATGCAGCACTCGACGCGCGTGGCATCCCGCCGGCAACAGTCGCCAAGATGAAGCCGTGGATGCTGTCGGCGATGATGGCGTTGCCAGCTTGCGAACTCGCCCGCCAGTCGGGCGGGGCGCCGGTGCTCGACGTCAAGCTGGCCGAAAGTGCCAAGGCTGCGGGCAAGCCGGTCGAAGGTCTCGAAACGGCCGAGAGCCAGTTGCGCGCCATGGCCTCGCTGCCGCTCGCCTTTCACATGAAGGGCCTGGTCGACACGCTGAAGCTGGGCGACAAGGTCAACGATATCAACGAGACCATGATCGTGCTCTACCAGCGCGGCGACACCGGCATGTTCTGGCCGCTGTTCCGCGCCGCCATGCCGGAAGAGCAGAACGATCCCGCCGGCTATGCGGCCTTCGAGGAAACCATGATCACCAGCCGCAACAAGGTGATGGTCGATCACGCCGAGCCGATCCTGGCCAAGGGCAACGCCTTCATGGCGGTCGGCGCGCTGCACCTTCCTGGTCCGCAGGGACTGGTCGAGGGTTTCCGCAAGGCTGGCTATACTGTCACGGCAGTCGGGCTTTAACCCCTATTTGATCAAGACCTGAGCCAGCATCGCCGGAACGATGATGCGGTGAAACGGCATGATGATGGCGAGATACGTCCGCCCGAACAGATTGTGCGTCTTCACGATCGTCGACGCAGCCACCTCCTGCCGGCCCGCGCCGAGATCGTTCACCTCCACCAGGATGCGGAAATCGAGATGCCGGTCGTCCAGACCAAGGACGACCCTGCCATGTGCCTGGCTGATGAGCGGAAAGATGCCGATCCTGCTTTCCGGCGGTGCGTCGGGTTTCGCCCCCGTTTTCAGCCCAAATGGCATCACGACGAGATTGCGGAGCTGCGTAAGCCGGCCGACCCATCGCGGTGACCGCCCCAGGACGCGCTCGGCCGCGCCGATGGCGGTCAGGGCAAGACCCTCGGTTGTCAGCACGTAGCGGTCGGCGAACTGAGCGCCGGCAAGAGCGCCCTCGGGATCGGGGAAAGTCTGTGCAGTGGGTGTCATACCGGCAACTCCTCACAACCAACGATAGCATCGGTTGGTTTGGCTCGCTGCGTGGCGAAACGCCGCCAGTCCGGCGAGGCACTCGAAATCAAGCTGGCGGAAGGGCCACCTTCCCGGTCCGAGGGAGTGGTCGAGGATTTTCGCAAAGCCGGCTATACTGTCACTGCCGTCAATTGAGTCGGATGGCATTGGGGGGCCCAAACGCCGCGTTTTCGGCGCTTTCCTTCCCTAGCGTGAAACCCATTCAACGGTTGCACGTTGATGGCTGTTGATTGATCATTTTCATCCACGGAGGACACTTTTATGGCGAATCCATCGAACGACACTCCCAGGCCAAGCGGCGGTGGCGGCAGCCCCTGGCTGATTGCGCTGGTCGTCGTTATCCTGGCGATTGTCGCGTATTACGTTTTCGGCAGAAGCGGCCAACATCCGGCACCCGCCGAACCGCCAGCGGCCAGCACACCGGCTCCGGCGCCCGCTCCGGCACCCGAGCCAGCTCCGGCGCCTGCGCCCGCTCCGGCCCCTGCGCCAGCACCCGCACCCGCACCCGCGCCTGCTCCGGCACCAGCGCCAGCTCCCGCTCCGGCGCCTGCACCGGCCAACTGATCGGCGCGATATCAGATACGAACGGCCCGCTGAAAGGCGGGCCGTTTTGCTTGCGATGACAGTGAAGAGGCCTTTTCAGAAACTCGCTCCGGAGAGTCAGTTGGTGTGGTTTTCGAGAACCGGCGCGCAGCGGACATTTGGGTCCGTGAGCAGCGCATGACCCCGAAAATCGGTCCGATTTTCGGAAAGGATCATGCGTCAGTCAAAGGTGTCACAGCGTCCTTTGCGCGTCCAAGAGGGCGCGCGGCGCTGTGAGAAGCGCAGAAAACCGCGCCAGATGGCCGCCGAAGCGAGTTTATAAAAGGCCTCAGATGTGGATCGGCTTGAAGAATGTGGCCAGCGCCGCTTCCTTCACCGCTTCCGACATCGTCGGATGCGCGTGGGTGGTGCGGGCGAGGTCCTCCGACGAGCCGCCGAACTCCATCAGCACCGCCGCCTCATGGATCATCTCGCCGGCGCCGAAGCCGACGATGTGCACGCCGAGCACGCGGTCGCTGACCTTGTCGGCGAGGATCTTCACGAAGCCGTCGGTGTGCAGCATGGCGCGCGCCCGGCCATTGGCGCTGAACGGGAATTTACCGACCTTGTAGTCGATGCCCGCCTTCTTCAGCTCTTCCTCGGTCTTGCCGACCGAGGCGATTTCCGGGCTGGTGTAGACGACGCTCGGAATGACATCGTAATTCACATGGCCGGCCTGACCGGCGATGGTTTCCGCCACCGCCACGCCCTCGTCCTCGGCCTTGTGCGCCAGCATCGGTCCGGCGATGACGTCGCCGATGGCATAGATACCGGGGACGTTGGTTTTGAGATGAGCGTCGGTCTTGACCCGGCCGCGCTCGTCGACCTCGACGCCAGCTTCTTTCAGCCCGAGCGTGTCGGAAAAGGCGCGGCGCCCGGTGGCGATCAGCACGACATCGGCGGCGATGGTTTCAGCCGCACCGCCCTTCACCGGCTCGAAAGTGACGCTGGCGCCCTTCTTGGCCTTGGCGACGCCGGTGACCTTGGCGCCGAGCTTGAACTCGAAGCCTTGCTTGGACAGCAGCCGCTGGAACTGTTTTGAGACCTCGCCGTCCATGCCGCCGAGGATGGTATCGAGGAACTCGACGACGGTGACCTTGGCGCCGAGCCGCGCCCAGACCGAGCCGAGCTCGAGCCCGATGACGCCGCCGCCGACCACCACCAGATGGCCGGGAACCTTGTCCAGCGACAGCGCGCCGGTCGACGACACGATGACCTTCTCGTCGATATCGACCTTGACGCCGGGAATGCCGGCGACATCAGAGCCGGTGGCGATGACGATGTTCTTGGTCTCGATCTCCTCGACCTTGCCGTCCTCCGAGGTGACCGAGACCTTGCCCGCCGCCACCACCTTGCCGGTGCCGCGGAAGCTGTCAATCTTGTTCTTCTTGAACAGGAAGGCGACGCCGTTGACGTTGGACGACACCGTCGCATCCTTGTGCGCCATCATCTTCTTCAGATTGAGCTTCGGCGCCGCGATCTCGACGCCGAGCGTGTCGAAGGAATGGCCGGCCTCGGCGAACATCTCGGACGCGTAGAGCAGCGCCTTGGACGGGATGCAGCCGATGTTGAGGCAGGTGCCGCCGAAGGTGGCGTTCTTCTCGACCACCGCCGTCTTCAGGCCGAGCTGTGCCGCTTTGATGGCGCAGACATAGCCGCCGGGTCCCGATCCGATGATAACGACGTCATAAGCCATGATACTGTCCTTCTGTTTTGAGCATGATGCCGAAAAGTGTGACGCGGTTTTCGGATAACATCATGCTCGATCTGCTTGAGAGCGCTCAGCGGCCGCCGCTGACATTCAGGATCGCACCCGTCGTATAGGACGCGGCGTCGGATAGAAGATAGAGAACCGCGTTAGCGACTTCATCCGCGGTGCCGGCTCTTTTCATCGGCAGCGAGTCCTGGATCAGCGCCACCCGGTCCGGCTGTCCGCCGGAAGCATGGATGTCGGTGTCGATGATGCCGGGCCGCACCGCATTGACGCGCACGCCTTCGGCGGCCACCTCGCGGGCAAGCCCGACGGTGAACGTGTCGATGGCGCCCTTGGAGGCGGCATAGTCGACATAATTGTCAGGCGCGCCCAGCACCGCCGCGGCCGACGAGATGTTGACGATCGCTCCGCCCGAACCGCCATGGCGCGTCGACATGCGCTTGACCGCCTCGCGGGCACAAAGGATGGAACCGACGACATTGATACGCATCATGCGTTCGAGCCGTGCCACGCTCATCTCGTCGACGCGCGCCTTGGCGTCGACGATGCCGGCATTGTTGACGAAAGCATCGAGCCGGCCCCAGGTGCGGTCCACCGCCTCGAAGATGGCCAGGATATCGGCCTCGCTGCCGACGTCACCCTTGACCGCAAACGCATCGCCGCCGGCGGCCTTGATCTCGGCGACCAGCGCGTCGGCGGCGGCCTTATTCGCCGTGTAGTTGACCGCCAGGCGATAGCCGGCCTTCGCCCCGAGCCGGCAGACGGCGGCGCCTATGCCGCGGCTGCCGCCGGTGACCAGCAGGACTTTTTGCGCCTCGCTCATTCCTGGCATCCCTTCAGCGTAAAAACATCCGACGGCACTTTCGAAAATCCACTGCCGCCATAGGCCAGCGAATGCCGCAATGACGGCCCAAGGTCGGGAAAGATCAGTGTCTTCGGCGCATCGACGCCCTGCGCCGGCAACAACCCGATCGAGCCCTTGTCATCCGACGTATAGATCACACCGTTCCACAGCGTGCAGGCGGCAAGTTCGCCGCCCGTGACGTCGCCCTCGGGGCATTTGTACATCAAGGAGCCGTTCGGCCGCGCTTCACCCGAGTTCCACATCACAATGCCGTTCAGCGCCACATTGTTGTCGAGGATCATGCGGAAGCTGTTGGTGACGACAGCCGAGGTGCCGGTCGGCGTAAAATCGATCTCGCTGCCGCTTTGCGCATCGCCATAGACGGCGAGTTCGATCGGGCAGGCGGCATGGGCGATGACTGGGATCATCGCCGCCCCGACCGCTATCGATGCCGTCGACAGGCTTTCGGACAAGAAGGAACGGATCGTCACGGCTATCCGCCTTGAACAGCTTGATCGAGGATGAAGACCGTCGAGAGAAAATAATCTATCTCGAACGCAACGTTTTTATCCCTGTCGACCGGAATGGTGTTCACCTCGTATTTGAGGGTCAAGTTGCGAGAGCTCTCCGCCAACTCGATATAAATGTCTCGCTCCCGACCACCGCCGATTGTCCACTTGAATTCACTCTCGTTCAGGAACTGCAGAGCCTTGGGCAAAGTATGTATGTCTATCGGCTTTCTGCCTGCAAAAGTTACCGGATGCCGCCCCACATTGACGTCCAGATGGCCGTACCAGGTCGGCATCATTCCACCCGACTGCAATCTTCCGAAGACAGGCTCGACGCTAATCGACCGCAAGCGAAAATCGGGACTGAAGAAGAACTCGCAAGTCGCGCCATAGATGCACCATGCCGAATGGGTGTCCCCGTGGCGATAGTGATTGTCCGCCCGCAGGTCCTCCGGGTCGATCAAGGCTCGAACCGTTTCGCGGCTGCTCTTACCGAGTTCGATCGGCCCCGCCCGGCCTGTCGTCAGCAATTCGAACAGATCGATCGGCTCGGCGGGCTCGGCCATCCCGGATCACTCAGAGATCGAGCACCAGCCGTTCCGGATCCTCAAGGCTTTCCTTGACGCGCACCAGGAAGGTCACGGCTTCCTTGCCGTCGACGATGCGGTGATCGTAGCTCAGCGCCAGATACATCATCGGCCGGATGACGATCTGGCCGCCGACCACGACAGGCCGATCCTGGATCTTGTGCATACCCAGAATGCCCGACTGCGGCGCGTTGAGGATCGGCGTCGACATCAGCGACCCGTAGACGCCGCCGTTGGAAATCGTGAACGTGCCGCCCTGCATGTCCGCAACCGACAGCTTGCCGTCACGCGCGGCGATGCCCAGCCGGCCGATTTCCTTCTCGATCTCGGCAATCGACATCTGGTCGGCATTGCGCACGACCGGCACGACCAGGCCCTTCTCGGTGCCGACGGCGACGCCGACATGGGCAAAATTCTTGTAGATGATGTCGGTGCCGTCGATCTCGGCATTGACCGCCGGGATTTCCTTCAGCGCGTGGGTGACGGCCTTGGTGAAGAAGCCCATGAAGCCGAGCTTCACGCCGTGCTTCTTCTCGAACACGTCCTTGTACTTGGTCCTGAGCGCCATTACCGCTGACATGTCGACCTCGTTGAAGGTGGTGAGCATGGCGGCGGTCGACTGCGCTTCCTTCAGCCGGCGCGCGATGGTCTGGCGCAGCTTGGTCATGCGTACGCGCTCTTCGCGCGAGGCGTCGTCACCGGAGGATGGCGCCCGTACGGCAATCGGTGCCGCCGGTGCCGGCGCTGCCTTGGGCGTCTCGGCCGGCTGCGACGGCGCACCCTTGGAGATGGCATCAAGCACGTCGCCCTTCAGCACCTGACCACGCTTGCCGGAACCCGAGAGCTGGTCGACCGCCAGATTGTTCTCGGCGATCAGCTTTGCCGCCGCCGGCGCCGGCGGCATGCTGCGCGGCTCGACCGCGCCGGCGTCACCGGCGATCTTGGCGGTCTCGGCCGCGGCCTGCTTGCCGGTCGACGCCGCATCCGGCGACGAGGCCTGCGACACCGCCTGTGGCTTGGTCACTGGGGCAGCAGCGCCACCGGCCGAAATCGAGCCCAACAAAGCACCGACAGCGACCGTCTCGCCTTCCTTGGCGGTGATTTCGCCCAGCGTGCCGGCGGCGGCGGCAGGCACCTCCACCGTCACCTTGTCGGTTTCGAGTTCGACCAAGGGCTCGTCGACGGCAATGGCATCGCCGACCTTCTTGAACCATTTGCCGATGGTCGCCTCGGTGACGGATTCGCCGAGAGTGGGAACGCGGATTTCGGTAGCCATTGTGCCTGTCCGTTTCTTTCGGTTCTGTTATTCGCCCAATTCTGCTCTATTCGCCAAGCGCGTCTTCGAGCAAGGCGGCGAGCTGGGCGAGATGTTTCGACATCAGTCCGGTCGCCGGCGAGGCGGCAGCGGGACGGCCGGTGTAGCGCACCCGCTGATGCTTGGCGTCGATATGCGCCAGCACCCATTCCAGATACGGGTCGATGAACGACCAGGCGCCCATGTTCTTGGGTTCCTCCTGGCACCACACCATCTCGGCGTTGCGGAAACGCGACAATTCGGTGATCAGCGCCTTGGCCGGGAACGGATAGAGCTGTTCGACGCGCAGCAGGTAGATGTCGTTGATGCCGCGCTTCTCGCGCTCCTCATAGAGGTCGTAATAGACCTTGCCCGAACACAGCACGACACGGCGGATCTTGCTGTCCTTGGTGAGCTTGATCGCCTGGTTGGGCAACAGCTGGGCGTCGTCCCAAAGCAGCCGGTGGAACGAGCTTTCACCCGAGATTTCCGGCAGCGTCGACACAGCCCGCTTGTGGCGCAGCAGCGATTTCGGCGTCATCAGGATCAGCGGCTTGCGGAAGTCGCGCTTCAGCTGCCGACGCAGGATGTGGAAGTAGTTGGCCGGCGTGGTGCAGTTGGCCACTTGCATATTGTCTTCGGCGCAAAGCTGCAGGAACCGCTCGAGCCTGGCCGAGGAATGTTCGGGACCCTGACCTTCATAGCCATGCGGCAAAAGACAAACGAGGCCCGACATTCTGAGCCACTTGCGCTCTCCGCTAGAGATGAACTGGTCGAACACCACCTGGGCGCCGTTGGCGAAGTCGCCGAACTGCGCTTCCCACAAGGTTAGCGCCTTCGGTTCGGCCAGGCTGTAGCCATATTCGAAGCCCAGCACCGCCTCTTCCGACAGCATCGAGTTGATGACTTCGTAGCCGGCCTGAGCCGCCGACAGATTGTTGAGCGGGATGTAGCGGGTCTCGTCGCGCTGGTCGTAGAGCACGGAATGGCGCTGCGAGAAGGTGCCGCGTTCGGAATCCTGTCCCGACAGGCGGATCGGATTGCCGTCGAGCAGGATGGCGCCGAAAGCCAGCGCCTCGGCCGTCGACCAGTCGATGCCTTCGCCGGACTCAATCGCCTCGCGGCGGTTCTCGAGGAAGCGGATGATGGTCTTGTGCGCCTCAAAACCCTTCGGCACCTCGGTCAGCTTCTTGCCGATTTCCTTCAGCGTCTTGACCGGCACGGCGGTCTTGCCGCGCCTTTGTTCGTCCTGGTTGTCGGCCGTGCGCAGGCCCGACCACGCGCCGTCCAACCAATCGGCCTTGTTCGGCTTGTAGTGCTGGCCGACTTCCCACTCGGATTCCAGATGCGCGCGCCAGTCGGCCTTCATCTGATCGAGTTCGGCCTGGGTGATGTGACCCTCGGCAATCAGCCGGTCGCCATAGATCTGCACCGTCGTCTTGTGGGTGCGGATGTTGCGGTACATGATCGGCTGGGTGAAGGCAGGCTCGTCGCCCTCATTGTGGCCGAAGCGGCGGTAGCAGAACATGTCCACGACCACCGGCTTGTGGAACTTCATGCGGAATTCGATCGCCACCTTGGTGGCATGGACCACGGCTTCCGGGTCGTCGCCATTGACGTGGAAGATCGGCGCCTCGATCATCTTGGCGACGTCGGACGGATAGGGCGACGAGCGCGAGAAGCGCGGATTGGTGGTAAAGCCGATCTGGTTGTTGATGATGAAATGCAGCGTGCCGGCAACGCGGTGGCCGCGCAGGCCCGACAGGCCGAGGATTTCGGCGATCACGCCCTGGCCGGCGAAGGCGGCATCGCCATGCAAGAGCAGCGGCAGCACCTTGGCCCGCTCTTCCAGCGGCACGATCTCCTCGCGGCCGCGGCCGAACAGATAGTCCTGCTTGGCGCGCGCCTTGCCCATCACGACGGGATCGACGATTTCCAGATGCGAGGGGTTGGCGGTGAGCGACAAATGCACCTTGTTGCCGTCGAACTCGCGGTCCGACGAGGCGCCGAGATGGTACTTGACGTCGCCCGAGCCTTCGACCTCGTCGGGGGCGGCCGAGCCGCCCTTGAACTCGTGGAAGATGGCGCGGTGCGGTTTGGCCATCACCTGGCTGAGCACGTTCAGCCGGCCGCGATGCGCCATGCCGAGCACGATCTCCTTCATGCCGAGCTGGCCGCCGCGCTTGATGATCTGCTCCAGCGCCGGGATCAGGCCTTCACTGCCATCGAGGCCGAAGCGCTTGGTGCCCTTGTACTTGACGTCGATGAACTGCTCGAAACCTTCCGCCTCGACCAGCTTCTGCAGGATCGCCTTCTTGCCGGTGGCGGTGAAGGAAATCTCCTTGTCGGCGCCCTCGATGCGCGCCTGGATCCAGGCCTTCTCCTCGGGATCGGAGATGTGCATGAATTCGACGCCGAGCGTCGAGCAATAGGTGCGGGTCAGGATCTCCAGCATCTGCCGTATGGTGCCGAACTCGAGCCCCAGCACATTGTCGAGGAAGATCGGCCGGTCGTAGTCGGCTTCGGTAAAACCGTAATTCTCCGGCGACAATTCGTTGTAGTCCTCGAGCGGCTTGGCGATGCCGAGCGGGTCGAGATTGGCGTGCAGATGGCCGCGCATGCGGTAGGCGCGGATCATCATGATGGCGCGCACCGAATCGCGCGTCGCCTGATGCACGTCGGCGTCGGAGAGCACAACGCCGTTGGTGACCGCCTTGTCCTTGACCTTCTTCTCCAGATGCTTCTCGACAATGCCCCAATTGCCGTCGAGCGCCGACACCAGTTCGCCATTGGCCTGCAGTGGCCATGAGGGTTTTGCCCAGGAGGCGCCCTTGGCATTCCTGCGCACATCGCCGGCATCGTCCTTCAGCCCAGCGAAGAACTCCTGCCACTCGGGATTGACCGAGGCGGGATCGTCCTCATAGGCGGCATAGAGCGCGTCGATGTAATCGGCGTTGCCACCATAGAGGAATGAGGTGAGCGAAAATTGGTCGTTGGCCTGATCTTGTCTTGCCATGTCGTTTCAGCGGAGCCTGGCTCCGTCTCCTTGCGTTTGGAGGGGAGTAGGGCAGTAAGGCAATAGGGCAGTAGGAAAGTGGCGTTGCCGCCGCTCGTCCCGTTCTTCCTATTTCCCTACTGCCCTACTGCCATACTCCCTTACTGCCTTAACCCTTGATCGCCTCGACCAAGGTCGTGCCCAGCCGTGCCGGCGAGGGCGAAACTTTTATCCCGGCCGATTCCATCGCCGCGATCTTGTCCTCGGCGCCGCCTTTGCCGCCGGAGATGACCGCGCCCGCATGGCCCATGGTGCGGCCCGCCGGCGCGGTGCGCCCGGCGATGAAGCCGGCCATCGGCTTCTTGCGGCCACGTTTGGCTTCGTCCTTGAGGAACTGCGCGGCGTCTTCCTCGGCCGAACCGCCGATCTCGCCGATCATGATGATCGACTTGGTCTCGTCGTCGGCGAGGAACATCTCGAGCACATCGATGAATTCGGTGCCCTTGACAGGGTCGCCGCCAATGCCGACGGCGGTGGTCTGGCCGAGGCCGACATTGGTGGTCTGGAACACTGCCTCATAGGTAAGCGTTCCCGAGCGCGAAACAACGCCGACCGAGCCCTTGCGAAAGATGTTGCCGGGCATGATGCCGATCTTGCATTCATTGGGGGTGAGCACGCCCGGGCAGTTCGGGCCGATCAGCCGTGAGGTCGAGCGGTCGAGCCGCGCCTTGACCTTGATCATGTCCATCACCGGAATGCCCTCGGTGATGCAGATGATCAGCGGGATTTCCGCTTCGATCGCTTCCAGGATCGCTTCGGCGGCACCCGCAGGCGGCACATAGACAACCGACGCATTGGCGCCGGTCTTTTCCTTGCCCTCGGCGACGGTGGCGAAGATCGGCAGGCTCTCGCCCTTCGACCCGGTCCAGGTCTCGCCACCCTTCTTGGGGTGGATGCCACCCACCATCTTGGTGCCGTGGTAGGCCAGCGCCTGTTCGGTGTGGAACGTGCCGGTCTTGCCGGTCAGGCCCTGCACCAGCACCTTGGTGTTCTTGTCGACGAGAATGGACATCGGAGCCCTTTTCTAAAAACCGTTGATCGAGGAAGGCGAGACGCGCTTGTAGACGCCGCTCACCATGTCTTGCCATGCATCGCTGCCGGCAGGTTTGAAATGCAATCGCATGCGGTAGATGTCGGCATCGTCAAAAATATACGTCACGCGCGCGGACCCGCGCGGCGACGACCGCTCCAGAATGAGTTCGTCGCCGTTCCAGACACCGGACGCAGGCGATGCTGGAACAAAGCCCATCGAATCAAACTGATGCATGGTGACAACGCTGTTTTGCTGGTCGAAGCCGAACACGTTGTGCGACCCGAACGAAATCGTGCCGTCGCGGCGCTGGCGATAGCGCTGCACCACGAACAGGCCCCCGAACTGCGCCTCGGCCAGCACGTCCGAAGTCGCTGCGCCGCCATCGGCCCATTGTGTGTCCGCCACCTCTTCCTCGCCGCGCCACGCGCCGACCAGCGCCTGCAAGCGCTGGTGATCGGCGGAAAGCGAGGAGAAGGAAGCCGCGTTCATGGTCAGAGCCGCTTCAGGTCGGTGACGGTCAGATCGCTCTTGGCGTTGCCGGTGTTGAGCGTCGTCGCCGGCTCGAACATCAACACCACGGGCTCGGCGGTGAGCGACCGCGGCCGATGCTCGACGCCACGCGGCACGACGATGAAATCGCCCTCGCCGAGTTCGACCGGACCGTCGCGAAAATCGATGGCGATGCGCCCGCGCAGCACGAGAAAAGCCTCGTCCTCATGCTCATGCGCATGCCAGTCGAAAATCTCGCCGAACTTGGCGACCTTCGCCTGGCTGTCATTGACGTCGCCGGCGATATGCGGATCGAAGACCTTGCTGATCTTTTGATCCGCCGCTTCGACGAGATTTATCTTGCGCGGAGGCACAGGCTCAGCCCTTCACCGCCGCCACGATCTTCTTGGCCGCATCGTCGAGATCATCCGCCGACACCACGTTCAAGCCGCTGTCGTTGATGATCTTCTTGCCGAGTTCGGCATTGGTGCCCTCAAGGCGCACCACCAGCGGCACTTTCAGGCCGACTTCCTTGACCGCGGCGATCACGCCCTCGGCGATGATGTCGCACTTCATGATGCCGCCGAAGATGTTGATCAGTATGCCTTTGACCGCCGGATCCTTGGTGATGATCTTGAACGCCGCCGTCACTTTTTCCTTGGACGCGCCGCCGCCGACATCGAGGAAGTTGGCGGGCTCTGCGCCATAGAGCTTGATGATGTCCATCGTCGCCATGGCGAGGCCGGCGCCGTTGACCATGCAGCCGATATTGCCGTCGAGCGCGACATAGGCGAGGTCGTATTTCGACGCCTCGATCTCCTTCTCGTCCTCTTCGGTGGTGTCGCGCAGTTCGAGCACGTCGGGGTGGCGGAACAGCGCGTTGTTGTCGAACGACACCTTTGCGTCGAGCACGCGCAGCCGGCCGTTCTTCATGACGATCAGCGGGTTGACCTCGAGCAGGCTCATGTCCTTCTCGACAAAGGCCTTGTAGAGGATCGGGAACAGCGTATCGCCGTCCTTGGCCGCGTCGCCGTCGAGCTTCAGCGCGCCGTTGAGCGCCTTCAGATCGGCCGATGTGACACCCTTTTCCGGGTCGATGGCGACGGTGATGATCTTTTCCGGTGTGTCATGCGCGACCGCCTCGATGTCCATGCCGCCTTCGGTCGAGACGACGAAGGCAACACGGCCGACCGAGCGATCGACCAGGATCGACAGATAAAGCTCGCGCTCGATGTCGGCGCCGTCCTCGATATAGAGACGATTGACCTGCTTGCCGGCCGGGCCGGTCTGCTTGGTCACCAGCGTGTGCCCGAGCATCTCGTTGGCGTTGGCGACCACGTCGGCCACCGACTTCGCCAGCCGCACGCCGCCCTTGGCGTCGGGGCCGAGCTCCTTGAATTTACCCTTGCCGCGGCCGCCGGCATGGATCTGGCTCTTCACAACATAGAGCGGGCCGGGCAGCGCCTTGGCGGCGGCTTCCGCCTCGCTCGCCTTGAACACCGGCACGCCTTCGGCCACCGGCGCGCCAAAGCTCTTCAGCAGCGCCTTGCCTTGATATTCATGGATGTTCATTGGGAACTATCTCCAAGTCTTTTTTGCCAGGATTGCCGTTTTGCCGGGATTGACGTTTTGGCGGGGGTTCACTTCGAGGCGAGCTGCGGCGCGATCTTGACGCAGGCCTCGGTCAGGCCCTGCACGGTCGCCACCGAACTATCGAACATCTTCTGTTCGGTCTTGTTGAGGTCGATCTCGATGATGCGCTCGACGCCGCCGGCGCCGATCACCACGGGCACGCCGACATAGGTGCCCTTGACGCCGTACTGGCCGGAGAGGTGGGCGGCACACGGCAGCACGCGCTTCTTGTCCTTGAGATAGGCTTCTGCCATCTGGATCGCCGAGGCGGCCGGCGCGTAGTAGGCCGAGCCGGTCTTGAGCAGGCCGACGATCTCAGCGCCGCCGTCACGGGTGCGCTGCACGATCTGGTCGAGCCTCTCCTTCGAGGTCCAGCCCATCTTGACGAGATCGGGCAGCGGAATGCCCGATACCGTCGAATAACGGATCATCGGCACCATGGAATCGCCGTGGCCGCCGAGCACGAAGGCGGTGACGTCCTCGACCGAGACCTTGAATTCCTCGGCCAGGAAATAGCGGAAGCGCGCGCTGTCGAGCACGCCGGCCATGCCGACGACATGGGTCTTGGGCAGGCCGGAAAACTTCTGCAGTGCCCAGACCATGGCGTCGAGCGGGTTGGTGATGCAGATGACGAAGGCCTTCGGCGCGTACTTCTTCAGACCGGCGCCGACCTGTTCCATGACCTTGAGGTTGATGCCAAGCAGGTCGTCGCGGCTCATGCCCGGCTTGCGCGGCACGCCGGCGGTGACGATGCAGACATCCGCGCCCTCGATGCCGGCATAGTCGTTGACGCCGGTCAGCCGGGAGTCGAAACCATCGACCGGCGACGACTGCGCGATATCGAGCCCCTTGCCTTGCGGAATACCCTCGGCGATATCGAACAGAACCACGTCGCCGAGGTCCTTGAGGCCGATCATGTGAGCCAGCGTGCCGCCGATCATGCCCGAGCCGATAAGCGCTATCTTGTTGCGTGCCATGTGAGGATATTTTCCCTTTGTCTGTTACGGTGCCTCAAGTCTTTAGCGACTTGATGACGGCATCGAGGAAGAGGCCGGAATGCTGCGGAAACCCGCGAGATTTCGCCGCACCCAATAGCCCCGGTGCGAGATAAATTCAAACGATTATTTTGGAGTGAGCATTTTCAATCGGTTAGATGGGTTGGGACTTACGTAAACGTCAAAGTTTGTAAGCCGACTTGGGAGAAAGTACACCATGAAGGTGGAGATCATAAGACTTGAAGCCGGCGATGACGCCCTTGTGATGCGGGTCGACGAGGATGTGTTCGACGAGCCGGTCAGGCCGGATCGATTGGCAGTCTATCTCAGGCAACCAGGCCATTATTTCATGATCGTGGCCTTGGCTGACGATCTGGTTGTCGGACAATGGCGGCGGTGATCCACCGCCATCCCGACAAGGTCAGCGAACTCTACATCGACGAGGTCGGCGTATCGCCCGTATTCCAGCGCCAGGGCATTGCGCGAAAGACGCTCGACACGATGTTCGCGATCGGCAGGGAGCATGGCTGCGAAGAGGCCTGGGTCGGCACCGAGCCTGACAACGTCCCGGCCCGCGCGCTTTATGAGTCACGCGATTCGGTGGCCGAGCCGTTCGTGATGTATGTTTACAGGCTCTAGATCATTCGCTTTGCGGCCACGACAACAAGGAGTTAGCCATGACCGAAACAGAACCGCTCATTCTGCGTCGCTGGTCGTCCGTCATCCGCACGCGGGATCGCGCTGCCTATGCCGCCTATGTCGGGAGGACAGGGGGTCTTGATTACGCGGCCACGACAGGCAATCGCGGCTTCCAGATGCTTATGCGTGATCGTGGCGACGGCACGACGGAGATCGTCACATTGAGCTGGTGGTCATCAATGGACGCCGTGCGAGGCTTTGCCGGCGACGCACCGGAGCAGGCCCGCTACTATCCGGAAGATGATCGCTATCTCTTGGAGAAATCCGAATTCGTCGATCACTACACAGTTGTTGCCGGAACCTTGCCACTCGCCTGAAGGGCTCAGCCGATAGCGGCAGGGGGCTCGCCGTGCAGACCTTCGAACCTGTTCGCCGGATCCTTCGCCTTCCGCCGCTCCGCCCAATCCTCCAGCCAGTCGCGGCTCTGCATCTCGATCAGGCGTGAGGCCGTGCGTTCGAACTCGAACACCTCGACGCCGCGCTTGGCGACATAAAGCTCCTGCGGCGCGGCCTCGGCGCTCACCACCAGCCGCACATGATGGTCGTAGAGCGTGTCGATCAACAGGATGAAGCGCTTGGCCTCGTTGCGCTTGCCTTCGCCCAGCACCGGCACGTGATCGATGAAGATGGTCGAGAAGCGCCCGGCGATGGCCAGGAAATCGCGCGCGCCGTGCGGCTTTTCGCAGAGATCGGCGAAGGAAAACCGCGCCGCGTCGCCGGCGGCAGCCGGCACCACCACTTGCCGGCCCTTCAGCGTCAGCGACGTCGCGGCTGTCAGCACGCCGCTCGTCATCGTCCGCCAGGCCTCGTCGAGCGCCTGGTCGGCTGCCGCGTCGGCCGGCGTGACATAGACCGGCGTGCGGGCGAGCTTTTCCAGCCGGTAATCCTTGTCGCTGTCGAGCGACAGAATGTGGGTGTGCCGTTCCAGGATGCCGATGAACGGCAGGAACAGCTGGCGATTGAGCCCGTCGCGGTAGAGATTTTCCGGCGCCACGTTCGAGGTGGCGACCAGTACCACGCCATTGGCGAACAGCGCCGAAAACAGCCTGGACAGGATCATCGCGTCGGCGATGTCGGTGACCGAGAATTCGTCGAAGCAAAGCACCCAGGCCTGTTCGGCCAGTGCCTTGGCCACTGGCGGGATCGGATCGTCCTCCCTGGCGTCGCCATTCTTGCGCGCCTGCCGGTGTTTTTGGATACGGTCCTGTACATCGGCCATGAAGTCGTTGAAATGGACGCGGCGCTTGCGCCGGACCGGCAGCAGCTCGAAGAACATGTCCATCAGCATGGTCTTGCCGCGGCCGACGCCGCCATGGATGTAGAGGCCCCTGACGATGTCCCGCGTCTCGCGCTTGCGGGCAAACAGCCAGCCCAGCGCACTCGATTTGTGCGCCAGCCGCTTGGCCGAGATTTCATCGGTCAGCCGGTCGAGCGCGGCGGCGATGCGTTCCTGCGCCAAGTCGCGTTCGACCGCACCGGTTTCCACCAGATGGTCGTAGCGCTGCCTGACGGTCGCATGGGTCTGGAGGCCGTCACGCAGATGCATCGGTCCACGTCGTTTTTTCTTATGCATGTCGCTGTCCCGAAACCGGGACCTTTTGGACGACATGCACTAGGGAAGTCGGGCTTACCTTGTAAGCGAAATCGGCTGACCGTTGGAAGTCTGGCCGTCGAATTTCGAGCCGCCCGAGGAATAGAGCCGCGCCAGCGAGCCGCCATTCTCATCGTAAAGCGTCAGCTGCTTGCCGGCGACGTTCCACGACTTGATGCCGTCGATCGGCGCCGGGCAATGCAGCGGCCCGGCGCGGAAGCCGGCGCCGAACTTGGTCTGCGGCGTCGCGATCTTGCAGCTCTGGCCGGAAACGCTGGCGTTCCAGACACCGGCGACGCTTGCCGCGCTGAGATCCGAGGCGCCGGCGGGCGCCGAGCCGTCCGGCGGCAAGGACGCCACCTGCGTGTTCGCCGGTGCGGTCGGGAATTGCGACGGGTCGGTGGTGCCCGGTGAGGCCGGCGGCGGCAGCTGATTCGAGCTCACCTGGCCGGCAGGGGCCGGCTGCAACGGCGCCGGCCGCTGGTCGTCCATCGACGAGAAGCGTGAGGTCGAGCAGCCACTCGCAACCAGCGCCGCCAGCGATACGGCCACAAGGCCGCTTTTCGAAAAATTCATTCCAACCTCCGTCGGATCCGGCTGGGGGATGCCGTCCGCGCAATCTCACCTCCACCAAGATGGAGAAGGTGGCGAAATTTCAACCCGATATGGTTAAAATAGGGTTTGCGGCAAGATTTGTTGCAAATTTATCGCAATCAGGATGGGTCCGGCTGCTCGGTGCTCAGCCTCCGGGAGCCTAACCGACAAGTTCCCTCGCCTTTGCCATTTGGCCGCCAAATGCTTGCGCCAGCCGGCACAGGACTTATGTCTAGAGGCCGAAACCGCTGGAGCGCACACCTTGGCCGCGAGAAAGAAAGCTGCCAACCGCTATTACAGCGGTCCGCCCAGCGACCATTTCGATGGCACCTTGTTTTTCAATCCCGGCGGCCAGATGCCCGGCCGCTTCACCGATCTGCTGAAATGGCAGTTCAACGGCCAGCGCGCAAAATGGCCGATGACCAATCCAAGTCCCTTTCCGCAGGCCAGGCCGGCCGAACATGTCGAAGGTTCCAGGCTGATCGTGACCATGGTCGGTCACTCCGCGCTGCTGATCCAGACCGCCGGGCTGAACATTCTCACCGATCCTGTCTGGTCGCAGCGCACGTCGCCGTTTTCCTTCGCCGGGCCAAAACGCGTCAATCCGCCGGGCATCGCCTTTGACGATCTGCCGCCGGTCGACCTCGTGCTGGTCAGCCACAACCACTATGACCATCTCGACCTCACCACTCTGAAGCGGCTGAAGGAAAAGCACGATCCGCTGGTGGTGACGCCGCTCGGCAACGATGTCCTGATCGGCGAGGCGGTTCCCGATATGCGGCTATCGGCGCGTGACTGGGGCGACAGGGTTGAGATCGGCAATGGCGTTTTCGTCCACATCGAGCCGGCGCATCATTGGTCGGCGCGTGGCGCCCGAGACCGGCGCATGGCGCTGTGGGCCGGCTTCGTCATCGAGACGCCGGGCGGAAATATCTATTTCGCCGGTGATACCGGCTTTCACGACGGCATCAACTACCGGCTGATGGCCGGGAAGCACGGCGGCTTCCGCTTCGCCATCCTGCCGATCGGCGCCTATGAGCCACGCTGGTTCATGGCGCCGCAGCACCAGAACCCCAGGGAAGCGGTGCAAGGCATGAAGCTGTGTAATGCCACTTTCGCCGCCGGCTGCCACTGGGGCACTTTCCAACTCACCGACGAGCCAATGGACGAACCGGCCCGGAAACTGGCCGAGGCGCTTGAGGCAGAGGGCCTGCCGCAGGAGCGCTTTCGCGCCTTGCAGCCCGGCGAGGTCTGGGACGTACCGGAAATCGAACACGGCTGAAGTGCATTGGCCATTTACGGCACGATCATTTTCGCCGATGGTCCGGCCAGCAAAAAAGGGGACCTCAGATGAAATCGATCGTTGCAGCTCTGATGGCGCTGGCAATTTCGGCGCCGGCGGCTTTCGCAGGGGAAATCGCCGATCATGCCGCTGAAGCCGAAAAGGCGCTGCAAGCCGGCGATGGCGTCGGCGCACTGGAGAAATTCCGCAGCGCCGAGGAGGCATTGTGGCAAGCGATGCCGCTTGCCGTGCAGAACGTCAAACAGGTCGACTCGGCCGGCGGCTTCGGCATCTACAGCGAGCGCGCCAACCACATCTACAAGCCAGGCGAGAAGGTCGTGCTCTACATGGAACCGGTTGGCTATGGCTATGGCTCGGACGGCCTCGGCAACAGCCAGATCGCGCTTTCCGTCGACCTCACCGTGCTTTCGGACACGGGCGAAGCTCTGGGCACCTTCGAAAAGATCGGCAGCGTTCAGGTCGCTTCCCGCTCGCACAACCGCGAGCTGTTCTTCAAGCTCGACCTGTCCCTCGATGGTCTGCCGGCCGGCAAATACAAGTGCAATTTCCTCATGCATGACCAGAATTCGACCAAGACGGCGCCGGTCAGCACCGACATCGAGATCGCTGGCTAGGTCCAGGTCCTCGACAGGGACCGTTCGTTGGCGACTTCGAGATTGGCCGCCACGGTTTGCTTGGCATCTTCGCCGTGACGTAGAGCGGCTCCGCACTGGTAATTCCTGCCCGTTTCCGCCATATAGCGCCAAACGGACACGGAATTTCGCGGAGCAATGGCAAGCACGGCCCCTTTCGCCAAGATGAACGGCATCGGCAACGAGATCATCGTTGCCGATATGCGCGGCCGTGCCGACCAGGTGACGGCGGCGGCCGCCCTTGCGCTGAACGCCGATGCCGCGACCCGCTTCGACCAGATCATGGCGATCCATGATGCGAAGACGCCGGGCACTGCCTACTATGTCGACATCCTGAATTCGGACGGCACCAGTGCGCAGGCTTGCGGCAACGGCATGCGCTGCGTCGTCCAGGCGCTGGCCGCCGAGACCGGCCAAAAGACGTTTACCTTCGAGACCCGCGCCGGCATCCTCAACGCGCGTGAGCATGCCGATGGCTCGATCTCGGTCGACATGGGCATGCCGCATTTCGGCTGGCAGGAGATTCCGCTCGCCGAAGAATTCCGCGACACCCGCATGATCGAATTGCAGATCGGCCCGATCGATGCGCCGGTGCTGCATTCGCCCTCCGCCGTCTCGATGGGCAACCCGCACGCCATCTTCTGGGTCGACCGTGACGTCTGGTCCTATGAGCTCGAACGCTTCGGCCCGCTGCTTGAAAACCACCCGATCTTCCCCGAGCGCGCCAACATCACGATCGCGCAAGTGACGTCGCCCGAAACCATGATCATCCGCACCTGGGAGCGCGGCGCCGGCCTGACCAAGGCCTGCGGCTCGGCCTCCTGTGCCGCCGTGGTGGCCGCGGCCCGTACCAGGCGGACCGGTCGCAGCGTCAGCCTGCTGACGCCGGGCGGCGGCACGCTGCATGTCGAATGGCGCGACGACGACCACGTCATCCTGACCGGTGCTGCCGAATGGGAATTTTCCGGCAGTTTTGATCCCTCGACCGGCACGTGGGCGCGCGACACCGAAAGCGCGGCCTGATGTCGGTTGCTCTGTCCAAGAGCCCGGACTTCGACGGCTCCCTTTCCGAGGCCCCCAGCCGCATTGATGTGGTGACTTTCGGTTGCCGGCTGAACACCTATGAATCCGAGGTGATGCGGCGCGAAGCTGAAACCGCCGGGCTCGGCGCGCTGGAAGGCGGCACTGTGATCTTCAACACCTGCGCCGTCACCGGCGAGGCCGTGCGCCAAGCGAAACAGGCGATCCGCAAGGCGCGCCGCGACAACCCGCAGGCGCGCATCATCGTCACCGGCTGCGCCGCGCAGACCGAGCCGGAAAAATTCGCCGCCATGGACGAGGTCGATCTCGTGCTTGGCAATGAAGAGAAGCTCAAGGCACACTCCTACCGCGCGCTGCCGGATTTCGGCGTCAACGACACCGAGAAGGCCCGCGTCAACGACATTTTCTCGGTGCGCGAGACCGCCAGCCATATGGTCGATGCCATCGAGGGTCGCGCCCGCGCCTTCGTCCAGGTGCAGAATGGCTGCGACCACCGCTGCACCTTCTGCATCATCCCCTATGGCCGCGGCAATTCGCGCTCGGTGCCGATGGGCGCCGTGGTCGAACAGGTCAAGCGGCTGGCCGGCAACGGCTACGCCGAGATCGTGCTGACTGGTGTCGACATGACCAGCTTCGGCGCCGATCTGCCGGGCGCGCCGAAACTCGGCAAATTGGTGAAGACCATTCTGAAACAGGTGCCTGACGTGAAGCGGCTGCGGCTATCCTCGATCGATTCGATCGAGGCCGACGACGATCTGCTCGACGCCATCGCCACCGAGCCACGGCTGATGCCGCATCTGCATCTGTCGCTGCAATCGGGCGACGATATGATCCTGAAGCGCATGAAACGCCGCCATCTGCGCGACCAGTCGATCCGTTTCTGCGAGGACGTGCGCAAATTGCGCCCTGCAATCGTCTTCGGCGCCGACATCATCGCCGGCTTCCCGACTGAAACCGACGCCATGTTCGAGAACTCGGAAAAAATCGTCGAGGAATGTGGCCTGACCCATCTCCACGTCTTCCCGTTCAGCCCGCGCGAAGGCACGCCCGCCGCGCGCATGCCGCAGCTGCGCCGCGAAGTGGTCAAGCAGCGCGCCGCCCGGCTGCGCGCCGCCGGTGAGGCCGCGTATCGGCGGCATCTGTCCTCGCTGCCTGGAACACGTCAATCGATCCTGATCGAACGCGACGGCCTTGGCCGCACCGAAGGCTTCACGCTTGCCGCACTCGGCACGGGCGCGCCGGGCGAGATCGTCGAAGCGACAATTACTGGCCACGATGGTATCAGGCTGATCGCAGCCCCGCTTGCCGCACGCGCCGCCTGAGAAACGCAAAGCATGGCTGGTTTTTTCAAGAAGATATTTTCCTTCGGCAAGAAAGAGGTTGTCGAGGAGCGGATCGACGAGACCGCCCCGCTGCCGCCGATCAAATGGGACCAGCTCGATGCGCTGAAACCGGCGGCCGAACAGGTCGTTCCGGAGTTCTTGAAGCGCGACGAGGCGGAACCGGAGGCCGTGGCGGCACCCTCGGCTGAGCTGGCTCCTCACCCTCCCCTTGATGGGGAGGGTCGCCACGAAGTGGCGGGGAGGGGTGATGGCGCCGACGCCGGCGCCGATCACCCCCACCCCCAAGCTTCGCTTGGGACCTCCCCCATCGAGGGGGAGGTAAAGGACGCACTCGAGCCGGATGCAGTTCTCTCGCCGGAACCGGTGCCTGTCGAGGAACCCGCCCCAACCATCCCGCCCACGCCGGAGCCGACGGTTCCCGCCGAGCCAGAAATCCAGCCTGAGCCTGCCCCGGTCGAAGAACCTCGGCCGGTCGAGCCGGAAGCGCCTGTCGAGCCGCCGGCGCCCGAGGAAATCCCGGCACCCCCGGCCGCTCCGGAGCCTGCTCCCGAACCGCTGCCGCAAGAGGTGCCCCGACCCGCGCCCGCCCGGCCGGAGGTTGCCCCGCCACCTCCGGAGAAGTTGCCGGAACCGGCGCCGATCGAAGTGCCGGCCCCACCCGCCGAGATTCCAGCCGAACAGCCCGCGCCGGTCGAGGTGCCGCCACCGGCCGCGCCTGCCGCGCAGCCAGCTTCAAAGGCTGGCGCCGCCCCTCATCCGCCTGCCGGCACCTTCTCCCCGTATAGGGACGGGGAGAAGGAAGAAGCTTCTCACCCTCCCCTCGATGGGGAGGGTCGACGCGAAGCGGCGGGGCGGGGT
Source organism: Mesorhizobium sp. AR02 (assembly GCF_024746835.1). Lineage (NCBI taxonomy): Bacteria > Pseudomonadati > Pseudomonadota > Alphaproteobacteria > Hyphomicrobiales > Phyllobacteriaceae > Mesorhizobium > Mesorhizobium sp. AR02. The sequence goes on along the minus strand of NZ_CP080531.1, from coordinate 2,954,292 downwards.
GACAGCACCAACGTCGGCGCCAGCCACCCCCACCCCCAAGCTTCGCTTGGGACCTCCCCCATCGAGGGGGAGGTAAAGCCAGCGCCGACCGAAGCTAGATCTGCGCCGGTCGAGCCGCAGCCCATCCCGCCACCTGCCCCACACCCGGAGCCGAAACCCGCTCCCGGCAAGGTAACTGTCACCAAAAAGGTCGAACAGAAGGCCGAGCCGGTGAAGGCGCCGGAGCCGGTGCCGAGGCGCTCCTGGTTCCAGCGCATGCGGGACGGGCTCGCCCGTTCGTCGCGCGAACTCACCGGCAACATTGCCGGCGTCTTCACCAAGCGCAAGCTCGACGAGGAAACGCTGCAGGACCTGGAAGATGTGCTGATCCGCGCCGACCTCGGCATGGAAACGGCGCTTCGTATCACCGACGCGCTGGCCGCCAGCCGCTACGGCAAGGACGTCTCCGATACGGATGTCCGCACCGTCATGGCGGCCGAGGTTGAGAAGGTGCTGACCCCTGTCGCCCGGCCGCTGGAGCTCGATCTCTCGCACAAACCGCATGTCATCCTGGTGGTCGGCGTCAACGGCACCGGCAAGACCACGACGATCGGCAAGCTGGCGGCAAAACTGACCGATGGCGGCCTGTCGGTGATGCTCGCCGCCGGCGACACGTTTCGCGCCGCTGCGATCGAGCAATTGAAGATCTGGGGCGAGCGGACGAAATCGCCTGTTATCGCCTCCAAGATCGGCGCCGATGCCGCTGGCCTCGCCTATGACGCCTTCGAGAAGGCCAAGGAGGCCGGCTCCGACGTGCTGATCATCGACACCGCCGGGCGGCTGCAGAACAAGACCGAGCTGATGGCGGAACTGGAAAAGATCGTCCGCGTGCTCGGCAAGCTCGACCCGGAAGCGCCGCACACCGTGCTGCAGACGGTCGACGCCACCACCGGCCAGAACGCACTCAACCAGGTCGAGATCTTCCGCAACATCGCCGGCGTCAACGGCCTGGTGATGACCAAGCTGGACGGCACGGCGCGCGGCGGTATTCTGGTGGCGATCGCGGCAAAGCACAAATTGCCGGTCTATTTCATCGGCGTCGGCGAACAGGTCGACGACCTCGAACCTTTCTCGGCAAGCGAATTCGCCAGGGCGATCGCTGGAGTGGCGTAACGGCATGATCCCTTTTCAACGGGACCGTGCGTAAGAAGGAAGATCATGAACCCACCCATTCTCGAACGCGATCCGTCCGACCCGCAGAAAGAGAAGAAGGAAGGCGTCAATCCCGTGCTCAAGCTGGTGCTGGAGCTCGGGCCCTTGCTGGTCTTCTTCTTCGCCAATGCGCGCGGCGAATGGCTGGTGCAGAAATTCCCTGTTCTCAGCCAATTCGGCGGTCCGATCTTCGTCGCCACCGGCCTGTTCATGGCTGCCACGGCCATCGCGCTGATCGCCTCATGGCTGCTGACGCGCACCTTGCCGATCATGCCGATGGTTTCGGGCGTCGTCGTCTTCATCTTCGGCGCGCTGACGCTCTATCTGCAGGACGACATCTTCATCAAGATGAAGCCGACCATCGTCAACACGCTGTTCGGCGGCGTGCTGCTCGGCGGCCTGTTCTTCGGCAGGTCGCTGCTCGGCTATGTCTTCGATTCCGCCTTCAAGCTCGATGCCGAAGGCTGGCGAAAACTCACCTTCCGCTGGGGCCTGTTCTTTATCTTCCTGGCCGTCGTCAACGAAGTGGTGTGGCGCAATTTTTCCACCGACGCCTGGGTTACCTTCAAGGTCTGGGGCATCATGCCGATCACGCTTCTGTTCACCTTCAGCCAGATGCCGCTGATCCTGCATCATTCGCTGGACGACAAGGCAAGCGGGGAAGAAAAGGCCGGCAAGTAAAGCAATTCCAGGAAAAGTGTGAAGCGGTTTTCCGTCCGGAATTGCGTCAAACAAAGGGGGAGAGCCATGGAATTCGTCACCACGCGCGAGGAATTGCGGACGATCTACAAGACGCCGCGCCCGACCGACGGCTCGATCCGCAAGGAACTGAAGGCGCTGGACGGGCACTGCCGATCCTTCATCGGCAAGAGCCCGTTCGTGCTGATCGGTTCCTCCGACGGCGAAGGCAATGCCGACGTGACGCCGAAGGGTGACAAGCCCGGCTTCGCCGCCATTCTCGACGACCGGACCATCGCCATCCCCGACCGGCCCGGCAACAACCGGCTGGATACGCTGGAGAACATCCTGCGCAATCCCTCGGTCGGGCTGCTCTTCCTCATCCCCGGCATGAACGAGACGCTGCGCGTCAATGGCGATGCCCGCATCACCGTCGATGCCGGTTTGCGCGAGCGCCTGGCCGTCGACGGCAAGGAGCCGCAAAGCGTCATCGTCGTCGCCGTCAAGGCAGCCTACATGCATTGCGCCAAGGCCTTCATGCGCTCCGACCTATGGAAGCCGGACACATGGTACGACCGCGCCACGCTGCCGACACTCGGCCAGATCCTGCGTGACCAGCTGGCGCTCGCCGATTCCGTCGAGGCGACCGATCGCTGGCTCGACGACGATTACAAGCAGACCATGTGGTAGGCTTTTGCGGACACGATTCGTCCGAAACGGCCTCACCCACTATGCTGAACATCCTCGCCATCTCCGGCAGCCTGCGGGCGGCCTCCACCAATTCGGCCCTGGTCGCGGCACTGGCGCGCAACGCGCCACCTGGCTGTCGCGTCACCGTCTATGACGGGCTCGGCCGCCTGCCGATCTTCAACCCCGACGACGAGGGCGAGCGGACACCGGACGAAGCGGCGGACCTGATCGATGCCGTCACCAGCGCCGACGGCGTCATCGTCTCCTGTCCCGAATATGCCCATGGCGTGCCGGGCGGGCTGAAGAACGCGCTCGACTGGCTGGTCTCGCGCGACGCCGCCGTCGCCAAGCCGGCCATGCTGGCCCACGCCTCGCCGCGCTCGCTGTTCGCCCGCGCCGCTTTGGCCGAGATCATGCGAACGATGTCGTTCGCGCTTTATCAGGGCGGGCTGGAGATTGCCCTGCTGGGGAAGAAGCCGCCGGAGGTGGAGGCTATTTTGGCTGAGCCCGCGAATGTGCTGGCGATGCGCGATGCGCTGTCTGCTTTCGCGGAGTTTATCCGCAGGTAAACATGAGGTCGTCATCCTAGGGCGGAGCAAGGAGCGAAGCGACGCGGCGCAGACCCTAGGATCCATGCCGTTACGCTAAAGCGTTGTAATCATTACAGAATTCTGCACTGCAGCATTCCACGTCGGAGGTCACGGCATGGATCCTCGGGTCAAGCCCGAGGATGACGAAGGAAGGGTGCGCCCGCACTCGAACGTCGCAACGCCCTACCCCTTCCGCAGCGTCTCGACATCGGTCTTGCCGACATACCAGTCGCGGGCGTTGACCTCTTCGAAAACCACCCAGACATCGTCATTGCCGAGTCCGGTCGCCTCCATGATGGCTGCCGTGACTTTCTTGGCGATATCAGCCTTCTTGCCTGCCGGATCGGCGGCGATCACTTCCTTGACGATGCGGATGTTGACGAATGGCATGACGCCCTCCCCTTGAATTGTCTCTGATACCGCCGGCAGATGGTTTCGAAATTCGCTCTGGCGAATCGCATGGCGGCGGTGCCGGCAACCGTAGCGCGGCAGGCGCTGCGGTTATACGCAGAAACGCCATCAAGGGTCGCCAGAGAAGCGTTTCGAGCAGCCTCAAAAAGTCTTGGCCCCATTCACCATCAGCCGCACCGAATAGAGCGAGGTGGTGCCGGCGATATAGAGACAGTTCAGCTTGGCGCCGCCGAACACGCAATTGGCGGTCACTTCGGGCACCTTGACCTTGCCGATCAGCGTGCCGTCCGGATCGTAGCAATGGATGCCATCGGCAGCGCTCGTCCAGATGCGTCCGTCCGCGTCGAGCCGGAAACCGTCGAACAGGCCGGCGGTGCAGTCGGCGAAGACCTTGCCGCCGGAAACCTTCTTGCCGTGCTTGCCGACGTTGAACACCCGCATATGCGCCGGGTTCTCAGCGCCATGCGTGCGACCGGTGTCGACGACGTAGAGCAGGCTCTCGTCCAGCGAGAAGGCAAGCCCGTTGGGTCTTACCATGTCGGTGATGACGGCCTCGACTTCGCCGGTATCGGGATCGACGCGGTAGACATAACAGGCGCCAATCTCGCTCTCGGCCTTGTCGCCCTCATAGTCGGTGTCGATGCCGTAGCTCGGGTCGGTGAACCAGATCGAGCCGTCGGACCTGACCACCGCGTCGTTGGGCGAGTTCAGCCGCTTGCCCTTCCATTTGGCGGCGATGGTGGTGACGGAGCCGTCATGCTCGGTGCGGCTGACGCGGCGGCCCGAATGCTCGCAAGTGACCAGCCGGCCCTGCCGGTCGACGGTGTTGCCGTTGGAATTGCCCGACGGCTGGCGGAAGACACTGACGCTGCCATCCGTCTCGTCATAGCGCAGCATGCGGTTGTTCGGAATGTCGGACCAGACGACGTAGCGCCCGGCGGCGAACCAGGCCGGCCCTTCCGCCCAGCGGCATCCGGTGAACAGCTTGTCCACTTGCGCGCTGCCGTTGAACAGGCGCGCGAAACGCGGATCGAGAATTTCATAATAGTCTGCGGCCGCCATGCATTTCCTCCCGGCATCACGTGACGCCGGATCAAGCCAGCCCGCGCTCGATCTGGCAAGATGGCTCCCTCGCAATTTGTATGACAAAATGGACAGGAAGCCACCGTGCGGCCATGTCCGGCCCCGCGACCGTCCAACACGACGTGCCTTAGGACTCGATTAACCGGCTATGCGCTGCGTGCAATGGTGCATTGCAACATCTTCTTTTTGCAATGCACCATTCCTATGTCATGTTCCGTATTGACCAAGGGAGGAAGAAACCCGCCGCCAGAATGCGGCACGAAAGGACCCTTGCTATGATCTTCAACGATCTCATGAACCGCGCTCGCAGCAGCATCGCCAAGCGCAAGCACTACAACCGCCTCGTCGCCGAAATCGACAGCTTCACCAGCCGCGATCTGGCCGACATGCGCGCCGACCGCTCGGAAATGCTCTACCAGATCCACAAGCAGATCTACGGCTGATCTTTTCAGTCGGTTTTCCGGACAGCGGGGCACTGCCCCCTCACCCAGATTGCCAAACCGAATTGCAAGGGCAATTCGGGCAATCCGACCTCTCCCCGAGGGGAGAGGAGGGAGCCGGCACGAGCCCCAGCCTCTTCTCCCCTCGGGGAGAAGGTGGCCGCGTAGCGGCCGGATGAGGGGGCTTAGCACTGCCGCCTAACCCGGAACCGCCAGCGCCTTGTCGATCTGCGGCAGCAAGAGATCCCTTGCCGACTCCGCCGTCAGCGGGCCGACATGCTTGTAGGCGATCTTGCCATCCTTGCCGATGATGAAGGTTTCCGGCACGCCATAGACACCCCAGTCGATCGCCGTGCGGCCGGCTTCGTCGACGCCGATGGCCTGGAACGGATTGCCGAGATCGCCGAGGAACCGGCGGGCGTTTTCCGGCCGGTCCTTGTAGTTCAGCGCCGCCATCACGAACCGCTTGTCCTGCGACAGCGCCAGCAGCACCGGATGCTCTTCCCGGCAGGGCGCGCACCATGACGCAAACACATTGACCAGCGTGACCTTGCCGGCAAACGCCCTGGAATCAAGCCCCGGCAGGTTTGACCCCTCCAGCGCCGGCAAATTGGTCTGCGGCGCCGGCAGCCCGATCAGCGCCGACGGCACTTCCGAGACATCGCGCCCCGACAGCAGCTGCGACAGGAACAGGCCTGCAAGGCCGAGGAAGACCAGCAGCGGCAAAAGCACGAACAGGCGGCGACTGGGTGTCGGCGGTGTTTCGGTTTCGCTCACGGCTTTACCGTCCCGGCCTTGTCCGACCGCCGCCGCACGCCGGCCGCCTCAAGTTCGGCGAGCTCGCGCTTGCAGGCCCTCTGGTCGAACAGAATCCAGCCGATCAGCCCGGCCAGCACGACCGCCGTGATGCCATAGGCCGCGGTGACATAGAGCGCATGCGCGCTCATGCGGGCCGCTCCATCGCCGTATCCTTTTCCAGTCGGATCTTTTCGCCGTGCTCGTTCATGGCCTTCCTTAGCTTCGCGCCATCGGCTTCGCAATCGGACGCCGCGTCGCGGCCTCTAGGCTTGTGCGCCTGCATCAATCCGTTCCATGCCGCAGCGCCAGCGCTGCCGAGACCGGTCCCAGCACCGCAAGAAACAGCGTCAGCGCGGCAAGAATGAGGAAGGGCTGCAGGAAGGGGTCGGGATTGGCCGTCGCGCCATAGCTCGCCGAAACGCCGAAGATCAGCACCGGTATGGTCAGCGGCAGCACCAGCACAGAGATCAGCAGCCCACCGCGCGGCAGCGCCACTGCAACGGCAGCACCCGCCGCGCCGATGAAGGTGATCGCCGGCGTGCCGACCAGCAGCGTCAGCGCCGTGGCGCCGATGGCGAGCGGCTCCATGTTCATGAACAGGCCGAGCAAGGGGGCGGCGATGACCAGCGGCAGCACGCTCCCCGCCCAATGCGCCAGGCATTTCACCAATACGGTCAGCGCCAGCATGTGCCGGTCGTTGCCGAGCACCAGGAGATCGAGCGAACCATCCTCGCGGTCGGCCTGGAACAGCCGGTCAAGCCCGAGCAGGCAGGACAGCAGCGCGCCGATCCACAGGATCGCCGGACCGATGCGGGCAAGCAGCTTCAGGTCCGGCCCGACGCCGAAGGGAATGGTGGCGATGACGGCGAGGAAGAAGATGACGCCGGTCAAAGCGCCGCCGCCAGCGCGGATGTTGAGGCGGATGTCGCGGGCGAAGAGGGCTAGCACTTCACCCTCCCCCTTGTGGGGAGGGTCGGCGCGCAGCGCCGGGGTGGGGGAGCGGCGGTCCTCATGAGAGACCCCCACCCCGCTCCGCTTCGCGGATCGACCCTCCCCACAAGGGGGAGGGTGAGGAGCCCATCACCAACGCCTTCGCCGCCTCGATCCCCAGCGGCAGATGCGTCGCCGCGACAATCATCCCGCCCCCAGCACAATGCTTCGTCATCAGCCCCGCAAACCGCACCTCCGAAGCCTTGTCCAACCCCGCGGTCGGCTCATCAAGCAGCCACAGCGGCCTATGGCTGACCAAAAGCTTGGCGATCGCGGCGCGGCGCCGCTGGCCGGTTGAGAGATAGCCGAACGGCAGATGGCCGATGCCGCCCAGCCCGACCGTCTCCAGCGCCTCATCGACGCTCGAATCTCCGCCGCCATTGAAGTCGCGCCAGAAGCGCAGATTCTCCGCCACACTCAGTGCCGTCTTCATCGCATTCTGGTGGCCAAGGTAGTGACCGGCCGAAGCGATCGACGGAAACGCCTCGCCGCCGCCTTCAATCTGCACGCGGCCCTCCGCCACCGGCAGCAGCCCGGCAATGACTCTCAATAGGGTCGATTTGCCTGATCCATTCGGCCCGGTGACAACCAGCGCCTGGCCATCCCCGAGGTCAAAGCCAACCCCAGAAAAAACCGCCTCGCCGCCACGTTCGCCGCCCAGATTTTCGGCGATAAGCCGCATCCCTCGCCTGCCCTGAAAACAATGTTTCGCGAGCGCTGCCGCATCGCACAAATTTGCTCTCCGACTGTCTAGAACTATTCCAGAAAATTCTCTATATGCGGTGCATCCGTGCCAGCGGTCGGCGCGGGAACAGAATTTGCGCCGAACCAGCGCACGCGCCGCCTTGAACGGCTCGGGTTGCTTGGGAACGGACAGCGGAAATGGCCGTACCCGCACCTTTGCGCGTGATTGCATGCCATCGGCGTCCGTTCCCTTTCAGGCTGAACAGACAAGGACGGATCGCACGTGTCAAAATCCCTCGATAGTTTCAATTGCCGCCGCACCCTGACCGCAGGCGGCACCGAATATGGCTATTTCGACCTCATCGAGGCCGAGAAGAACGGCCTCACCGGTATTGCCCAGCTGCCCTATTCGATGAAGGTGCTGCTGGAGAACCTTTTGCGCAATGAGGACGGCCGCTCCGTCACCAAGGAATCAATCCAGGCGGTGGCCGGCTGGCTGACCGACAAGGGCACCGCCGGCGTCGAGATCGCCTATCGCCCGGCCCGCGTGCTGATGCAGGATTTCACCGGCGTTCCGGCTGTGGTCGATCTGGCCGCCATGCGCGACGCCATGGCCTCGCTCGGCGGCGACCCGCAGAAGATCAACCCGCTGGTGCCCGTCGATCTGGTCATCGACCATTCCGTCATCGTCGACGAGTTCGGCACGCCGCTGGCCTTCGCCCGCAATGTCGAGCTCGAATATGAGCGCAACGAGGAGCGCTACAAGTTCCTGAAATGGGGCCAGCAGGCGTTCCGCAACTTCCGCGTCGTGCCGCCCGGCACCGGCATCTGCCACCAGGTCAACCTCGAATATCTCGGCCAGGTCGTCTGGACCAACACCGAGGACGGCGAAACGACAGCCTATCCCGACACCTGCGTCGGCACCGATTCGCACACCACCATGATCAACGGCCTTGGTGTGCTCGGCTGGGGCGTCGGCGGCATCGAGGCCGAGGCGGCCATGCTCGGCCAGCCCGTCTCCATGCTTCTGCCCGAAGTGATTGGCTTCCGCCTCACCGGCAAATTGAAAGAAGGCGTCACCGCCACCGACCTCGTGCTCACCGTCACCCAGATGCTGCGCAAGAAGGGCGTCGTCGGCAAGTTCGTCGAGTTCTTCGGTCCTGGCCTGTCCAACATGACGCTGGCCGATCGCGCCACCATCGGCAATATGGCGCCCGAATATGGCGCAACCTGCGGCTTCTTCCCGGTCGATTCGGAAACCATCCGCTACCTGACGATGTCCGGCCGCGAGGAAAGCCGCATCGCGCTGGTCGAGGCCTATTCCAAGGCGCAAGGCATGTGGCGCGAAGCGGGCTCCGCCGACCCGGTCTTCACCGACCTGCTCGAACTGGAACTCGGCAGCGTCGTGCCGTCGATGGCCGGCCCCAAGCGCCCCGAGGGCCGTGTCGCGCTCGAAGGCATTCCGGCCGGTTTCGCCAAGGCGATGGAGACCGAATACAAGAAGGCGGCTGAAATCTCCAAGCGCTACGCCGTCGAAGGCACCGACCATGACCTCGGCCATGGCGACGTCGTCATCGCCGCCATCACCTCGTGCACCAACACCTCGAACCCGAGCGTGCTGATCGGTGCAGGCCTCTTGGCCCGCAACGCCAACCGCCTCGGCCTCAAGCAGAAGCCGTGGGTGAAGACCTCGCTCGCCCCCGGCAGCCAGGTCGTGGCTGAATACCTCGAAAAATCCGGCCTGCAGAAGGAGCTCGACCAGATCGGCTTCAACCTGGTCGGCTTCGGCTGCACCACCTGCATCGGCAATTCCGGGCCGCTGCCGGCGCCGATCTCGAAAACCATCAACGACAAGGGCCTGATCGCCGCGGCGGTCTTGTCCGGCAACCGCAACTTCGAAGGCCGCGTCTCGCCCGACGTGCAGGCGAACTACCTGGCGTCGCCGCCGCTGGTCGTCGCCCATGCGCTCGCTGGAACCGTCACCAAGGACCTGACCACCGAGCCGCTCGGCGAGGACAAGAACGGCAATCCGGTCTACCTCAAGGATATCTGGCCGAGTTCGGCCGAGATCCAGGAGTTCATCGAGAAGAACGTCACCCGCGAGCTGTTCGCCCGCAAATATGCCGACGTCTTCAAGGGCGACGAGCACTGGCAGAAGGTGCAGGCGCCGGAAGGCCAGACCTATGCCTGGGACGACAATTCGACCTATGTGCAGAACCCGCCCTATTTCGCGGGGATGACTGCCGGTTTCGGCAAGATCGGCGACATCAAGGGCGCCCGCGTGCTCGGCCTGTTCGGCGACAAGATCACCACCGACCACATCTCGCCGGCGGGTTCGATCAAGGCCGCTTCGCCAGCCGGCAAATACCTCACCGACCATGGTGTCGGCGTCGCCGACTTCAACCAGTACGGCACGCGGCGCGGCAATCATGAGGTGATGATGCGCGGCACCTTCGCCAACATCCGCATCCGCAACCACATGCTGGGCGAGAATGGCCGCGAGGGCGGCTACACCATCCACTATCCCACGAAAGAAGAGGAATCGATCTACGACGCGGCGATGGAGTACAAGAAGGAAGGCGTGCCGCTGGTCATCTTCGCCGGCGTCGAATACGGCAACGGCTCGTCGCGCGACTGGGCGGCCAAGGGCACCAACCTGCTTGGCGTCCGCGCGGTCATCGCCCAGTCCTTCGAGCGCATCCATCGCTCGAACCTGGTCGGCATGGGCGTCATCCCCTTCGTCTTCGAGGAAGGCACCTCCTGGGCCTCGCTCAACCTCAAGGGTGACGAACTGGTCGAGATCGACGGGCTGAGCGCCATCAAGCCGCGCCAGACGATGACCGCCAAGGTCACCTATGGCGACGGCACGGTGAAGAACGTGCCGATCATCTGCCGCATCGATACGCTGGACGAGCTCGACTACTTCAAGAACGGCGGCATTTTGCAATACGTGCTGCGCGATCTGGCAGCGTAGTAAGGGAATAAGGCAGTAGGGCAAGGAAGTCATCTCCCTACTGCCCTACTGCCCTACTGCCCTACTGCCCTACTGCCCTACTGCCCTACTGCCCTACTGCCCTACTGCCCTCCTGCCCTCCTGCCCTCCTGCCCTCCTGCCCTACTGCCCTACTGCCCTCCTTCTCGGCGCTCCAAATCGCGCCGTCGCCGCCAGCAGCACCCCCAGCATCAGCCCGTTGAAGATGTGCCACAGGAAATGCGTGCCGAGCGGAAAGCTGGCGCAGACCATCGGGTCGATCATGCGGCAGATGACGGACACCACGAAGATCGCCGACCCCGCCAGATTGTACCAGCCGGCCCGGTTGCCGCCGGCCGTCACCCAGATGCCGAAGAAGGCGAGCGCCAGGAACGGCGGCAGGTAGCTCGTCGTGCCGTTCGACGCCTGGCGCAGCCAGTCCGGCACGGCGAAGGTTATCGCGCCTGCCACCGCATAGAAGACGACGAAGATCGCAATCGCCTTGCCCCAGTCCATGCCGAGGAAGCGGCGCAGATTGAACAGCGTATAGGCGAGCGTGAAACCGGCGATCGGCAGGATATCGGCCCAGATCGTGCCCTTGGTGGCAAAGGTATGGAAGATCGTCGAGCCGATGCCGATCGCCACCACCCACCAGGCCAGCACCTCGGCAAAGGTACCGGCCTTGCATCGGCGTACTTCCCGCACACCCCATAATCCCGCAGCAATGAAAGCAAGGTTGGTCAAAGCATTCGTCGGCTCGGCCCAAAGTTCAGGCCCGGTCCGCTCGCAATAGAGATCGACCGGGGTCAGGAGAGTTTGCCACATGGTGATGATGCCACCCCCGAATCGAACCACGTCGTGAAATGCAGTGTCTCTCCTATTGCGGCCTTACCTGCGGCTGCAACGGCAAAATTTCACTGCAACGTGACTTCCCGTTGACTTCCGCTTCTGCCACATATTTCCGACAATCAGAACAAAGCCGGCGCCACCGGCGGGAATTGGAATGGTCATGGCCTGGCGAAGATCACTTTGGCTGGCAGCCTTTGCGCTGGCCTTCTCGGCTTTTGCCGATGCTGGCCATGCCGGCGAGGCCGAAAGAATCCAGGTCGAAAAACCCCAACCCGACAAGCCACTCGGCGTGGTCGAACTGTTCACCAGCCAGGGCTGCAGTTCCTGCCCGCCGGCCGATGCCTTCTTCGCTGAACTTGCCACCAAGGAAGACATCGTCGCGCTCTCCTATCACGTCGACTATTGGGACTATCTCGGCTGGAAGGACACGCTGAGCCGCAAGGAAAACACCGAGCGGCAATATGATTACATGCGCGCCTTCGGCAGCCGCTCGGTCTATACGCCGCAGGCGGTCCTCAATGGCCGCGTGCATGTCAACGGCGCCAATCGCGGCGAGGTCGACGGCGCGCTCGCCCGCATGGCGAGATCCGGCGAAGGCATGCATGTGCCCGTCAAGGTCAGCCGCACCAGCGACCGCGTGATCATCGATGCCGGCGATGCCGGCGCCGGTCCGAGCGACGCCCATGTCGTCATCGTCTATTTCGAGCCGCCGCAGACGGTCAAGATCGCCCAGGGCGAGAACTCCGGCCGCAAGATGACCTACTGGAACGCGGTCACCGGCATCCAGACTGCCGGCATGTGGCACGGCAAGGCGCAACGCTATGAATTGCCGATGAGCGAGATCACCAAGAAGGGCGGCTGCGCCGTGCTTCTGCAATCGGTCGGCAAGGACGGCATGCCAGGCCCCATCCTCGGCGCCGCCTTCATCCACAAGCCGTAGACCCCTCCGCAGTTTGAGTAGCCACGCCGCGTTGCGCAGCCCCGTAGCGGTGCGGAGGTTGTGAGATGACGGCGGGACAGCCCCCCCTCTGCCCTGCCGGGCATCTCCCCCACATCGGGGGAGATCGGCAGCTTCACTGTATCACCTGCCTATCGACGTTGGAGATTGGCGAAGGCGGTGATGATAGCCAATCTCTCTCCTTGTGGGGGAGATGTCCGGCAGGACAGAGGGGGGCGCGAAGGATCGCAACGTTGGTGGATAAAGCAAGGAAGCCGCACACCTGTCAAACGGGTCTGCCTCGATCCAACCTTTGCAGGCATGAAAAAACCGACGTCAGCTTGCTTCTGACGCCGGTCATTTAGGTTTTGGGATCGTCGCACCCGATTTTTCCAAGGAAAAACCGAGGTTGGTTCGATCCGACGCAGACCCGTGGGCGGGGGGCTTGGGGTTTACGAGCCGGTGCCGGACCGAACCGTCTCAGGCAACGCCGGTAAATTCGTCGGACATTGGGGCATGAGCGCGGATAAAAAATGGCGAGAATGTGGCGAAGCATCACCAATTCCAACATGCGGTTCGCAAACGTGACTGGACGTTGCAGAAACAGCGCGCCGCCGCCACCGCTTCGCCGGCTCTTGCAATTGCAGCGCGAAGGGGCCAATTTTGGTTGGCAAAGATTCATTTTGAAGGATCGAGGCATGACTGACGACAGCGGCGGGACGGGGGATGCTGACGCATCCGCAATATTGATCCCGCTGCACGAGGTGCGCAGCGCACGCCTCGACCAGCCGGTGCGCAGCGCACGCCTCGACCAGCCGGTGCGCTTCGACCGGCGTGAACTGGACCAGATCCTCAGACTCTACGGACGCATGGTCGCCGCCAATGAATGGCGCGACTACGCCATCGATCATCTCACCGACAGGGCCGTGTTTTCCGTCTTCCGCCGTGCCAGCGAAGTGCCGCTTTTCCAGATCGTCAAGGACCCGAAACTGGCGCGCAAGCAGGGCGCCTTCGCCGTCATCGCCGCCGGCGGCCGCATCCTCAAGCGCGGGCAAGAACTCGGCCGCGTGCTTGGCATCTTCGATTCCAAGCTCAAGGTTGTAGAGGCCTGAGCGGGGAACTGAGGAACTGAGGAATTGAAGAACAAAGAAGACGGCGGCTACATCAGGCGTTAAGCGCCTTTCTTTCGACTCCTCAATTCCTCAGTTCCTCAATTCCCCCCGAAATCTCCGTTCCGGCAGCGAGGCCGGATCGGGCGGCAGCGACGCCCCGCCATTCAGCGACAGCTGCATGAACACCGTGTCCAGCCAGCGCCCGTGCTTGTAGCCAGAGCCTTCGAGCCGGCCTGAATGGCGAAAGCCGAGCTTTTCGTGCAGCCTGACCGAGGCGCTGTCGGCATGGCCGTCGCCAATCACCGCGACGATCTGGCGAAAACCCGCCGCCTCGGCCGCCGCGATCAGGCTCTGCATCAGCTGGAGGCCGACACCCTGGCCCTTGGCTTCAGGCGCGACATAGACCGAATCCTCGACGACGAAGCGATAGGCCGGGCGCGGCCGGAAGGCGCCGGCATAGGCATAGCCAAGCACGGCGCCGTCCTTTTCCGCCACCAGATAGGGGAAGCCGCCGGCCGTGAGCGTGTGTCGAATCGCGTGCCCATCTCGGCGCGGCTGGGCGGCTCCAGCTCGTAGCTCGCCGTGCCATGTGTCACCGCGTCGGCGTAGATTTCGGTGATGGTGTCGAGGTCGGCCGGCGTCGCGGTCCGAATCACAATATTGCTCATTCTTTATGCAAGCCTTCTGTCTGCCTGCGATAACAGCAAACACCGGCGCAAAAGAAAAGGGCGGCCGTTGGGCCGCCCCTTCCAAACTCTATGGTCCAGTTCAGAACATGACGCGAAGCCTTAGCGGCGGTCGCCCATGAACTGCAGCAGGAACATGAACAGGTTGATGAAGTCGAGATAGAGCCTCAGCGCGCCCATGATGGCCTTGCGGCCGGCGACATCGGAAGCATCACCGTCGAAATACATTTCCTTGATCTTCTGCGTGTCATAGGCGGTCAGGCCGGCGAAGACCAGCACGCCGATCGCCGAAACGGCGAAGGACAGCGCCGACGACTGCAGGAAGATGTTGATCACCATCGCTATGATCAGGCCGAACACGCCCATGATCAGGAACGAGCCCATCGCCGTCAGGTCACGCTTGGTCGTGTAGCCGAACAGCGACAACGCACCGAAGGCGGCGGCGGTGGCGAAGAAGGTCTGCGAGATGCTGGCCGTGGTGTAGACCAGGAAGATCGACGACAGCGATAGGCCGACGAGGCCGGCATAGACCCAGAACGTCGTCTGCGCGGCAGCGACGCTCATCGACTGAATCCTGAACGACAGGAAGAACACGGCGGCCAGCGGCGCCAGCATCACCACCCAGCGCAGCGGCGAGCCGAAGATCGCATAGCCGAAGGAGGTCAGCATTTCGCCGCTCGGCAGCGTTGCGACAGCCGAAGCCGGATCGGTGGTGGTGGCCAGCATGATCGTGCCGACAGCGGCAAGGCCGGTGATGAGAAGGCCAAGCCCCATCAGATTGTAGACCTTGATCATATAGGCGCGCAGACCCTGATCGATGTCGGCGCGGACGCCGGGCACCGCCGACGTCTGATAATTGCGAATGGGATCAGCCATTGGAATCCTCTATTGCTTCTGCCCCGTCCGGTGTCGGGCCTCTTGCGGACCCAGGCGCCGCTGGCGGGGCTCCAGCATGCCTGTGGCGAAATATGATGGTTATTCGCGTCAAGAACAAGACCGTAACCGGATGTAACGGTTCGTGAGAGGCCGAAAGGCCGATTCCCGGGCTTTCCGGCCGGCATCCTTACCAAGATTTAATCCGGGATGGCCGCTGAGGCTCTGAAATTACAGCTCGCGCAGCACCGGCGCTGCCTTGTGGCCAAGCACCCGCCAGGTGCCGGCGAGGCCGATGCCGACGGTGATGACGAGCGAAAACAGAATGGTCGCCACCGCAACCTCCGGCATGAAATGCGACGGCAGCGTCATGATGCGGGCGACAATGTACCAGGCCGCGATGCCGCCGGCCGCCAGCGCGAAGATGGCGGTGGCCAGTCCGATCAGCATGTACTCGAGAGAGAAGGCCGTGATCAGCGTTCTCCTGGTGGCGCCGAGCGTCTTCAGCACCACGGCGTCGTGGATGCGCGCCCGGTTGCCGGCGGCGAGCGCGCCGGCCAGCACCAGCACCGAAGCAATCAGCGCCACGCCGGCGGCTACCCGGATCGCGGTGCCGAGTTGGCCGACCAGCCGGTTGACGACATCGAGCGCATCCTTGACGCGCACCGTCGTCACCGCCGGGAAGGCGCGGGTGACGGCATTGAGGATGCGCGCGTCATCGGCTGTCGTGGCCGTCTTTTCGGTCAGCGTCGCCATCCAGCCATGCGGCGCCCCAGTGAATGTGTTGGGCGAGAACACCATGACGAAGTTGATGCCCATCGTTTCCCATTGGACCTGGCGGAAATTGGCGATTCTCGCCGTCACGTTGCGGCCAAGCACATTGACGGTCACGGTGTCGCCGAGCTTCAGCCCGATCTCCTTGCCTTCTTGCGCCGAGAACGACACCAGCGGTTCGCCGGCATAGTTGTCCGGCCACCATTTGCCCTCGGTCAGCGTCGCGTTTTCCGGCTGCCTGGCATCATAGGTCAGGCCGCGATCGCCTTTCAGCACCCAAGCGCCTTCGGCAGGCACATTGACCTTGTCGACATCGACGCCGTTGAGCGCCATCACCCGGCCGCGCAACATCGGCACCTTGGCCAACGTCCCCTTTGGCGCCTCCTTGCCGATCAGTGCGGAGAACGCATCGACATCGCTGCTCTGGATGTCGACGAAGAAGAAGTTCGGCGCCCGCTCCGGCAGGCTGCCGGAGATCTGCTGCCTGAGATTGCCGTCGATCAGCGCCAGCGTCACCAACAGCGTCAGCCCGAGCCCCAGCGACAGCACCACCGACGGCGTCAAGGCGCCCGGCCGATGGATGTTGCCGACGGCAAGCCTGAGCGCCACGAAGCGCACGCGCGGGCTCTTCCTTGCCGCCCATTGCACCAGCGCGCCGACCAGCCGCAGCACCAGGAAGGCGAAGATGGTGGCGCCGACGAAGATCGAGGCGATGCGCTGGTCACCGGAAAACAGGATGGCGAGCGCCGCCAGCAGCAGAGCGATGCCGATGGCCGATGCGACATAGATCGGACGCGGCAAGCCACGGCCGTCCAGACCCATCTCGCGGAACAGCGCGGTTGCCGGCACGTCGCGGGCGCGGCCGAGCGGCAGCAGCGCGAAGGCCAGCGTCACCAGCAAACCGAACAGTGCCGCCATGGCGAGCGCGCCGGGGTAGAAGCCGCCTTGCGCCGGCACCGGAATGACGGATTGGAGCGCGGCACTCGCCACGAACGGCATCAGCGCGCCGAGCACCAGGCCAGCGGCGATGCCAAGTGCCGCGATGATCAGGATCTGCACGAGATAGACGGCAAAGACGAAGCCGCCGGAAGCGCCGAGGCTCTTGAAAGTGGCGATGACGCCGCGCTTGCCGTCGAGATAGGCGCGTACCGCATTGGCGACGCCGACGCCGCCGACCACCAGCGCCGTCAGCCCGACCAGCGTCAGGAATTGCGAGAAGCGTTCAATGTTGGACGACAGCGCCGGTGCCGCATTGCCGCGCGTGCGGATCGACCAGCCAGCCTCGGGAAAATCTTTCGCCGCCTGGTCCTGGATCGCCTTGAGCCGCGCCTCGTCGGCGTCGGCGGGCAGCCGGACCTTGTAGGCATTTTCGACCAGGCTGCCCGGCTGCACCAGCCCGGTGGCGGCCAGGCCTTCGGTCGAGATCATCAGCCTTGGCGCGAAGCCGAAACCGTCGGACACGGCATCCGGCTCGGTGACCAGCTTGGCGCGCAGTTCGAAGGTGGCGGTGCCGAGCTTCAGCCGGTCGCCGAGCTTGAGATGCAGCCGTTCGAACAGCAGATCGGGTGCCGCCGCGCCGAAGACGCCGA
The DNA here is from genome assembly GCF_024746835.1 of Mesorhizobium sp. AR02. NCBI lineage: Bacteria > Pseudomonadati > Pseudomonadota > Alphaproteobacteria > Hyphomicrobiales > Phyllobacteriaceae > Mesorhizobium > Mesorhizobium sp. AR02. The sequence goes on along the minus strand of NZ_CP080531.1, from coordinate 2,936,946 downwards.
ATTCTTCGCCGAACAGCTCCTGTTTCGACAGCTTCGGTTCGGTTTCCAGCCTACCATAGAGCGGATAGGCCTCGTCGACCGCCTTGGCCTCGACCAGCGCCTGGTCCGTTCCGTCGGCGAGACGCGCCATCGAGCGCATGCTGGCGGTGCGCGAAACTGTGCCCAGCCCGTCGAGGAAGCCGTGCTCCGCCAGGCTGGCATCGCGCTGGTTGATCTGGAAGCGGAGATCGCCGCCGAGCAGCGTCTGGCCCTGATCGGCGACGCCGGCGCTGATCGAGCGGGCAACCGAATTGACGCCGCCGATCGCCGCGACGCCGAGCGCGATGCACGCTAGGAAGATCAGGAAGCCGGACAGGCCGCCACGCATCTCGCGCAGCGAGAAGCGGACGGCAAGCTTCAGCGTCTGCGCCAGTGGCATCAAGCGGTGACCTTCAACGGCGCCGGCGCCTCGATCCGGCCGGAGCGCATCGAGACCTGGCGCGAGCAGCGCGCCGCAAGTGCGGGATCATGGGTGACCAGCACCAGCGTCATGCCGCGCTCGGCCGCCTTGGCGAACAGGAGGTCGGCGACCTGCCGCCCGGTCGCCTGGTCGAGATTGCCGGTCGGCTCGTCGGCAATGAGAATGCGCGGCGACGGCGCCAGCGCCCGGGCGATCGCCACACGCTGCTGTTCACCGCCCGAGAGCTCGCCGGGATAATGGGTGACGCGGTCGGAGAGGCCCACCGCCGCCAGCTCGCGTGCCGCCACCGAAAACGGATCGGCATGCCCGGCCAGTTCCAGCGGCACCGCGACATTTTCAAGCGCCGTCATATTGGGGATGAGGTGGAATGACTGGAAAACAATGCCAATGTTTCGGCCACGAAACGAAGCAATCTGATCCTCGCTTTTGCCGTTGAGCAGCTCGCCGGCGATTCGTACCGTACCCGAATCGACCCGTTCCAGACCTGCCAGAACCATCAGCAGTGTCGACTTGCCGGATCCCGAAGGCCCGACAATGCCGGTCGCTTCGCCGCGCGCCACTTCGAGGCTGACGGCCTTCAGCACATGGACGGACGAAGCGCCTTCGCCGAGCGTCAGCGATACGTCTTTCAGCGCGATGACGGCTTCTGTCAAAATGAAAGTGTCCTATATGGAACGTGAAGGCTCTGCTTGCCGGAAGCCGTCGCCGGAAGAGTTTTCTGTCATATGGGGCCTGCCGCATGTCTTTCAAACGCCAGATAGCCGCAGGCTTGATCCTTTTCCTCGCCGTTTGCGGCGCCATTTCGTCGGCGCGGGCCGAGCCCTTCAAGATCGTCGGCTTCGGTGACAGCCTGATGGCGGGTTTTGGCCTCGGGCCCGGCGAGGGTTTTACCGACAAGCTCCAGGCGGCACTGCGCGCCAAGGGCCATGATGTGATCGTCGCCAATGCCGGCGTTTCCGGCGACACCACGAGCGGCGGCCTGGCGCGGCTCGATTGGTCGGTGCCGGACGGAACCCAGCTGGTCATCCTCGAACTCGGCGCCAACGACATGCTGCGCGGCGTCTCGCCCGATATCGCCAGGAAGAACCTCGACGAGATGCTGGGCAAGCTGAAACAACGCAAGATCGCTGTGCTTCTGGCCGGCATGCGCGCCGCACCCAATCTCGGCGCCGACTACCAGACCGCCTTCGACGCCATCTTTCCGGACCTGGCGAAGACATACGATGTCGCGCTCTATCCGTTCTTCCTCGACGGCGTCGCCGGCCAGCCCGGCCTGCAGCTCGAGGACGGGATGCACCCGAACGCCAAAGGGGTCGATCAGATGGTCGAGCGCATCCTGCCGACGGTTGAGAAGGCCATCGCGGCGGTGCCTGGAGGTGCGTGAGGCCGGATAAAGCCGCTTTCCTTAGAGCAATTCCAGGAAAAGTGTGAAACGGTTTTCCGTCCGGAATTGTGTCAAAACAAAGAGTTAGAGCGTTTCGCCGTTTCCGGGAAACGGTGAAACGCTCTAACGGAAACTTTTGGCAAAGCCTGTGACCAATAAACCTCTTGCTCCATTTGACTATCGATGATTCGCTAGGGATGACAGTTCGATTCGAGGAAGGGAGGCTCTTCATGCCGCGTCTTTTCACCGCCCTCGAAATTCCGCGTGACGCCGCCCTTTCGCTGTCCCTGCTCCGGGGCGGCCTGCCCGGGGCGCGCTGGATCGATGTCGAAAACTACCATCTGACGCTGCGCTTCATCGGCGATGTCGAGGGCCATGTCGCCGACGAGATCGCCAACGCGCTCGACCGGGTTCATCGTCCCTCCTTCTCGCTGACCTTGTCCGGTGTCGGCGCTTTCGGCCAGAAGAAGCCGCATGCGGTGTGGGCCGGCGCGTCCGCCTCGCCCGATCTGGCCGCGCTTCAAGGCGAAATCGAGCGCATCTGCCAGCGGCTCGGCATCCCAGCCGACCCTCGCAAGTTCATGCCGCATGTAACCCTTGCGCGCCTGCGCAATTCGACCCCGGTGGATGTCGCGCAATATCTGTCGGCGCGTGGCAATTTCTCGACGCTGCCGTTCCGCATCGGCCGCTTCGTCTTGATGTCGTCGCGCGATTCGGTCGGCGGCGGTCCCTATATCGTCGAGGAAGCCTGGCCGCTATCCGGCACCGATGCCCGCGCGGCCAGCCGTGTCGCCAGCGCCTCCGACGCCTCGCGGATCATGCGGTAGACGTCGGCAAAGGCCTCCGGCCCGTCATAATAGGGATCGGGCACGTCGCACGCCTGTCCATGTGCGAACTCCAGGAACAGCTGCAGCCGGTCCCGCGCAGCCGGTGCCAGCGCCTTGAGATCGGCGACATTCGAGCGGTCCATGCCGAGGATCAGGTCGAAACGGGAGAAGTCCTCAGGCCTGACCTTGCGTGCCCTCTGCCCGGAAATGTCGATGCCGTGGCGCAAGGCAACCGCGATCGAGCGTGGATCGGGCGCCGAGCCGACCTCCCAGCCGCTGGTGGCGGCCGAATCGAGCTGGATATTCCGGCCCCGGCCACGCTCGGCCCAGACGGCGCGAAAAACGCCCTCGGCCAGAGGTGACCGGCAGATGTTGCCGAGACAGACGAAAAGAATGGAATTTATGGGCTTTATGCTCATTCGATATGCGCCGTTTGTGCATTTGGAACCCCAAAACCGCAAAGCACTTTTGGGCGACTTGCATTATGGTGAGGGTCAAATTCGAGATAGCACGGGAATCATCATGACGAGAGAAAAACTCAGCAAGGACGCCATCACCGCTGCCCTTGCCGAACTCGGCGACTGGTCGCTGGCCACGGACGGCGCCTCGATCAAGCGCAGCTTCGTCTTTAAGAATTTTTCCGAAGCCTTCGCCTTCATGACCCGCGTCGCACTGGCAGCCGAGAAGATGGACCATCACCCCGACTGGTCAAATGTCTACAAGACCGTGGACGTGACGCTGAACACCCATGACTCCGGCGGCGTCACGGCGCTCGACATCGCGCTGGCCAAGAAGATGAACCGCTATTTCGGCGACTGAGTGTACGCTTGGCCGTGAGCGGCGACCCCAAATCGGCACCCGCATCTTGCAGCCGGGTTCACCTTTCACCACATTTTCCCTCGCGAGGCATGCGCCAGGATGCGCATGAGACCCGCAAGGAGTGATTGATGGCGCAAGAATCCGGTTTTGATTTCTTCGGCTTTGGCGACAGGCTGGGCGGCGAGGGTGAAGTGCGCGAGAAATTCTGGCGCACCGCCAAGAAGGCCGCGCGGCAGATCCCGTTCATGGAAGACGTCGTCGCCGCCTACTACTGCGCCATGGACAAGAACACGCCGCTGCGCGCCAAGGGCATATTGGTGGCGGCCCTCGGCTATTTCGTCCTGCCGGTGGACCTCATCCCCGACTTCATCTTCGGCCTCGGCTTCACCGACGACATCGCTGTGCTGACCGCCGCGATCACCGCCGTCAGCGCCCACATCACACCGGCGCATCGGCAGGCCGCCAGGGACGCTATTGCCGACAAGGGCTGAGCCGGTGCGGCGCTAGGAATGGCACGAGACCCAGGCGCCGTGGCTGGTCAGATCCACCGCCGCACACGCGCCTTGTAGGCACGATACGCATGGCCGAATTTCCGCTCCAGATAGCGCTCTTCCCGTGCGATGACGCCGGTATTGATCACCCACAGCAGCGGAATGACCAGTCCGATGGCCCAAAAACTCCCCGCTGCGACGCCCAGACCCAGATAGACGAAGACTGCTCCCAGATAGAACGGGTTCCTGGTTCGCCGGTAGATGCCGTCGACGACGAGGGCCGTCGTCGGCAGGGTCGGCGGAATATTGGTGCCAGCGGCGTGAAAGCGCCCCGCCGCCATGAAGATGATGACGAAGCCGCACGCCGCGAGCACGGCCCCGCCCAGATAGTGGGCGGGCACCTGCGCGGCCGAAGCCGGGAGCGGAATGACCACCTCGAGGACCACTGCCACCGCCAGGAAGCCGAGAAAGATCAGAGGCGGCAGCGCGATGACTCCAGCCAGGTCGGGTGCGCCCGATCCGCCTGCATCCTCCCCGCCATCCGGTCGCGGCACTGCCGCAGCGCCGTTAGCCACCGCCCGGATGGCAACACGTATGCCGAACATGATTGACAGGACGACAGTGCCGCCCGCCAGGATCAGGACCGTCTCGGAAATGGCCATGACCGAAATCTCCCATACGCCGCCAATGAGGTGCCGAGCCAAGCACTTGGAACGCCTTGGGGGCGAACGCAGGCATCCTACCGGCTGGAGGGAAATTCGTCACGCGCTCGGAAGCCAGGATGGCTGGATGACCTGGCTTGAAAAGTCAAACTCTTGCCGCTTTCGTGGCCTCCAAGTCGCCGAAGGGACGTCGCGCCGGCCGCTGACAAGGCGGCGGCGCGGGAATGGCGGCGGTTTCCTGGGGTGAGCGTCCTTTTGTTGAGGGAAATTCACCGTTTGGTAACCCAGATTAAATCAAAATGAAGCGACGGCAGGACGCCAGGCGGCCCGCCTCCGCACCATTTGGAATACGGGAAAGACGATGCGCGGATTGATAGCACTGGTTTCGAGTCTGGTCCTGGTGGCCTCGGCAGCGCCTGTTCTGGCGCAGCAGGCGACCAAGATCGGCCAGCACAATGCCTGGGGCACCTACAGCTACCAGGCATCGGGCGGCAAGGTCTGCTACGTGCTCACCGTGCCGACCGACAAGCAGCCGCCGACGCTCGACCATGGCGACATGTTCTTCTTCGTCAGCCAGCGGCCCGGCCAGCAGGTGTCCTACGAGCCGCAATTCATTGCCGGCTACAATTTCCAGGAAGGCTCCAAGGCCACCGTCACCATCGACAAGAAGTCGTTCTCGATGTTCACGCGCGGCAAGTCGGCCTGGGTCGAGAACGCCGCCGAGGAGCCGGTGCTGATCGCCGCCATGAAGACCGGCACCGACATGAAGGTGACGGCGAAGTCCGGCCGCGGCAATCCCACCTCCTATGTCTTCTCGCTGAAGGGCATTTCAGCCGCGCTGACATCGATCGCCAAGTGCAAGTAAACAAAGCCACGGTTTTTTGAAACGAAAGGCCGCGCCGCGAAGTCCGGCCTTTTGCTTTTCAGCCTTGGCCCGATTCTGGCGCTGCCTCAGCCCGACGCCGCCGGATCGCCTCGGCGATGAAGACGCGCGACAGCGCGTGATAGAGCGGCTCGTGCGAGATCATGCGTGCCGTGCCGTAGCCCAGCATCGAGGCCAGCATCAGCGCGATGACATTGTCGTGATTGCCGGTCATCTCCAGGATGATGATGAAAGCCGTCATCGGCGCCGGACGCCCCGCCGGCTCTCGCCGGCGGGGCGGTGGCATGACTACATCGCCATTTTTTCACATTCGGCCTGGGCCTTCTTGGTCGACGTATCGATCATGTAGGCTTTGCCCTTGGCGTCGGTGATCATCATCATGCAGTGTTTGATCGGCTTTGCCATCTTCATCATCTCGGCGCCCATCTTCGCGTCCGGCATCATGGTTCCCATGTGTCCATCGGGCATGATTGCCATCACCTCCCCGCCTTTCATCATGGTCATTGTGCCCATTGCGTCTTCGGCAAAAGCCTGCGGGGTGGACAAGCCGACGAGGCCGGCAATGACAGCGAGCTTGATCGAGTTCATTCTGCATACTCCCATTTTGCAAGGGCGTGGTTGCCCCCTTCAGCCTTCGAAGGCGGCAAGGGAATCGTTACGTCAACACGACTATGTGATCGGCTCCCGCGTGGCGGGAAGATTGGGCGCAAGGCTGCCAGTCGGTCGTCGCGGGCTGTTGTCGTGCGACAAACTGGTTGGTCCGATGAACTCTCGGTTTAAACGGGAAAGACCGTCTGTCGATCAGAACATTCGCGATCGAAACACTGCCGGCCCAGTCGGGGTTGTGTTCGCCACCGCATGACTCTGCCCTCAACCTGTGCTATGCGCCGCGCTTCAGTTCCGGCACGATGGATGAAATCGGCCGTAAACCGCTTATATCAGTGCGACCATGACCCTTTCCTTCGACCTCACCACTGAGGGTGCCCGTGACGCGTTGCGCGCCCGCGCCGCGCCCGAGAAGCCGTCGCTGATCGGCCTGACGCGCGCCGAGCTCGGCGAGGCGCTCGTCGCGTCCGGTATCGTGCCGGAGCGCCAGGCAAAGATGCGCGCCCAGCAGCTCTGGCACTGGATGTATGTGCGCGGCGTTTCCGACTTTGCCGGCATGTTCAACATCTCCAAGGATCTGCGCGCCGAACTCGACAAGCATTTCACCGTCGCCAGGCCCGAAATCGTCGAGGAACAGATTTCTTCCGACGGCACCCGCAAATGGCTGTTCCGCTTTCCGCCGCGCGGCGCCGGCCGTCCCGTGGAGATCGAGACCGTCTATATCCCCGAGGAAGGTCGCGGCACGCTCTGCATCTCCTCGCAGGTCGGCTGCACGCTGACCTGTTCGTTCTGCCACACCGGCACGCAGAAGCTGGTGCGCAATCTGACGGCCGAGGAAATCCTGGCGCAATTGCTCACCGCGCGCGACCGGCTCGGCGACTTCCCCGACCGCGACACGCCGGACGGCGCCATCGTGCCGGCCGAGGGCCGCAAAGTGTCGAACATCGTCATGATGGGCATGGGCGAGCCGCTCTACAATTTCGAGGCGGTGAAGAAGGCGCTGCTGATCGCTTCCGACGGCGACGGGCTTTCCCTGTCGAAGCGCCGCATCACGCTGTCGACCTCCGGCGTCGTGCCGGAAATCTTCCGCACCGGCGACGAGATCGGCGTCATGCTGGCGATCTCGCTGCATGCCACCAATGACGATCTGCGCGACCTCCTGGTGCCGATCAACAAGAAGTATCCGCTGAAGGAACTGATCGCCGCCTGCCGCGCCTATCCTGGCCTGTCCAATGCCAAGCGCATCACCTTCGAATATGTGATGCTCAAGGACGTCAACGATTCCATCGAGGACGCCAAGGGCCTGATCAAGCTGCTGAAGGGCATTCCGGCCAAGATCAATCTGATCCCGTTCAACCCGTGGCCGGGCACCAACTACCAGTGCTCGGACTGGGAGACGATCGAGAAATTCGCCGACTACATCAACAATGCCGGCTATGCCTCGCCGATCCGCACCCCGCGCGGCCGCGACATCCTCGCCGCCTGCGGCCAGCTGAAGTCCGACTCGGAGCGCATGCGCAAGGTCGACCGGCTGGCGCTGGAAGCCATGATGATCGCGGGGCATGGCGAGGCGTGAGCCGTCTCGTCGCCGGGCTCAAACGCTTCGCCATCGTAGCCGTCGGTTATATCGCCGGCGTGCTGACCTCTATCCTGGTGCCTGTGCTGCTGATCACCCTTCTGGAAGGGATCGAATATGGCAACTGGTCCCTGGTTTTCACCTTCGACTGGCTGGGCTCCTTCCCGCTCGCCGTGTTGACCGTGGCGGTCTGCGCGCTGCTGATCGTCGGCCCGGCGATCCTGGTTGCCGAATGGCGATCGCTGCGGGGATGGTTCTATTTCGCGGTCACGGGCGCGATCACCTCCATCGCATTTGGCGTTCTTGTTCCGGGCTCGGCCGGAGGGTTTGTTTTCAATCCGGGCTTTCTCGGGTTCCTGGCCACGGCCGGCACCGCCGCCGGTTCGGTCTACTGGCTGTTGGCTGGGCGCAGGTCGGGCCGTCTTGTGAAGCGAGACCGGTGATGGGCCGCTTCGTCTCCTATCTCGTCCGCTTTGCCATTATCCTGTTCGGCTATGCCGTCGCCTCGCTGGCGGCGAGCGCCTTCCTCAACATCCTGTTCCTGGCCTCGCTCGGCTATACGCCTGACCACACGCACCCGACGGCAACGGCTTCGCTGTATTTCTCGATTCCCTTCGTCGCCCTGTTCGTCGCCTATTTCGCCTTCTTGCCGGCAGTGATCGTCATCCTGGTTGCCGAAATCCTCGGCCGGCGCGACTGGCTGTACTATGCGCTGGGGGGCGCGGTGGTGGCCGCCGTCTTCCTCGGCCTGGTCGACCACGCGCCCGATTCCACCTTCGCGGTCACCGACACCAGCGCCATCATGGCGGTGATTGGCGGCGGCATGGTCGGCGGCCTCTTCTACTGGCTGAGCGCCGGTCGCTGGGCCGGAAGCTGGTGGAAAGACGACGCTTCTATTTCGCCTGGGCCGTCAGGATCTTGAGCGCGAAGGCCGAGAACACGCTGGCGAAGAGATAGTCGACCACCCGCGTGACGCGCGGGCTGGCCTTCATCGCCGCGGAAAATTTCTCCGCCGCCAGCACCATCGGCACTGTGACCGGGATCGACAGCACGATGAACATGGCGCCGAGGAAAAACAACTTTCCCGGCGCGTGCGGATCATGCGCGGAGACGAACTGCGGCAGGAAGGTCATGAAGAACAGGATGATCTTCGGGTTGAGCAGGTTGACGCCAAGCCCGGCCGCCCAGCTGCGCAACAGCGAGATTTGCGGGCCTGTCTTCTTCTCCGGCGAAAAGGCCGAGCCTTTGGCGATCGCCTGCCAGGCCAGGAAGACCAGATAGCCGGCGCCGAATATCTTCAGCACGAAAAAGGCCATCGGCGAGGCGACGATCAGCGCCGAGATGCCGACCACCACCAGCGTGGTGTGGATCAGCGTGCCGCACAGCGCACCGGCCATCGAGGCAAAGCCCGTGGCACGCCCCTGGCTCAGCGTGCGCGAGACGAACAAGGTCATGTCGGGACCAGGCGTGATCGCCAGGATGACCGTGGCGATGGCGAACTGGATCAGTGTGGTGGTGTCGGGAATGAAGGACATGGAAGGGACCCGGGGAGACCCGGGGCCTATACAAGATGCGTCGCGCTGGCGCCAGATGCGAGGTTGGCGCCCGGCAGCAGTGGTGTCTAAGCCGCCGACTGATCGAGCTCGGCCAGCATGACAGCTGCCGCTCCGGTCAGCAGGATTTGATCGATCGGCTTGGGATGGCCGAGGAAATAGCCTTGCGCCTCGTTGCAGCCTTCGACCTGCAGGATGGTGAGCTGGACGTGGGTCTCGACGCCTTCGGCGAGCACGGGAATGTCGAGGCTGCGCCCCAGTGTCAGCACGGCGCGGATGATCGCCTTGGCCTGCGGGCTGCGCTCGACATCGGCCATGAAGGAGCGGTCGAGCTTGATCTTGTCGAACGGAAACGAGCGCAGCGTGTCGAGCGAGGAATAGCCGGTGCCGAAATCGTCGATCGCGATCGTCACGCCCAGCGCCTTGATCTGGCGCAGCACATGCAGCGTGCGCACCTTGTCGGCGACGATCGTCGATTCAGTGAGTTCAAGCTCGAGACGCTTCGGCGACAGGCCGGTCTCGATCAGGATCTGATGGACAAGCTTGGCGAGATCGGCATGGGCGAACTGCACCGGCGACAGATTGACCGCGATCTTGTGGCCATTGTCCCAGGAGGCCGCCTGCCGGCATGCGGTGCGCAACACCCACTCGCCGATAGGCAGAATGGAGCCATTCTCCTCGGCGATCGGAATGAATTCGGCGGGCGGGACCATGCCGTGCACAGGATGGGTCCAGCGCAGTAGCGCCTCGTAGCCGCAGGTGGCGCCGGTCTGAACCGAGGTCTGCACCTGATAGTGCAGCGAGAGCTCGCCGCGCTCGATCGCCAGGCGAAGGTCGGTGGCCAGCGCGCGGCGCGCCCGCGCCGTCTCGTCCATGGTCGATTCGTAGAAGCAGACGGCCCGTGTCACGTCATTCTTGGCCCGGTACATGGCCAGATCCGCATTGCTCACCAGCCTCTCCCGGTCAGCGCCGTCGCGCGGATAGACGGCGACGCCGATGCTGGCGCCGGTGACGGTCTCGAAATCGTCGATCCGCAGCGGCTGGAACAATGATTTTTCCAGCCGCGACACCAGGCCGAGCAGGTCGTTCTGGTCCTTGAAGCGCTTGATGGCGGCAAATTCGTCGCCGCCGAGCCGGGCGACGAACTCGCCGTCGCCGGCCAGCTTCGCCAGCCTGCGGGCAATGATCTTGAGCGCCTGGTCGCCGGCCGCATGTCCCCTGAGGTCGTTGATTTCCTTGAAGCGGTCGAGATCGATGACGATGACGGCGGTCATCGTATCCTCATCCTCGTGCGCCCGCTCGATCTCATGGTCGAGGCGGTCATTGAAGGAGACCCGATTGGCAAGGCCGGTAAGCGAGTCGTTGAGGGCAAGATGCTGCAGCCGCTCGAAGCTCTCGAGCCGGCCACGTTCGTCGATCAGATAGCTGGCGAAGCCGGTGGCCGCGACGATCAGGCCGACCACGGCGACCGCGACGGCCATCGCTTCGAGAATATCGGGATTGGTGCCGGTGGTGATGAAGGAGAGCGGCGTCACTGCCACCGCCGCCATCGCCGTGAAATGCAGGCCGACGATCGCCAGCACCAAAAGCCCGATGCCGAAATAGTGCGACCAGCGGTGCGGCCGGCGCACCGCCTGGCCGATCGCCACGGCGGAGAATGCCATCGCGATCAGCACCGAAGCGACGACATAGAAGGCGTCCCATTCGACGATGCCGGCCACGTGATAGGCCATCATGCCGGTATAGTGCATGGCCGAGATCGCCAGTCCGACGGCACACCCGCCCCATTCCGGCGCCAGACCACGGCCTTTGTCCAAGGCAAGGCCGAAGCCCGCCCCGGTTCCAACCATGGCGATGACCAGCGAGATCATGGTGAGCGCCGGATCGAAGGTGATCGGCGCGCCGGGCTGATAGGCCAGCATGGCGATGAAATGCGTGCACCAGATCGAGGAACCGGCGGCAACCGCGGTCAGGAACAGCCATCCCCGCATCTGCACGCCGACGGTTTTCCTGGCGCGGTCCAAGAGACCGATCGTCACCCAGCAGCCGGTGACGCACATCAGCGCCGCCAGCAGGACGAGCCACAGATTATGCTCTGTGACGATGCATGATATAACGCGCATCAAGAATGGTCCAAGCCCGAGGGTACCCGCAATGAACGGGCAAAAGCCGCCTCGGCACGGTTGCGTGGCCAGTGCAGCTCTGGCTCGCTGGTTTAGCGGCAGGACATGAAAACTTGCTTAAATCCCTGGGATAAATGCAGCCCATGATTGTAGCAGGTTGTTTTCCCAGAGCATGATTCCCGAAGAGTTGGCCCCTGCCGCGCACTGGATCAGCAGTCTGGCGCCGCGCCTGCTTGCTCGCTTTGCCGTTCCTGCTAAAAGGCGCTCCGACAATCCGTGACGCCCTTGCCCAAGCGTCCGCCATCGACGGAGCAGAAATGTCCAAGACCAAAGACGTCAAGAAAGTCGTGCTCTCCTATTCCGGAGGCCTCGACACCTCAATCATCCTGAAATGGCTGCAGACCGAGCTCGGCGCCGAGGTCATCACCTTCACCGCCGATCTCGGCCAAGGTGAGGAGCTGGAACCGGCGCGCCGCAAGGCCGAGATGATGGGCATCAAGGACATCCGCATCGTCGACGTGCGCGAAGAATTTGTCTCCGACTTCGTCTTTCCGATGTTCCGCGCCAACACCGTCTACGAAGGCACCTACCTCCTAGGCACCTCGATCGCGCGGCCGCTGATCTCCAAGCACCTCGTCGAGATCGCCAAGGAAACCGGCGCCGACGCGATCGCGCATGGCGCCACCGGCAAGGGCAACGACCAGGTGCGTTTCGAGCTTTCCGCCTATGCGCTGAACCCCGACATCAAGGTCATCGCGCCGTGGCGCGATTGGTCGTTCAAGTCGCGCACCGACCTGATCAATTTCGCCGAGCAGCACCAGATCCCCGTGCCGAAGGATAAGAAGGGCGAGGCGCCGTTCTCGGTCGACGCCAACCTGCTGCACTCGTCTTCCGAGGGCAAGGTGCTGGAAGACCCGTGGAGCGAACCGCCGGAATTCGTCCACCAGCGCACCGTTTCGCCGATGGATGCGCCGGACAAGGTCACCGAGATCGAGATCGAATTCCTGAAAGGTGACCCGATCGCGCTCAACGGCAAGAAGCTGTCGCCGGCGACCATGCTGGCGGCGCTCAACGATCTCGGCCGCGACAATGGCATCGGCCGGCTCGACCTGGTCGAGAACCGCTTCGTCGGCATGAAATCGCGCGGCGTCTACGAGACGCCCGGCGGCACCATCCTCATTGTGGCCCACCGCGCCATCGAATCGATCACGCTCGACCGGGGTGCAGGCCACCTCAAGGACGAGTTCATGCCGCGCTATGCCGAGCTCATCTACAACGGCTTCTGGTTCTCGCCCGAGCGCCTGATGCTGCAGGCGATGATCGACAAGAGCCAGGAAGACGTCGAAGGCACGGTGCGGCTGAAGCTCTACAAGGGCAACGTCATCGTCACCGGCCGCAAGTCGAAGAAGACGCTTTACTCCGACGCGCTGGTCACCTTCGAGGACGACCGCGGCGCCTACGACCAGAAGGACGCCGCCGGCTTCATACGCCTAAACGCGCTCAGGCTGCGCACGCTTGCCGCGCGCAACCGCAAGGGCTGATTGTTCAACAATAAAAACCCGGCCTATGCCGGGTTTTTGATTGAAGAACCCACTGTATCAAGGCTTTCTTGCTTGATCTTTGCACGGTCTTATCTAGCCTCGTCGCAACGGGTTTGGGGCGATTGATCATGAAGGTCCGGTTTTTGACGGTGTCTGCGATGATCGTCGCGTTGGCTGGCTGCCAGAACAGCCAGGAGGCTGTGAAGCACGACCCCAAGGCGGCATTCGGCCGATGCATGGCCAATGTCGCGACCTGGAGCATCACGGCCAAGCACGAAGCCACCGCTTTCATGGGCGTTTCGGCGGCAAGCATGCCGACCGTCTTCTGTCGACGCCTGGTCGATGCGATGCTTGACGGGCGACTGACCCTCTCCGACATAAACAGGCTGCAGACCAACCAATCCACCGACGTTTGGAGGATCATAAAGGGCAAATGACCATCGCCACATCGGAACCACCGGTGGGAGTCGGCTTTTTGTGCCCAGCCTGGCTGCGCAATCTCGGCGGATGGCTGACGACGCTGGCTGTTCTAACGAGTCCCGTGACCGCCATGGCCGAGGACTTCGATCCCGCCTCGCTCGACCTTGCCGCGCTGATCGAATGCCGGGCAGACGTGCCGGCCTACAATGGCTTTGCCATCTGGCTGGCCGGCGGATCCGGCGCGGCGGAGACGCTTGGCTGGAAAGAGGTTGCATCCGGCAATCCCTTCCTCGCGCAATATCAGCTGCCCGCCCCGGTCCATGTCTTCGGACGCGAGACGGGGACAATCGTCTTTACCGCGACAGGGCCGATGGCGATGCTTGACGGCATTGCCGCGCCGGATCTGGCGAGAGAACTCGACGTCCCGGCGACGGTCTCGACGCCGGACAAATTCCTGGGCGAGCGGGTCGTGGCCGAAAGCACCGAGGACACCGGCGGCGTCAGTCTTTCAACGCGCATCACGCTCAATGTCTCGACCGTCGATACCCATCCCGACAAGACACTGGCCGGCTGCTCCTACGCGCTGGATGTGAAGTAGCGAACCCAGACGCGGCGGCCGGATTTTCCGTTCCACCAACAAAAAAGCCCGGCGCTTGGCCGGGCTCTTTCTGTCGAACAGAGGTTTCAATCAGTCGCCGTCGATCGCCGTGGCGATCTGCACGATGGCCTGCTGGTAGACGTTTGCGTCATTCCAGCCGGCAATTGCGCCGATATTGGCCGCAGCGCTCGCGCCCCGCCGCCAACCATGGGCCTTGAGGAAGTTGGCGGTGGAAGCCAACGCGGTGGCCTTGTCGCGCAGGTTTCCGCTGCCCACGCCATATTTCAGGACATTCCCGGGCAGGAACTGCGTATGGCCGATCTCGCCATGCGCAGCGCCGACCGACGAGGCGCTCAAAGCCCCGCGATCAACCAGCTTCAGGGCCGCAATGGCATGCGGGTGGAAGAATTCCGGGCGCCGGCAATCATAGGCAAGCGTCAGAATGGCGGAGACAGTATTCTGGTTGCCCATGGAGGAACCAAAGCCGGTCTCCATGCCCCAGATGGCCAGCAGCACACCAGGCGACACGCCGTAGGTGCTTTCGATCTGGCTGAACAACGCCGCGTTCGACTTCTTCAGCCCACGGCCCTTGGAAATGATCGCCGCCCCGCCACGGCGCTTCATGAAGGCTTCCACCGAGCCGCTGAAAGCCTTGTGGATGCCGCGATCGACGGAGATAGTTTTTGTCGCGTAAGTGGCGCCAGCCAGCGCGGCCAGTCCCTTGGCGCCGACACCTTCGGACTTGGCCTGTGCGGCGAACCCCGGCTTCCAAGCATCGAAGCCGGCACCGGTGCTGCCACAACTGGCCGCCGCCTGTGCGCCCGTTGCCAGCCCAAGCACAGCCACCACCGCGGCCGCTAAAATCCTACCCTTGGCAAGAAATGCCATGTTGTTCTCCTGGTTGCCTGATTCACGTCCCATCTGCGAATTTGCCAGCGAAACGTGCGCTTGTCACCGTCTGCGGCACAATGCTGGCGAATGCCGGGGAATTTGCCTACGATCAAGTGATTATTGTGGCGGGGTCGAAATAGCCATGAGACCTGCGGCGGCGAAGCGGTCGCAAGACAGGTCGCCGCCCGCTTGCGGCAAATTGCTTCGACACATGCGGAACGCCGGCCGGCGATCGGCGTTGGGCACCTGCCGCCTGGATCAGGATGGCGTTTGGTTAACCGTCATCCTGATCCAGGTCTTTGTTGGGCATGATCTCTGGACAAACGGAAACCGTTTGTCCGAGAAAACCGGTTCCCACTCTTCGGGATCATGCTCCAACACCTATATGCTGGCTCTGATGGTTTGAGACCGACATGAAACTTTTCGACTGCCCGCATTGCGGTCATCGTCTCTACTTCGAGAACGCGCAGTGCCTGAACTGTTCCAGCCTCGTGCTCTACGATCCCGAGCATGCCCGTTTTGCCTTGGCGGGCGCGGACGGCACTTTTCAGTGCACCAATGCCGATGAATGCGCCTGCAACTGGATGGCCGAACCGGGACAGGGTTTTTGCCGTGCCTGTGGGCTGAACCAACTGATCCCCGATCTCTCCGTCGACGGCAACCGCCGCCGCTGGATCCGGGTCGAGGCGGCGAAGAAGCGTGCCATCTATTCGCTGCTCGCCTTCGGCCTGCCGGTAGCGCCCAAGCAGAGCCCGACGGACGAGGTGGGCCTCGCCTTCGACTTCCTCGCCGACCCGATCGGCGGCGGGCCTGGCGGCGAACGCATCCTGACCGGCCATGACAATGGCCTGATCACGCTCAACGTCGCCGAGGCCGATTCCGCCGAGCGCGAAAAACGTCGCATCGAGATGGGTGAGAATTATCGGACGCTGCTCGGCCATTTCCGCCATGAGCTCGGCCATTACTACTGGGACCGCCTGATCCGCGACAATGCGCAAAGGCTGGACGCCTTTCGCGCTCTGTTCGGCGACGATCGCGCCGATTACGAACAGGCGCTGAAGGCCTATTACGCCAACGGCGCGCCACCCGACTGGCAGCAGAACCACATCTCGGCCTACGCCACCTCGCATCCCTGGGAGGATTGGGCCGAAACCTGGGCCCACCATCTGCACATCACCGACACGCTGGAAATGGTCCATGCGCTGAACTTCCCGCTCGGCCGGCTGGAGACGGTGGAGGCCAACGATCTGCCGCGGGGCGACACCGGCGGCGAACTGCAGGCAGCCCCTTCGGAGCCCGCCAATACGCCCGAGCCCTTCGAAAAGATCCTTGCCCGCTGGCTGGTGCTGTCGGAAGCCTCCAACTCGATCAACCGCTGCATGGGCCTGCCCGACCTCTACCCCTTCGTCATTTCGGACGTGACGGCGCGAAAACTGGCCTTCGTTCACGACCTTTTGACCGGTCTGCCGAAAGAGACGGGAACAAATCGTGAGTTGGCGCCGGCTTTTTAGCCGGAACGCATGCGCCGCTGCCCCGTTTTCAAACCCGAGGGACCATGAAAACGGAGAGAAAACCATGAAATCCGTATTGTTTCCCGCAATCGCCGGGATGATGACCGTGATGTCGGGCGCCGCGTTTGCCGACACCGCCGTCTCGGCCGTCACCGATCTCAACGTGCGCGCCGGCCCGGGGCCGCAATATCCGGTCATCGGCGTGCTCGCCGCCGGCCAGTCGGCGACGCTCAATGGCTGCATCGAAAACAGCAAATGGTGCACCATCGCCGAAGCCGGCGGCCAGGGCTGGGTCTATTCCGACTATGTGACCGCCGATTTCAGCGGCAGCCGGGTGGTGCTGACGCAGCGTCCGCACGGCTCCGCCGTTGCCGTCGTCTTGCCGCCGGAAGACATCGGCAACACGTCCAACGACTATACCGGCGCGATCATCGCCGGCGAGCCGGCCGAGGACGTCTTTCCCCCGCCTCCCACCGAAGTCCGCACCTATGTCGATACGCATCGTCCCGACCCGGTCTATCTCGACGGCGAGGTGGTGACGGGCGCGACCCTGCCCGACACTGTCGAGCTGCGCGAAATTCCCGACTACAACTACCGCTACGTCTATGTGAACGGTCAGCCGGCGCTGATCGACCCGCAGACACGACGCATCATGTACGTGGTGCGTTGATTGGAGACCGGCGGTCGCAATCGCGGCCGCTGGCGACAACTGGGACAGTCGATTCCGCGGCACCCAGGCAGCGCCCGGGTGCCGCGTGGCGTTTATTGCGCGTTGATCCCTGACGAATGGCGATTCCGATTCCCGAGGTCATCGGCTAGATCAAAGGGCGATGGATTCGGACGAAGGGCTCAGCGTGACAATCGACGACACTGCCTTCGAGCGCTACCGGCAGTCGCCGAACGCCAGGACGACCTTGCTGCGCCTGTTGCTGGGAACTCTGATCGTCGTCGTGTTGTGGGGCGCCACCACCGCGGCCGTGCTCATCGGCGGCACTCGTCTCTTCTTCGCCTGGCAGACAGCGGCGTCATCCGGCATGGAGGGGTTCCTTGCCTCGCCGATCGGCATCCTCACCGCACTCGCCTCCTTTGCCGGCATCTGGATCGGCCTGTGGATTGCCATGCGCTGGGTGCATGGCGAACCGCTGTCGGCGCTGCTTGGCGCCAGCCGCCGCGTATCGTGGCCGGACTTCCTCAAGGGGCTGGTCGCGGTGCTGATCACCTCGGCTGTCTCCGAAATCCTGCTCTACCTTCTGGAACCGGGGATCGCGCGTGGCACGATCAGCCTGTCATCCTGGCTGCTGTTCCTGGTCCCGATCGTCGCGCTCACCTTGCTGCAGACGTCGTCGGAAGAGGTGCTGTTTCGCGGCTACCTGCTGCGCGGCCTGGCCAACCGGTTCAGAAGCCCGTTGATCTGGGCGTTGCTGCCCGGCCTGCTGTTCACCTCGCTGCACTGGAGCAGCGCGTCGTCGCCCGCCATCAACGCCTGCGTGCTGGTCTCGATCGCCGCTTTCGCATTGCTTTTGACGCTTGTCGTCTACGCCACCGGCAATCTCGGCGCGGCGCTGGGCGCCCATCTCGGCAACAACCTGACCGGCTTCCTGCTGATCTCGCACCAGGAGAGCTACAATTCCTTCGCCCTGTTCACCGCCAGGCCGCTCGAAGGGCCGGGCTGGATGATGTCGGATGCAGTCCTCATCGCCCTTATCGGCATTGCCTGCAGCCTGCTGACGATCGTGCTGCTGCTGCATCCAAGCTCGCCGCTCAGGGTTGGGCCCAAGCTTTCGGACGCCAAGAGCACGGCCTGATTGCGACGCGAGGGACGGCCAGACTGGCCTTGTCTTGACTCCGCGGCCGATTTCCTGTCTACACGCCCCGAATTCCGCGACGAGTATCCCTCCGAGCAAGCCGACCAGGACGCCGAAGCCTCTTTGAGGCGGGTGCTGTAAATCGATCCTGGAGGCCAACACCCGGCAGCGCTGAGCGCCCCCGGGTGCTTTTTGGTTTTGGGCTTTGCTTTTGCTTGGACAGTTGGCGCGAACGCATTACCTCTCGGGCACCATCCGGGTGCCAGGGAAAAGGAAAACGAATGTTTGAATCGCTACAGGAGCGCACAAGAGGCGTAGAGGGCCATCGGCCCGACAGGGATTACTATGAATCCAAGGCGCTCTCGCGCAGCGAGTTGACCAATGTTTGAGTCCCTACAAGAGCGCCTTGGCTCCATCCTGAACGGCCTCACCGGTCGCGGCGCGCTGTCGGAGGCTGATGTCTCGGCGGCGCTGCGCGAGGTGCGCCGTGCGCTGCTCGAGGCCGACGTGGCGCTGGAAGTGGTGCGGTCCTTCACCGACAAGGTGCGCGAAAAGGCCGTCGGCGCCGCGGTGCTGAAGTCGATCAAGCCCGGCCAGATGGTCGTCAAGATCGTCCATGACGAGCTGGTCGACATGCTGGGCGCCGAGGGCGTCGCCATCGACCTCAATGCGCCGGCGCCTGTCGTCATCATGATGGTCGGCCTGCAGGGCTCCGGCAAGACGACCACCTCGGCCAAGATCGCCAAGCGGCTGACCGAGCGTCAGAACAAGAAAGTCCTGATGGCCTCGCTCGACACGCGGCGTCCGGCGGCGCAGGAGCAACTGCGCCAGCTCGGCGAGCAGGTCAAGGTCGCGACGCTGCCGATCATTGCTGGCCAGAACCCGGTCGATATCGCCAGGCGTGCGGTGCAGGCGGCCAAGCTCGGCGGCCATGACGTCGTCATCCTCGACACCGCCGGCCGCACCCATATCGACGAGCCGCTGATGGTCGAGATGGCAGACATCAAGAAGGTGTCGAGCCCGCACGAGATCCTGCTGGTCGCCGATTCGCTGACCGGCCAGGACGCCGTCAACCTGGCGAAGAGTTTCGACGAACGCGTCGGCATCACCGGCCTTGTGCTGACCCGCATGGACGGCGACGGCCGTGGCGGTGCGGCCCTTTCGATGCGCGCCGTCACTGGCAAGCCGATCAAGCTGATCGGTACCGGCGAAAAGATGGACGGGCTGGAGGAATTCCACCCCAAGCGCATCGCCGACCGCATCCTCGGCATGGGCGACATCGTCTCGCTGGTCGAGAAGGCCGCCGAGAACATCGACGCCGAGCAGGCGGCGGCGATGGCCAAGAAGATGCAGTCGGGCAAGTTCGACCTGAACGACCTCGCCCAGCAGCTTCAGCAGATGTCGAAAATGGGCGGCATGGGCGGCATCATGGGCATGATGCCGGGCATGGGCAAGATGAAGGACCAGATGGCCGCCGCCGGTCTCGACGACAAGATGTTCGGCCGTCAGCTCGCCATCATCTCCTCGATGACCAAGGCCGAGCGCGCCAACCCCGACATGCTCAAGCACTCGCGCAAGAAGCGCATCGCCGCCGGCTCCGGCACCGATGCCGCCGAGATCAACAAGCTGCTCAAGATGCATCGCGGCATGGCCGACATGATGAAGGCGATGGGCGGCAAGGGCAAAGGCGGCGGCCTGATGCGCGGCATGATGGGCGGCCTCGCCTCGAAAATGGGCCTCGGCGGCATGATGCCCGGCGGCATGGGCGGCATGCCCGATTTGTCGAAGATGGACCCCAAGCAGCTCGAAGCCTTGCAGAAGCAGGCGCAGGCCGCCGGCCTCGGCGGCATGAAGGGGTTGCCCGGTCCCGGCGGCGGTGGCCTGCCCGGCCTGCCTGGCGGCATGAAACTTCCGGGCCTTCCCGGCCTCGGCGGCGGCGGGCTGCCAGGTCTCGGGAAGAAAAAGTGATGGGGCAAGAAGAAGTGAGGACGCTATGAACGAAGAAAAAGACATGGCCGACGCACGCACCATCCTGGCCGGCTACCGCGCCTCGATTGACAACATCGATGCCGCCCTCATCCATATGCTGGCCGAGCGCTTCCGCTGCACCAAGGCGGTCGGCGTGCTCAAGGCCGAGCATGGCCTGCCGCCGGCCGACCCGGCGCGCGAGCAGCAGCAGATCGCCCGTCTTCGCCAGCTGGCCAAGGATGCGCATCTCGACCCCGATTTCGCGGAGAAATTCCTCAACTTCGTCGTCCGCGAAGTGATCCGCCACCACGAACAGATCGCCGCAGCCAACGGCGTGACGAAAACCGGCTGACCCAACCAGCCTTAACGCAATCAAACGAAATCAGAGCTTTTAGGAGAAAAGAAATGGCACTGAAGATCAGACTGGCCCGCGCGGGCTCGAAGAAGCGTCCTTACTACCACGTCGTCGTTGCCGACGCCCGTTCGCCGCGCGACGGCCGGTTCATCGAGTCGCTCGGCTCGTGGAACCCGCTGCTGCCCAAGGACGGCGAGCGCGTCAAGGTCGACGCCGACCGCGTCAAGCATTGGCTGTCGCACGGCGCCCAGCCGACCGACCGCGTGCTGCGCTTCCTCGACGAGGCCGGCATTGCCAAGCGCGACGCCCGCTCCAACCCGAAGAAGGCCGAGCCCGGCAAGAAGGCGCAGGAACGCGCCGCCCTTCTGAAGAAGGCGCAGGAAGACGCTGCCGCCGCCGTTGCGGCCGCTGCCGCAGCTCCCGCCGAGGCGGAAGCCGCCACCGCCGAATAAAGAGTGCTTCATCGCATCGACAAAACGGCGGGCCTGTGCCCGCCGTTTTGCTGTTCTAGACTTCGCGCGCGACCCGATCAGTAGCCGCTCGGGCAGCGGTCGACATAGACACGGCCGTGACGGTCTCGGTAGCGGCATTGGCCGCTTTCGCTGGCGTGCCCAATCAGGGCACCCGCAACGGCGCCAACCGCGCCTCCGACGACAGCACCTTGGACCGGATTTCCGGCCACGGCTGCGCCGATCGCGGCACCACCAAGGCCGCCTACAGCAGCGCCTTTTTCCGTTTGCGAGCACGCGCCCAGCACCGTCGTCAACACGAGAATGGTCAAGATTTTCTTCATTATCATTCCTCTCACATGCGGGTCGCCGTCTCGCCGCCAAGTGCTTAACTCTCAGACGGCTAATTTGATCCCGGAGAGGATGAAGATCTTGGCGCCGCTCTTCAGGCGAGCGGCTGTATCCATTCGGATCATGCCTCGGTGTTGCGCTTCAGATTGGCGAGGCCGACCTCGAAATCCCGGCCGATCAGCGTGTCGAAATTCATGAACAGGCCCATCAGCTTGGCGATGAAGGGCCGGCTGCCGCGCATCGCCCAGCTGACGGCGGTGGTGTCACCCGATTGCGTCAAGGTGAAGTCGACGCTGTTGTTGGCGCGGAACGGCTTCTCGAAATCGAGCTTGAGCGACACCAGCGAGGACGGCACCGAATTGACGATCTCCATGCGCCCCTTGCCGGCCTTGCCATTGCCCTCCCAGGCATAGACGGCGCCCTTTCCGCTTTGAGCGCCCGAGAGCGTCCGCTTCATGTTGGGGTCGAGCTTTTCATAAGGCGACCATGTCGGCCAGCGGCTGAAATCGTTGATCAGCGGAAAGATCGCTTCCGGCGGCGCCTTGATGTTGGCGGTGCGGGTGGTGACGAAATCATTGGGCCGTGTCGCGGCGTAGGTGAGGACGGCGGCGATGATGACGACCAGGATAATGAGGATGGTGCTGAACATTTTTCTCTCCTTCGAAATTATCGGCTGAACGGGATCAGCGCGCGCACCTTGGGGTCACGCAGATAGAGGCCACCCCACAGGATGATGCCGAGATAGACGCCGAACAGCGTGTGCGAGAACAGCGGGCTGTCGATGCGTACCTTGGTGGCGATGGCGCCGCCCATATAGGCGGTGAGCAGGATAGCGCCGAGCACGGAGGTGCGCGGCCATGCATAGAGCGCCGTCGAGACCAGGCCGATGACGCCGAGCATGCGTGCGACATTCGGATCGGCCGGCCAGCCCAGCGGCACCATCGTCTGGGTGACGATGTCGAGCGGCGGCAATTTGATGACGCCGTCGAAGATCATGAACAGGATGATGATGCCGCTCAACACGCGGCCGGTCCACAGGGCGCCGGACGAGACGGGCGCGGTATGAGAAATGGTCATTGGTCTTCCTCCGGGTGTTTCGGGTTCAAGCGCCGGCCTTCTTGCTGAAGGTCGATCCAAGGACGCGCGGCGGGACGATGACCCGACACGCCATAGGATTCTTTTTGCCGGTGCGGCGATCCTCGCCGAACACCGGGCCGCGATTCGTTCAAAGCGTCTTGAGATAGGCCTCCAGGCGCGCATAGCTCGCCATGACCATCTGGCCGAAGCCCATCTTCACCGCCATGTCGCGGGCGGCGATCGAGCTGGCGCGGATGTTGGCGACGATCCGCGTCCCGCCGCCGACATCCTCGAACAGGATCGTCGTCACCATCTGCGCCGGCGGCAGGCTGTCCTGCCACTGGGCGCGGTCGAGCGGCGCATCGCGATAGACGATCCGTTCCGGCGGGGCGATTTCGAGATAGACGCTGTTGGTCGGATATTCGCTGCCGTCGGCAAAGCGCATGGTCAGGCGCCATTCGCCGCCCGGCCTCACATCCATCTCGCAGACCGGATAACTCGATCCTTCCGGCCCCCAGAACCGAACCAGGTGATAGGGATCGGTAAACAGCTTGAACATCAGTGCGCGCGGCGCATCGAACGTCCTGGTGATGACGATAACGGGGTCATCGGATGGAAGTTCTATCGATTGATCTGCCACTAACTTGCCCCTCCTTGATTGACCCTGCCGGCTTCAATTATGGCCGCCGTCGAGATTTCCTTTCTGCAAAGCCTGCAGATAGGTTTCGAGCCGGTCGAACCGCCCGTCCCACAGCATGCGATAGGATTCCAGCCATGCGTCGATCTCGCGCAATGGCTCCGGCTGCAGGCGGCGCGGCCGGAACTGCGCGTCGCGGCCGCGTGCCACCAGACCGGCACGCTCCAGCACCTTCAGATGCTTCGACACCGCGGGACCACTCATGGCGAAGGGTTCGGCCAGCTCGGTCACCGAAGCCTCACCAAGCGAGAGCCGTGCCAGGATGGCGCGTCGCGTCGGATCGGCCAGTGCGGCCAAGGTCAGGCTGAGTGCGTCGGTTGCCATGTTTACTAAACCAATCGGTTATCTAACCTTTTGGTTATATACGACGCCACAAAGCGCGGGGTCAAGTACCTTGGCCGGGGGATTGTGTCTCAACGTGAAATTGGCATGCGCCGAAACTTCGGATTGACCCTCAGCCAAAGAACAGATTTCTCCGCTGCGGCATATGCGAGCTCTGCCGTATCGTAACGCGCGCCGGAATAGTATTCGGTTGGCGTCCAGGCGCCCCCATCCTCGACGTCTCTACGGAATTCCTCATAGCCGAACGATTTGTCTGGTCTGGAGAAGATATCAACGCAGCGGTCGTGTTCGTCGTTCTCGACGCTGGCAAACACGACCCATGATCTGTCAATTCGTTTTGACATCCCGCTTCTTCTCCGCGCCTGCCAGGCTTAGGCGTAACGGCGCCCATCCTCGCGCACAGGTCCGCCATTGACCAGAGCGCCCATCGCCGACGGCCATTGTCAGGAAAAATAGAACTTCTCGGCCGGCAACATTTTCGGCGGCGTTTCGCCGAAGAACGGCTGCAGGAATGTCAGGCGCGGGCGAACGATCATCGAGAGCCTTTCACGGACCGGCGGCCCTCAGCCTCTCTATTGTGCGACCCGGCAGGCCGGCGAGCCCAGCCGCCAGCGACATGACCATGTCGTGCGCGCAACGTGCCGACTATCGGCATTCGCCAGTCGCGGGTATTGAAGGGCCTTGCTATGCCCCGTTCCTGCATCAGTCATGAGCAACAAATGACCGGCGAAACCGATCTGAAGACACTGTTGGCATCGATGACGCCGGAATCGCTCGACGGCATTTATGTCTTCGCCACGCTGGCGCCTGATGTTCCCCAGCCGGAAGGCCTGGAGCCGGTGATGGTGTTTCGCGAGCGCGAAGGCCTGACACTGATCGTGACCGAGGAGGCGGCAAAGGCGGCCGGGCTGACCGCCTCGTTCCGCTGCCGGATGATCACGCTGAATATCCATTCCTCGCTGGAAGCAGTCGGCTTCCTCGCCGCTATCACCACACGGCTGGCCGCTGCCGGCATGGGCGTCAATCCGGTCTCGGCGTTCTACCATGACCATCTGTTCATCCCCGCCGAGCGGGCGCAGGAGGCGATGGAGCTGCTGCATCAGCTCGCCAAGGACAGCACCAGCTGAAATTAGCGCCTTCGGACATAAAGGATGTCCGGCAATCCTTCCTCGTTGGTCGAGCCATCGCCAAACGACTCAGCACGGAACCCATGGCGCTCATAGAAACGCCGGGCGCCGGTGTTGGATTGGAAGCAATGGAGCTTCACGATCGGCAGGGCAGCGGTCGCGTCCATCAGCAACCGGCTGCCGATGCCTTGCCCCGTCCAGGCCGGGTCGAGATAGAGCTGTTCCACCCAATCGCCACTGACGGCAATAAAGCCGACAATCTCCTCGTCAGCCTCGGCGACCGTCACCTGCTGCCGTGGCAGCACGATATCCCGGATGAAGGCGAGATCCTCGGCTGGCGTATGGATGACCGGCATCCAGTCGAATGAGCCAAGTGCCGCCCGCATGAGTTTTGCGATGGCGGCGGCGTCTGAGCTGATGGCCGGGCGTAGGATGATATCTACGGGCTGAGTGTTAGTCATGAAGGCAACGCCGACGTCTCACTCCGCTGGAACACCCCTCATCCGTCTCGGCGCTACGCGCCGATCCACCTTCTCCCACAGGGGGAGAAGGAAGAAGCACCCGGCCGAAGGCCGAGCCCGCGACTGCGGGCCGCCGGTCGTCCGGCGCGCCCGCGCAGGGCCAGCCGCGCAAGCGGCGGTGCGGCCCGTGAGCGATAAACTAAGCCGCCTTCTTCTTCGGCTGGATCAGGCCACGCTCGACCAAAAGCTCGGCGATCTGCACGGCGTTGAGGGCCGCGCCCTTGCGCAGATTGTCGGAGACGATCCACATCGACAGGCCGTTGTCGACGGTCGAATCCTCGCGGATGCGCGAGATGAAGGTGGCGTCCTCGCCAGCCGATTCCAGCGGCGTGATGTAGCCGCCGTCCTCGCGCTTGTCCAAGACCTGGCAGCCGGGAGCGTCGCGCAGGATGTCGCGCGCCTCGTCGGCGGTGATCGGCTTTTCGAATTCGATGTTGACCGCTTCCGAATGGCCGATGAACACCGGCACGCGCACGCAGGTCGCCGTCAGCTTGATCTTGGGATCGAGCATCTTCTTGGTCTCGGCGACCATCTTCCACTCTTCCTTGGTGAAGCCGTCGTCGAGGAAGACATCGATATGCGGAATGACGTTGAAGGCGATGCGCTTGGTGAACTTCTTGACGTCGACCTGGTCGGCGACGAAGACCGCGCGGGTCTGGGTAAAGAGCTCGTCCATGCCTTCCTTGCCGGCGCCTGACACCGACTGGTAGGTGGCGACGACGACGCGCTTGATGGTGGCGAAATCGTGCAAGGGCTTCAGCGCCACGACCAGCTGCGCCGTCGAGCAGTTCGGGTTGGCGATGATGTTCTTGCGCGTGAACAGCGAGATCGCGTCCGGGTTCACTTCCGGCACGATCAGCGGCACGTCCTGGTCGTAGCGGAAGGCCGACGAATTATCGATGACGACGCAGCCTTGCTTGCCGATCTTCGGCGACCATTCCTTGGAGACGTTGCCGCCAGCCGACATGATGCAAATGTCGGTGTCAGAAAAATCGTACTGGTCCAGCGTCCGGACCTTCAGCGTGCGGTCGCCGAACGACACTTCCGTGCCCTGGCTGCGCCGCGAGGCCAGCGCCACGACTTCGCTTACCGGAAAGCCGCGCTCTTCCAGTATGTTGAGCATTTCCCGGCCCACATTGCCCGTGGCGCCGACGACTGCAACCTTGAAACTCATAAAGATCTCCTGTCCCTCTCCGCTTGGTTTTTGGAGAAAACCCGCCGGCCAATGCGGGTTCCGTCCCCCGGGCCGAACCCGGGAGAGGGTGGTTAGGCCAAGGGAATCACACCGTTTTGGTGGTGGTTTTTTTGGCCGTGGTTTTGCTGGAACGAGGGGACGCGCCGACGCGCCCGGCCCAATGGTTCGCATTGAGGCTGGGGGCATCGAATGCAAGAAGAGCCATCAAAAGGCCGCGCATCGAAAAACGATCCCGTTCGAAGCGGGCTTTTACGCGGTTTGCGGCAGGAGTCAATGCGCGGCGCGTCGCATGGCCTTCATGGCGCGCCCTGTACAAGAGCGGCGGCAGGAAGTACGAACGGCCAAGATTGTTGGGCTGGCGCGGCGCCGGCCCCGATGTGCTCCATGATGAGCACAGAACCCTGAATTCCGAAAGAGCGAGATGTCCAACTTTGAAGGTATCGTCCCGGCGCTGGCACAGGCGCTGGAAAAACGCGGCTATTCCGAACTGACGCCGGTGCAGAAGGCGGTGCTGGAACTCGGCCAGGCCGATGCGCTGGTGTCGGCTCAGACTGGCTCCGGCAAGACCGTCGCTTTCGGCCTGGCGCTGGCGCCGACCCTTCTGGGCGACGCGGAGCGCTTTGGCCATGCCGCCGCACCGCTGGCATTGGCGGTGGCGCCGACGCGGGAACTGGCGCTGCAGGTGACGCGCGAACTGGAATGGCTTTACGAAATGACCGGCGCCACGGTGGCTTCCTGCGTCGGCGGCATGGACATGCGCACCGAGCGGCGCGCGCTGGAACGCGGCGCCCATATCGTCGTCGGCACGCCCGGCCGCCTGCGCGACCACATCACGCGAAACTCGCTCGACATGTCGGCGCTGAAGGCCGTGGTGCTGGACGAGGCCGACGAGATGCTTGATCTCGGCTTTCGCGAGGATCTCGAATTCATCCTCGACGCGGCGCCGGCCGAGCGCCGCACGCTGATGTTCTCGGCCACCGTGCCGCGCTCCATCGCAACGCTCGCCCAAGGCTATCAGCGCGATGCCATACGCATTTCGGCAGCCGGCGAGGAAAAGCAGCATCTCGACATCGAATACCGGGCGCTCAGCGTCGCCCAGGCCGACCGTGAGAACGCCATCATCAACGTGCTGCGGTTCTATGAGGCCAAGAACGCTTTGGTGTTCTGCAACACCCGCGCCGCCGTCAATCATCTCACCGCGCGCTTCAACAACCGCAATTTCTCCGTGGTCGCGCTGTCGGGCGAACTCAGCCAGAACGAGCGCAGCCATGCGCTGCAGGCAATGCGCGACGGCCGCGCAAAAGTCTGCATCGCCACCGACGTCGCCGCGCGCGGCATCGACCTGCCCAACCTCGAACTGGTGATCCACGCCGACCTGCCGACCAACCCGGAGACGCTGCTGCACCGCAGTGGCCGCACCGGCCGCGCCGGCCGCAAGGGCGTCAGCGCGCTGATCGTGCCAAACAGCGCCCGCAAGCGCACCGAGCGGCTGCTGCAGAACGCCGGGCTGAAGGCGACATGGGCGAGCCCGCCCTCGGCCGACGACGTGATCCGCCGCGACGACGAGCGCATCCTGGCCGATCCGGCTTTCGACGAACCGGTGAAGGATGACGAACGCACCTTCATCGACGCGCTGCTCGCCAAACATGGTGCCGAACAGGTGGCGGCCGCTTTCGTGCGCCAGTGCCGCGCCAGCCGCTCGGCGCCCGAGGATCTGATGGACGTCGCGCCGTTCACGCCTTCGCGTGAAAGACTGGCGGGCGAAAAGTTCGCGCACCGCGACGAGGCGCCCAGCCGCCGCGATGATTTCGGCGCCAGCGTCTGGTTCTCGCTGTCGATCGGACGCCGGCAGAATGCCGAGCCGCGCTGGCTGATCCCGATGCTCTGCCGCACCGGCAGCATCAGCAAGCGCGAGATCGGCGCCATCAAGATGCAGCCGGAAGAAACCTTCGTGCAGATCGCCGCGGACTGGGCGGACCGTTTTCTCGCCGCGATCGGACCCGACCGAAAATTGCAGGGCAACATCGTGGTGAAGCGGCTGGAGGGCACGCCGGACCTGTCGCGGGCCGGCTATCAGCCACCGAGCCCGGACAAGAAGCCGCATCGCGGCAAGGCGCCATTCGACCCGAACGCGCCAAAGCGCAAATTCGAAAAGCGCGCGCCGGCGTCGGCTGACCAGCGCCCGGCAGCCGCGCATGAGGCAAAGCCATGGGCGAAAAAGCCGGGCAAGCCGAAATTCGACAATGCCGGCCCGCCAAAGCACAGGAAGGCGAAGAAGCACCCTTCATAGGACCGCGCTGAAGTCGCAGGCCGTTGCGATCAGCGCGCGTGCTGTTCGGCACGCTGCCTGGAAGCGCTCTCCTTGAGGCCTGCCTTGATCGCTGCCCAGCTTGCCGATGCCGGCGTCGGGTGGTGCCGCCTTGCGATGCGCTCCGCCAGCGAGGAGCGCCAGGCGTGATCCTCAGCCATCCTGCGGATGGCGGCGTACCAGCCGGCCTGATCATTGGAATCGATCGCCGGCATCAGGCCGCCGGTCGCCTCGATCAGCGATGGCGTTGTCGACACGATGACCGGAACGCCGAAATCAAGACATTCCGAGGCGCCGTAACCCCGGCCCTCTATATGCGAGGGAAAGACGCCGAAGGTGGCGCTGCGATAATAGCGGATGAGCTGCTCGTCGCTGACCAGCCCGGTGAAAATGACCGACTGGAGCAGCTCGGGATGCGCCTTGAGATAGTCGCGCAGCGGCTCGATCAGCCAGCCCCAGCGCCCGGCGCAGACAAGCCTTGGCAGCTTGACGCCCTCTTCCCGTGCCTGCTGCCAGATCCGCGCCAGGAGGATGTGGTTCTTGCGCACTTCGATGGTCGAGCAATAGAACACGAACGGCTCGTCGGCCTCGATGCGCAAGGTCGTGCCGGCGCGCGATGCGGTCTCGTGCAGGATCGAAGGCATAGGAAAGCGATACACCATCGGCGCGGCAATGCCGGCCTTGCGCATGTGCTCGGTCAGCGTCGCACCGACCTCATCAGAGGCGCAGAATGCCGGCGCACCGGAGCGCACAAGCTGTTCGAGATAGGATCCGAAGCGGCGCTCGCTGGTGCCCGAGCCAAGCAAATCGGGGCGCAATGCCGGGATGATATCGTGGCACAGGAAGGCAAGCTTGCCAGCGCCCGAAACGGAGGAACGGTCGTCCTGGGTCAGGATGTGATGGCTGATCAGCACAAGGCCGGGTTCCGTCTCGGCCGGCTGGGCTGGGGCATCCCCCAGCAAGCCGAAGCGGATCCTTGCGCGCTGGTAAAGACGATAGGTGCGGATCAGCAGGCTCGTCGCCTGGCACGCGATCCCGTTGCGGCCGTTGGTCACCGTCCTGGCCAGATGGCGGTCCGTCTCGCGCTTGTCCCAAGGCTGCTGCCGCACCGCCTCGAAAGCCTGCGACAGCGCCGGCTGCCTTCCCGGCCACCGTTTGACACGATGCGGTGAAATCTCGCCCGCCGCGACATGGTCCTGTTTGTAAGCGGCGAGCGGCCGGAACCGGCCTTCCCCGGGCCTGAACGCCACCACGTCCACGCTGGGGTCGGGATCCGCCAACGCCGCGTTGACCAGAAAGCTCTCCACCCGCGGAATGCCGGCCAGGCCTTTGCCGGGCGGCCAGAGCATCAGCCCGGTGGCATCGATGGCCAGTCTCGGAGGTTTTATAACCTCGGTTGCGGCGCTGGCTTCAGAACGCTCGACTGTCATTGTCTGCTTTGGCGAAGAGGCTGCACGTAAAGCCTTATGCCTGATTTGCCGCTAATATGGTAGCCACGTCGCACGGCCCCATGTCGCACGGTCTTGCCCGGTGGCTCGGCCTTGTGCCACACCTTGGCAGGGACGCGACGACAAAGGGGGGTGGGTGATGCGCGGCGAAGTGCTCCACTATGACGAGGACCAGGGCTTCGGCTTCATCACCGGAGCCGACGGCAACCGCTACACCTTCACCCGCGAGAACCTTCGCCGGCAAACCGTCATGCCCAAGGGAACGGCGGTCGAGTTCCAGGCGGGCGGCGGCCAGGCGCGCGACGTTTTCTCGATCGCCGCCCAGGCCGCAAGCCCGGCCGCCGACGCCGGCACAAGCGCCGCACCGGCGCAAGCCAGGCCCGCACCTGCGGCCGGCGCGTCGCAGGCACAGAATTTCGGCCGGGCCGCCGAGCCGGCCGAGCCTACCGATCTCTGGGGTTACTTCTGGCGAGGCGTGACCCGGAACTACTTCAATTTCGCCGGCCGCGCCCGCCGCAAGGAATATTGGGGCTATTGCCTGTTCTGGACGATCGCATTGCTGGTGGTCATCGGCGTCGGCGTCTTCGCCGATGTCGAGATGGGCAATTTCGACAACGCCGAGGTGCCGGCGATGACGGTCGGGCTTTTCGGCCTTTTCCTGCTGGCCACCTTCCTGCCCAATCTCGGCATGATCGTGCGCCGCCTGCACGACCTCGGCCTGACCGGCTGGCTCTGCCTGCTCATCCTCATCCCGACTTTCGGCAGCCTGATCATCATCGTCTTCGCCCTGATCCCGACACAGGGACGCGAAAACCAGTGGGGGCCGGTGCCGGCGGGCGTCAACATTTAGCTTGGCGTGCATATTGCAATTGTTAACAACCCTGGGTAGTATTCACGCACCGTATTTTAAGGGGGACGCATGCGCGGCGCGGTTTATCACTACGACCAGGATCAGGATTTCGGGTACATCAATGGGGTCGACGGCAAGCGCTATATCTTTACGCGCAACGATCTAAGCCGTGACGTCGCCCTCGTGAGGGGAACCCTTGTCGAATTCCAGCCGGATGACGGCGCGGCCCACACTATAGTCGCCGCGGCCTCAACCACGCCGTCGTCAAGCAGCGGTCAACCATCACGGCCTGGCCAGCTTGCCGAAAATCGGCCTGCCGGGTCTACAGGACTGTGGGCCTACTTCCTGCAAACGGTGACCGTGAATTATTATAATTTCAACGGACGCGCTCGCCGCAAGGAATTCTGGGCCTTTTGCCTGTGCTTTGTCCTGGTGCAGTTAGTGCTTCTCGGCTTCGGGATACTCGTCAATCTGGCTATCAATGGCTTCGGCATCAACGCGGGCCAGAGCACGATAGGGTTGATACCCGCTCTTATCTTCACATTTGCAGCCGGCCTGTCGTGGATCGCACTCGTTGTGCGGCGTTTGCACGATGTCGGCCTGAGCGGCTGGTTTGTCTTGCCCTGCTTCATCCCGGTTATCGGCGGGGTGGCCATGCTGGTCTTGGGGCTTGTGCAGTCTCAGGTGGGCGAAAACCCCTGGGGGCCGGTGCCGGCAGGGGTCAGGACCTAGAGACCAGTCCCGAGAAAACGAGGTTGTGTGCGTCAAGTTCTGCAAAAAGGGGCGGCCATAGTGCTGGTCATGCGGCTTGGCGTAGAGCGAGCTTTTTGTGCTCGCGCAGGTCGTCCATGTTGATGTAGCGGTTGGCCTCCATCCAGTTTTCGTTGGTCTCGACAGCCAAGGCCCTGACAAGGCGCAGGCAGCTTTCGGCGTTGGGGAAGATGCGTACGACATAGGTGCGCCGGCGGATTTCCTCGTTGAGGCGCTCGAGCATGTTGGTGGACTTGAGATGCTTGTGGTGCTGTCTCGGCAGCCTGAAGAAGGTCAGAGTTTGTTCGATGGCATCTTCGGCCCAGCCTGTCAGGCGCGGATAGCGAGGTGACCATTTGGCAAGCCATGCGGCGAGATCGGCCCTGGCCTCGGCGAGATCGCGTCGGTCGTAGAGCCAGCGCAGCTCCTGCAGGCAGTCATCGCCGTGCTTGCGCGGCAGATGATCGAGCGCGTTCCTGAGGAAGTGCACGTAGCAGCGTTGCCAGGCGGCTTCCGGGATCACCTCGCCGATCGCCGCCACCAGGCCGGCGTGATCGTCGGACACGACCAATTCGACGCCCTTGAGGCCGCGCGCCTTCAGTGAGACGAGAAAGTCTTTCCAGGCCGAACGGCTCTCGCGATTGGCCATCTCCACAGCCAGGATCTGGCGCCGGCCGTCCCAGTCGATGCCGACCGCGATCAGCACCGCCTGGCTCATGACGACGCCGGCTTCACGCACTTTCTCGTAGCGCGCATCGAGGATGAGGTAAGCAAACGGCTCTTGAAGGGGACGCCTGGCAAAGGCAGCGAGGCTCTCGTCCAGCCGCTTGTTGATGGCCGAGATCGACGAGGCCGAGAAAGCATGGCCGCACAGCTCTTCGGTGATCGCCTTCACCTTGCGGGTCGACACGCCCTGCACATACATCTCGGCCAGCGTCGCCACCAAAGCCCGTTCCGAACGCTGATAGCGCTCAAACAACTCGGTCGAGAAGCGCCCCGAGCGGTCCTGCGGAACCCGCAGCTCAAGCTTGCCGACGCGCGTCACAAGGGTGCGGCCATAGTAACCCGAGCGATAGCCAAGCCGCTCGGGCGTGCGTTCGCCCTTCGAAGCACTCAGCGCCTCATCCATCTCGGCCTCGAGCACCTCCTGCATCACCGCACGGATCACTTCGTGAAGTCCGTCCGGGTTCGAAAGCAGAATGTCTTTGACGGAGGCGCTGGCGGTCTTACTTTCAATCTTGGTCATGGTGGCGTTCCTTCGCGGGAATCGGTGACGTGAACAATCACCAGCCTGCCATGACCGCCCCTCTCTCAGCGAATTTGCAGAACTCTCAGCACACTACCGAAAACGAGAAATCTTCCCGCTCCAAGCTGCATAAGAGCAGGGGGGGTTAAGTCCCCTCAAGAGCCACGTTCAGGGAGGAGCGCGTCACGGCGGAAGATTCCTCTTGCAATATAGTCTGTGCACAGATAGTCTGTGAACAGATCGAATAGTCGATCGGCCAGGATGAACGGAGCCAAGACGATGTGGAGCAATGAGTACACCTCAATTTCCTCCCTTCCCGCAGCAGCCATCTGGAACGCGCTGAAGGCGCTGCATGAAGGCCGCCTGACCTATGAGGGCTCCGACACCTTCGTGCTGCACGGCCCGTTCGCCAAGGGCACCCGTGTCTCGGTGACGCCGGTCGGGCAGGACACGTTTGAATCTGTTATCGTCGATCTCGTCGATAACGTCACCTATGCCGACGAGACCTCGTTCGGTGACACGAAATTGCTGTTTCGGCATACGCTGGTGCCGGTCGAAGGCGGCACGCAGGTGACGCACCGGCTCGAAATATCAGGCCCTTCGGCCGCCGAGGTCGGGCCAGAGCTCGGACCGCAGATCAGCGGCGATTTCGACACCTCGATGGCTAAATTGTTCGAGCAGGCAGAGGAGTTGGCAAGCCGTGGCTGATGGGCAGGATTTGAAGACGCGCTTCAGCGGACCTTCGGAGAGCCCCGGCTTGTTGCTCTGGCGAACCACCATGCGCTGGCAGCGCGTCATGACGGCAGCGCTAGCCCCGTTGGACCTGACCCACGTCCAGTTCGTGCTGCTGGCTTCGGCGATGTGGCTCGGCCGCAATGGCGAGCCACCCAACCAGGTGCAGCTCGCCGCCCAGGCCGGCACCGAGGTGAAGATGACGTCGGACGTCGTCGCGCGGCTGGAGGCGAAAGGATTGATCGCACGGGAAGCCGACCCCAGGGATTCCCGCGCCAAGGTGATCCGCATCACCCCGACAGGGACGGCCGCTGCGCAGCGCGCCATCGTCGCTGTGGAGGCCGCCGACGCAGCCTTTTTCGAACCGGTGGACGAGGCGCAGCTCGTCGGCCTGCTGCGCCAGCTTGCCGGCGAGATCCGCTGAGTGGGTCCGCCCCGGAATTATCCCAGGAACTTGGCGATGATCGCGTCGCCCATCGCGACCGTGCCGACCTCGGTCATGCCGGCGGACAAAATATCCTTGGTGCGCAGGCCCTGATCGAGCACGGCGGCGATCGCGCCTTCGAGCCTGTCGGCTTCATCGACCATGCCGAAGGAATAGCGTAGGCACATGGCGAAGGAGGCGATCATGGCGATCGGGTTGGCGATACCCTTGCCGGCAATGTCGGGCGCCGAACCGTGCACCGGCTCGTAGAGCGCCTTGCGCTTCTTGGTCTTCACGTCGGGCGCGCCGAGCGAGGCCGACGGCAGCATGCCGATCGAGCCGGTCAGCATGGCGGCGATGTCGGACAGCATGTCGCCGAACAGATTGTCGGTGACGATGACGTCGAACTGCTTTGGCCAGCGCACCAGCTGCATGCCGCCGGCATCGGCCAGCATGTGGTCGAGCTTGACGTCGGAATAGCGCGCCTTGTGGGTCTGGGTGACGACCTCGTTCCACAGCACGCCCGACTTCATGACATTGCGCTTTTCCATCGAGGTGACGTGGTTCTTGCGGGTGCGCGCCAACTCGAAGGCGACGCCCGAAATGCGCTCGATCTCGAACGTGTCGTAGACCTGGGTGTCGATGCCGCGCTTCTGGCCGTTGCCGAGATCGATGATCTGCTTGGGCTCGCCGAAATAGACGCCGCCGGTCAGCTCGCGCACGATGAGGATGTCGAGGCCTTCGACCACTTCCTGCTTGAGCGAGGAGGACGCGGCCAGCGCCGGATAGCAGATCGCCGGGCGCAGATTGGCGAACAGCTCCATATCCTTGCGCAGCCGCAGCAGGCCGGCTTCGGGGCGCACCTCGTAAGGCACCGCATCCCATTTCGGCCCGCCGACGGCGCCGAACAGCACCGCGTCGGCCGCCATCGCCTTGTCCATGTCGGCATCGGAAATCGCGGCACCATGCGCATCGTAGGCCGAGCCGCCGACCAGGCCTTCATCGGTGACGAAGCCGCTGCCGAGCTTTTCGTTCATGGCCGATATCAGCTTCTTGACCTCGGCCATGGCCTCGGGGCCGATGCCGTCGCCGGGGAGCAGGAAAAGATGCTTCGTTGCCATGGAGAAACCGTCCCAGAAAGAATTTGAACCGGCGCTTTGCTAAACGCCAAGCGGCGCGCGCGCAAGGGGACGAAGAGCGCTGCAGCACAGAGCAGAGTGCAGCTGTGCCGCACGCTGCTGCATCCGGCCTCTCAGAATCTGGGTTCCTCGCCCCCGTAAAGCGGGGGAGAGGTGGCCGCGAAGCGGTCGGAGAGGGGGCTGCGGCGCTGGCAAGTTTGCTCTGATCATTCAACGCTGCGCCGCCCCCTCTCCGTCTCGGCTTCGCCGAGCCACCTCTCCCCCACTTCCGTGGGGGCGAGGAACCCAGGCTGGAGTAGCGTCCTTCGAAAAGCCATCACCGATGCGAGAGAATGTTGACCAGCCGGCCAAAGGGATCGCGCACATAGAAGCGCCGCACGCCCCAGGGCTCGTCGGCCGGCCCGTATTCGATGGCGAAGCCGGCGGCCTTCATGGCGGCTAGTGCCGCGTCGACATCGTCGACCTCGATCGACAAATCGGGCACCGACGTGCCGGAGCCGCCTTGCGCCATGAAGGAGACCTGCACCTGCATCTGTTCGTCGGAACCGTAGGTGGCGATCCAGCCCTGGTCCATCAGCACGTCGAGGCCAAGCACGTCATGGTAGAAGCGGCTGGCGGCTGCCGCGTCCTTTGTCTCGATATTGGCTACGATGCGCCGGACCTTCATGGCCTTGGCCTCAACGTCCCGAGGCCGAACGCCGCAGCGCCGTGACTTCGATCTCGATCTTCATTTCCGGCTTGTTGAGCTGGCAGACGATCATCGTCGCCGCCGGCCTGATGTCGCCGAACGTCTCGCCCAGGATCGGGAAGACCACGTCCACGAAGGCCTGGTCGGTGATGTAGTAATGCGCCCGCACCACGTCGGCCATTTCGAAGCCGCCGTCGGCCAGCGCCTTGCCGATCGTCGCCAGGCAGTTGCGCGTCTGCGCCTCGACCGTCTCCGGCATCGTCATCGTCGCATAATCATAGCCGGTCGTCCCGGACACGAAACACCAGTCGCCCTGCACCACCGCGCGCGAATAGCCGGCGGTCTTTTCGAAGGGCGAGCCGGTGGAGATGAGTGTGCGCATGTGTGGCCTCGCGTTTGTGGGGCATCCCCTCTAACCGGGGAAGCGCAGTCCTGTCGTGGGCCAAAGGGAATTAGCTGTTGTCACGGCTGCGTCAAAGCCTGCACCATAAATCATCTTGGTACATCAAGAAGTCTCAATCTTTGAACGGCTTCGTCAATCGCGGCAAGGAAAACGTCTAGCTTAATGCAGATATCCGGTACGTTCTCGGTATCGAGGAACTTATCTCTACCACATTCTACAAAAGAAAATACAGATATATCGATTTGATCGAATGATTTCTCCTGACTAAGGATCAGTCCGACCTCTTTCGACGTAAATTTTACCTCAGCTACAAGGTTTTCATAAGAATTATCTGACATCACCGTAACCTTAAATGGCTCTTCCTCTTCCATCTTGTCCTTCTCCACTTTTACGGCTGTTGGTCTATGTGATGGTTTGAAAGAGCTGAGCCAGCAGACCGCGATACGATCCTCGTGTCTTCGTCATCCAGGGCGGGCAACCGCGACGCTGCAGAATCTGGTCCGCCCTCCGACGACGGTCGCGGCATGGATCCTCTGGTCTGCGCTCTGCTGCGCGTCGCTCCGCCCGTGGATGACGAAGCCGCGGTGGTCGTCGCGCAACGCTAATGCTCTAGTTCGCCGAGCCCAGCGCCTTGTCCAGCGCTTCCTTGACATCGGCCGGCCATGTCGCCGTCGGCGGCCAGGCGTTCGGTTCGGGCTTGTCGCCGCGGCGGGCGAAGTAGAGCTTGTGCTGAGCCGGGTCGACCGCCATGAAGCCGTCATTGCCGCCGCAGTCATGCGGCACGCAGCCGCTGGCGTAGAAGGCGCCCGACGCGGTCTTTTCCGTGCCGCCGCCGACCAGCAGGGAGGTCGCCATGTCGGGCATGTCCTTGCCGAGCAATTTTTCGGCTTCCTTGTAGACCGCCTCGTTGTGGAAGGCGTCGATGATGTTGTCGTATTTCGACGGGTCGATGTCTTTCCAATCGGTCCCGGGTTCCGGCATATAGGTCAGATTGCCGGAGGTGGTCAGCCCACCCGTCGGCGACCACTGCAGGGCCGGCTTCTCATCGCCCGGCAGCAGATAGGGCACGAAATAGATGGCGCTGTCGGAGATTGCCGCCGGCGGCGCGCCGCATTCGTCCTGCTCGACCGTCGTGGCCTGGATCTCGCCACCTTCCGGCTTCCACACGATCACCTTTGCCGGACCGCATTGATTGCCGCCGTCGCCGACATCGACCAGCGCCACGTTGACGTCGCCGACCTTCACGATCTTGTCGAAGAAGACATCGTAGTTGCTGGCCAACTGCTTGCCGTCAAAGGCGAGCACCTTCTCGCCATCCTGCTCCGGCTGCGTGATGGTCAGCTGGCCGCCCTCGAACGCGATCGGCCCCTGGTTGTCATTGTCGGTTAGGGCCGCATTGGCGGTGCTCGACACATCTGCGGTCTTGCCGGACGCATCGGCAGCCGGCACGAGCACCATGTCGGTCTGTGCATGCGCGCCAGCCACCGGCATCAACATCCACGCCAGCCCGCAAACGCCGGCAAGAAGCGAACGTGCCATGACTGTCCCTCCCCTTCAGTCGCCGCCAACCCCGGCCTGAAAGGCCGGGCCTATCGTCGGACAGTGCCGCTCAGGCCCAGGGGCGCTGTTCGGCGTTGCGCTTCTCGAACGAGGCGATGGCGCCGGCCTTCTCCATGGTCAGGCCGATATCGTCGAGGCCGTTGAGCATGCAGTGCCGCTTGAAGTCGTCGAGGTCGAAGGTGACGACGCCGCCATCGGGGCCACGGATTTCCTTGGCTTCGAGGTCGATCGACAAAGTGGCGTTGGAACCGCGCGAGGCGTCATCCATCAGCTTCTCCAGATCCTCGGGGCTGACGGTGATCGGCAGCACGCCGTTCTTGAAGCAATTGTTGTAGAAGATGTCGGCGAACGAGGTCGAGATGATGCAGCGTATGCCGAAATCGAGCAGCGCCCACGGTGCGTGCTCGCGGCTCGAGCCGCAGCCGAAATTGTCGCCGGCGACGAGGATCTGCGCCTTGCGGTAGGCCGGCTTGTTGAGCACGAAATCCGGGTTTTCCGAACCGTCGTCCTTGTAGCGCATTTCGGCGAACAGGCCAGTGCCGAGCCCGGTGCGCTTGATCGTCTTGAGATAATCCTTCGGGATGATCATGTCGGTGTCGACATTGACGATCGGCATCGGAGCGGCGACGCCGGTGAGCTTGGTGAATTTTTCCATGGCTTTGGCCCGTGTTTTCGTTGCGGGGGATTTTGCTGAAGCACGGTTTACACAAAGCCGCGGGCAAATAAAAGGCAACGTTCGTGCGCGCTGGCATAAGAGGTCATGCATGTCGCCCAAAAGTGGTCCCGGTTTTGGGAGAACGACATGCATAAAACAATAGGCACAAAGCGGCTTCGAATTCGCGGGCTGATGGTGCACTCTCACCGGCATGGCTGAAAACTCCCACGTCCTTTACAACAGCGAACCAGCGCTCGGCATCGCCGAATTCCGCAAAGTGCTGGTGGAATCCGGCCTCGGCGAGACACGGCCTGTCGATGATCCCGCCAGGCTGCAAGCGATGCTGTCCGGCGCCAATCTGGTGCTGACCGCGCGTCTCGACATCGAGGGAAAACCGCTGATCGGCGTTATCAGGGCCATGACCGACTTTTCCTGGGTCTGCTACATCTCCGAGCTCGCCGTCTCCCAATCGGCGCAAGGGCTTGGCATCGGCAAAGGCCTGATGGACGAAGCCCGCCGGCAGCTCGGGCCGTCGGTTGCCATCAGCCTGATCTCCATGCCCGACGCCGTCGGCTTCTACGAGCGCATCGGCATGAAACGCATGCCCGACGCCTTCTGGTTTTCCCGCAAGGGCTGACATTTTTCTCCTGTCGCCGCATCCGGCCGCCAACAGCGTGCCATCTTGCCGCTTGACATGCAACCAAATGGTTGCATATTAACGCCATGAGCATGGATGCCGTCTTTCGCGCCTTGGCCGACCCGACACGCCGGCAATTGCTGGACAGCCTCCATGCCCGGAACGGACAGACGCTGAACGCGCTGTGCGCGGAGATGGCCATGACGCGCCAGGCTGTGACCAAGCACCTGGCGATCCTGGAAGAGGCAAACCTCGTCACCACGCTCCGCCGGGGCCGAGAGAAGGAGCACTACCTCAACCCGGTTCCGATCAACGAGATCGCCGAGCGCTGGATCGGCAAGTTCGAACGGAGGCGTCTCGACGCCCTCAGCGATTTGAAGAAACGCCTCGAAAGGGAAGAGCCGTGAGCAACAACACCTTCGTCTACGTGACCTACATCCGCACCACGCCAGAAAAACTCTGGGAGGCGCTGACCGATCCGGAGTTCAACCGGCAGTTCTTCCTCTGCTCCTATCAGGAGAGCGATTGGAAAGTGGGCTCCAGCTGGAAGCTGATCTTCCCCGACGGCCGCGTCGCCGACAGCGGTGAAATCCTCGAGATCGATCCGCCGCGTCGCCTGGTCATCAAATGGCGCAATGAATGGATGCCGGAGATAAGGGAAGACGGCTACACGCGCTGCACCTTCGCAATAGAACAGGACGGCGAATTGATGAAGCTTGCCGTCACCCACGAGGCCGACGGGCCGCATAGGCTGATCCCGAATGTCGCCAAGGGCTGGCCGCTGGTGCTGGCCAGCCTCAAGAGCCTGCTCGAGACCGGTAAGGGTTTCGAGCGCCCGCCATCGAAAGGATGAAAGGACCGTTTCGATACCGAAACGAATATTTGACCGGAGGCATCGATGATGCACATTCCCAGAGTACAGAGCATGACCAATGGCGAGACGATCATGGCGTCAGCCGAGATCGAAGCGCCGCCGGAACGCATCTTCGGGGCGCTGGTCAGCCGGGAGATCGAGCAATGGTGGGGGTCCGCCGACACCTACCGGATGGCCGACTGGTCGGCCGACCTTCGCATCGGCGGCCGCTGGACCGTCATTGTCCGGACGGCTGACGGCAGCGACCTGCCGGCCAGCGGCGAATTCCTCGAGATCGAAGCGCCGCGCCGGATCGTGCAGACGCGGGCCTATGCATGGGATCACCCGACGCTAGGCCGGCGGCAGACGACGGTCGCCTGGCTGCTGCAGCCGACCGCCACCGGCACGCGCCTCACCATCTGCCATGGCGGTTTTGCCGGCCTGAGCCAAGCGGCAGCCGAGCATGCCGAGGGCTGGGGTCGGGTGCTGGCCTGGCTGCAGGACTATGTCGAGGCTGGAAATTCGGCTCGCCTACGGGTAGCACCAGCAATTGCAGACCTTGGCGCCGCCCCTCATTGCCCTGCCGGGCATTTCTCCCCGTAAACGGGGCGAAAGAAGCTGGCCGCCGGCCACGGCGCCCCATTTTGCGACGCCGATGATTGGCGAAGCCGGCGATAACAGCGTCCCTCGCCCCGTTTACGGGGAGAGGATGCCGGCAGGCAGGTGAGGGGCGGCGCCGACGTCGAAGGACGGGAGCCACTTCGTTCAAATCACGTTCAGTTCCCGGAACGCCCGTCCCTCGGCCACGCGCCCATACCCAAACGCCGTGCAATCAATCGTCCGATACCCGCCATGCACCAAAAACTCGGCCAGCGCCTTGCCCACCGCCGGCGCCTGCTGCAGGCCGTGGCCGGAAAAACCATTGGCGAAGAGGAAATTGCCGACCTCGGGATGCGGGCCGATCACCGCATTCTGGTCGAGCGTGTTGTAATCATAGTGCCCGGCCCAGGCACGGGTCGGCTTGATCGCCTCGAAGGCGGGGATGCGGGTCGCCAGCACCGGCCAGATCACCTCTTCGAACAGCGGCCAGTCGACCTCGAAATCCGCGGGGTCGGCCGGCCCATCGCCCTCTTCCGGCTCGGCGCCGCCGGTGAGGTAGACCGAGCCTTCCGGGCGGACATAGATGCCCGAGGGATCGACCAGCAGCGGCATGTCGGCATATTTTTCGCGCGCCTCGAAGACGAAGACGTTGCGCTTGCGCGGCTCGACCGGCAGCGCCAGCCCGGCGAGAGCGGCGACCTTGCCGGCATTCGGCCCGGCGGCGTTGACGACGATGCCGGCCTCCAGCGTCTGGCCATTGTCGACGGAGACCCCGGTGACGCGGTTGCCGTCACGCGCAATGCCGGTGACCGAAGCGGCGATGAAATCGATCTTCTTGTCGCGCAGCGCCTTGCGGAACAGCGTCAGCATCGCATGCGCGTCGAACCAGCCTTCGCCAGTGCGGCCATAGGCGCCGGCGGAAATGCCTTCAGCCGACAGCCAGGCGAAGCGCCGCGTCAGTTGCTCGGCGTCCTCGAGCACGATGTCGGCGCCCTCGGCGATCTGCGCATCATGGTTTGCCTTGAGGACCGGCAGGCCGTTCTCGCCGGCCAGAATGAGATAGCCGCCCTCGCGAAACCCGATATCGGCATCCATCCCGAATTCTTCCTTCAGTCGCCGGAACAGCTTTAGCGTGAATTGCGACAGCCGGATGTTTTCCGGAATGGAGAATTGCTGGCGGATCGAGGCCATGGACAGCGTCGTTGCCGCATGGGCGAATTGCGGATCGCGCTCGATCAGCGCAATGGAGCCGGAAAACCCTTCCTCGCGCAGATAGTAGGCAATGGAGGACCCGACGATGGCCCCGCCGATGATGACGATGTCGTAGCGCATTTTTTCTCCGATCCGGTCGGCGGCCTGTCTATGCCGCCGGCAGTGTGATCTCGAAGCGCGTGCCGCGCTCGCTGTCAACCAGCCGGATCATACCATCATGCGCTTTCAGGAGGGCCAGCACGATGCCGAGGCCCATGCCGGTGCCGCCGGTAGAGCGCCGCGTGGTGAAGAACGGCTCGAAGATGCGCGCCCGGTTGCTGGGCGAAATGCCGTCGCCATCGTCGCCGACCAGCACCGTCGCCTTGCCGCCGGCGCTCGTCGCGGTGATCGAAACCAGCGTCGCGCCATGCCTGGCGGAATTGTCGATGAGATTGGCAAGCACGATTGCCGCGTTTTCGGCCGATATGCGCATGGCGAGATCACCGCCCACCTCGACGCGGACTGCCAGCCTGGCGTCGACGGGCAGCAGCGCCAGCGCCGCACTGACCGAGGCGCTTTCGCCGCTCGGTGCAAGATTTTCGGCCTTCGCCAGCTCGAGCAGGCGCCGGACCAGCAGATTGAGCCGCCCGGCATCGGTGACGATATTGTTTGAAAACCGCCGCCGCTCTTCATCGTCCATCGCGCTGCCGGAATCGCGCAGCAATTCCGCCGCGCCCTGGATCGCCGTCAGCGGCGATTTGAGCTCGTGCGAGACATGGGTGGCAAAGGTCTGGATCGAGTCCGAGCGCGCCTGCAGTTTTTCCGCCATGTCGAGGAAAGCGGCGGACAGCTCGGCCATTTCATAGGTGCCGTGATGGTCGAGCGGCCGGATCGCGTCGCGCTCGCCGGCGGCGATGCGCTCTGTGCGGTCGATCAGCGCATAGATCGGCCGGCTGACGGTGCGCAGGAAGACGAGGCCGATGAGCAGCGTGCCGCCGAGAATGGCGATCGCCGCCAGGGTCACCTTGCCGCGTTCGCCATAGAGATGTTTGACGATGTTGTTGGGCGTCCGCGAGACATAGACCACGCCGGCGACCTTGCCATCGACGGCCACCGGCAAGGCGACGAAGACCCGCACCTTGGTGCCGCGGCTGACCGAATAGAGCGGTGGCGTCGGCTGGTCGGGAATGCGCAGCCGGAGCGCACTGGCATAGCGGCCGCCAAGTGCTGCGCGCACCTCCTCGACCTCGGCAAGCGACTGCCCGACCTCGCCGCGCCCGGCAATGACGACACCTTTGGGATCGAGCAGCCGGAAGCCGGCCAGCGTGGTTTTCTGCGTCGCGTCGAGAATGCCGGACAGGCGCGCGCCGATCGCGGCGAAAGCAGGATCGACGGTGGCAGCGACCGCTGCGGGACGAGTGGGAAGCACACTGTCCGAAGCGAGGTCGAGGCGCGGCTCGATCGGCCGATAGGGGCCGTCAGGATTGGCGGCTCGGCTGGCACTGCCGTTGGCCTGCGGCATCGGCGCGCCGAGTTTTTCCGGGGGAATGCCGGCGTCGCGCACATCCTGCGCATAGATGGCGGCGATGGCCGCCCCTTGCGCGATCAGTTCGGCCTCGGTCTGGCGGATCAGCTGGTTCTCGTAGAGGCGGAAGAAGAACAGGCCGACAAGCGGCAGCGCCATCACCATGATCAGGATGGCGACGACGACGGTGGCAAGCCGTGGCCGCCATTTGCGGCCGATCCATTTGCTCGTCAGCCGCATCGGCCGAGCCGGAAGCCGACGCCATGCACGGTCTCGATGGCATCCAGGCAGCCCGCCGCCGCCAGCTTGGCGCGGATGTTGCGGATGTGGCTGTCGACGGTGCGGTCGGCGACATGGATCTTGCCGCCATAGGCGCCGGCCATCACCGCATCGCGGTCGAGCACATGCGCCGGCCGCGCCAGAAACCCTTTGAGGATCGAGAACTCGATCCCCGTCAGCGCAAGCGGCTTGCCGTCGAAGCTGGCGGCATGGCTGGCCGGCGCCAGCGTGAGCTTGCCATGCGTGAACTGCCTGTCGTCGGCCGGTTCGGGCACCACCGGGCGAGCGCGACGTAGGATGACGTTGACGCGGGCGACCAGTTCGCGCGGGCTGAACGGCTTCGTCACATAGTCGTCGCCGCCCATTTCG
The DNA here is from genome assembly GCF_024746835.1 of Mesorhizobium sp. AR02. NCBI lineage: Bacteria > Pseudomonadati > Pseudomonadota > Alphaproteobacteria > Hyphomicrobiales > Phyllobacteriaceae > Mesorhizobium > Mesorhizobium sp. AR02. The sequence goes on along the minus strand of NZ_CP080531.1, from coordinate 2,893,057 downwards.
AGCCCGAGGATGCGGTCGATTTCTTCATCGCGCGCGGACAGGAACAGCACCGGCACGTCGGAGGTGTGGCGCAGCCGCCGGCAGACCTCCAGCCCGTCCATCTCCGGCATGCCGATGTCGAGCACGACCAGATCCGGCGCCCGGCGCCCGATTTCCCGCAAGGCGGCGGCGCCGTCGGCCACGCCAAGCGTCTTCATGCCGGCCTTTTCCAGTGCAAAGCAGATCACTTCGCGGATATGCGGGTCATCGTCGGCGACGAGGATGTGATGCGGCATCGGTCAGCGGTCCGGCAAGGAAGGTTGCGCAGGCTGAGGAAGCACGAGCGACCCCTTGCTGTCGAGATAGGCAAGCAGGCGCCAGTCGCGAAAGCTCCAGGCCCGCCAGTTCTGCTGAACGGTGCGGTACCAACCCTCGTCGACGCCACGCAGTCTCGCAAGTTCGAGTGTAGCGCCGGCGTTAGGGGTTTTGCCCTGATGATCGAAAAAGCGGTCGAGCGCCGGAAATGCACCCGGGCCGAGCGAGCGCAGATACCAGGCATCGAGGGGGATGCCCTGGCCGGTCATTTCAAGGGAATGGTCGACATTGTAATTGGCGATCGTTGCGGCGAAATTGATGAAGCAGCAGGCATAAAGCGTCAGGGATAACGTCAGAAGATTGGCGGAAGAGAGCCATTCGTTGGATTTTCCAAGCGCGATGCGGGCGATGATCAGCGCAAGGCCTGATGCCACCAGCCCCATCCAGACGAAGGCGGCGATGCGCCAGTAGGTCAGCGCGTAGATGCCGACATAGAGGTCGAGCCGCAGGATCGACGAGACGACCAGCATGATGTTCTGCGCCACCCAGGCATAGACCAGCCTGCGGATGAGCGGATCGGCTGAGGTCTCGCTTCCCGGCCTGAGCGCCGCCAGGACAAAACCGGCGGCAAGCAGCGCGGTGGCAACAAGCGGATAGGCGCCGCGATGCGCATAGGCGGCGTAGCTCAGTCCGTCGGGAAGGGCTGCCCCGCCCCACAGATAGGTGGCGTCGAGCCCGGTCTGCAGCGCGAACAGGATGTTGAAGACGATCAGCGCGCGCAGGATGGCTGCCTTGCCGAACACGATGTCCTCGACGACGTGCTTTTGCGCATTGATCGCCGGTTGAGCAGCGGCAAGGGGATTGTTTGGCCGGGAGACGCGCTGACGAAAGCGCGGCAGGCGTGGCCGCAAAAAAGCCCAGACACCGGCGAGCACGAACAGCCAGAAGGCGATCCGCGCCAGTTGGATGAGATCGAGCAGCTTCATCAGGTCGATCAGCGACAACCAGTAGTCGATGACCGGATTGGCGGCGCCGAACAGCGCCAGGAAGACCGCGCCCAGCGTCAGCGGCATCACCCAGACAGCGATCGCCGCCAGCCGCACGCGGCGCCGGCCGAAGCGCCGCGCCGTCTTGCGCCAGCGGATGAAATCTCTGATGAAGCGGAACGGCGCTGCCAGCCAAAACAGCGCGATCTGGCCGGCAATGCGCGTGATGCTGTACCGCAGACGACCACTCAGCGAAAGCGTGAAGACGACCAGCGCCGCAAGCGCGATCGCGACAGACAGAGCGCTGACATTTTCGGCAAGCGGCAGCAGCGCGACAAGCAAGACGGCGGGCTTGAGCCAGACCCTGATGTCACTGAAGGCCGCGGGATGCACGGCCACGACCGCGGCGGCGATGAGGATGGCGAACAGGAAGACCGTGATGCCGGCGGGCTGACCGTAGAAGAGGAAATCCGCCAGCACGACCAGCAGCACGGCAACACCGAAGCGGCTGCAATAGCTTGGTGCTGCTGTGAAAAACGATGTCATGAACTGACCTTCCTGATTGCGGCCGGTCGCCATGACGGCGGGCTCTTGCGGGCAAAGGGAATGAGGAGCGCCGCAGGCTTCACGCGCGGCGGATCGACCAGCCACCAGCCTTCGCTGCGCAGGCGCTGTGGCAGGGACCAACGGGGTTTTGCTCGCTTCTGCATGCCGCCTGTCTCGCAGACGCGCAGGGAGACGGCAGGGCGGATCCGAGGAGCTTTTCCGCAGGCATGTGCAGTTTTCGTGCAGGGGCTGCGCCTCACGGCTGCCCGCCATCCTTTCCGAACGTTGGCGCTGCCCCAGTCAGGCTCCTTTCCTCTCCCTCCGGAGGGGGGAGAGGTGGCTCGGCGAAGCCGAGACGGAGTGGGGGAACCACCTGGCAACCGGTTGTGTGCGTCAAGTTCTGCAAAAAGGGGCGGCCATAGTGCTGGTCATGCGGCTTGGCGTAGAGCGAGCTTTTTGTGCTCGCGCAGGTCGTCCATGTTGATGTAGCGGTTGGCCTCCATCCAGTTTTCGTTGGTCTCGACAGCCAAGGCCCTGACAAGGCGCAGGCAGCTTTCGGCGTTGGGGAAGATGCGTACGACATAGGTGCGCCGGCGGATTTCCTCGTTGAGGCGCTCGAGCATGTTGGTGGACTTGAGATGCTTGTGGTGCTGTCTCGGCAGCCTGAAGAAGGTCAGAGTTTGTTCGATGGCATCTTCGGCCCAGCCTGTCAGGCGCGGATAGCGAGGTGACCATTTGGCAAGCCATGCGGCGAGATCGGCCCTGGCCTCGGCGAGATCGCGTCGGTCGTAGAGCCAGCGCAGCTCCTGCAGGCAGTCATCGCCGTGCTTGCGCGGCAGATGATCGAGCGCGTTCCTGAGGAAGTGCACGTAGCAGCGTTGCCCGGGCGGCTTCCGGGATCACCTCGCCGATCGCCGCCACCAGGCCGGCGTGATCGTCGGACACGACCAATTCGACGCCCTTGAGGCCGCGCGCCTTCAGTGAGACGAGAAAGTCTTTCCAGGCCGAACGGCTCTCGCGATTGGCCATCTCCACAGCCAGGATCTGGCGCCGGCCGTCCCAGTCGATGCCGACCGCGATCAGCACCGCCTGGCTCATGACGACGCCGGCTTCACGCACTTTCTCGTAGCGCGCATCGAGGATGAGGTAAGCAAACGGCTCTTGAAGGGGACGCCTGGCAAAGGCAGCGAGGCTCTCGTCCAGCCGCTTGTTGATGGCCGAGATCGACGAGGCCGAGAAAGCATGGCCGCACAGCTCTTCGGTGATCGCCTTCACCTTGCGGGTCGACACGCCCTGCACATACATCTCGGCCAGCGTCGCCACCAAAGCCCGTTCCGAACGCTGATAGCGCTCAAACAACTCGGTCGAGAAGCGCCCCGAGCGGTCCTGCGGAACCCGCAGCTCAAGCTTGCCGACGCGCGTCACAAGGGTGCGGCCATAGTAACCCGAGCGATAGCCAAGCCGCTCGGGCGTGCGTTCGCCCTTCGAAGCACTCAGCGCCTCATCCATCTCGGCCTCGAGCACCTCCTGCATCACCGCACGGATCACTTCGTGAAGTCCGTCCGGGTTCGAAAGCAGAATGTCTTTGACGGAGGCGCTGGCGGTCTTACTTTCAATCTTGGTCATGGTGGCGTTCCTTCGCGGGAATCGGTGACGTGAACAATCACCAGCCTGCCATGACCGCCCCTCTCTCAGCGAATTTGCAGAACTCTCAGCACACTACCTGGCAACCGCCGCGAACGGACATAGGAAGGGGCACTAGGCGCAAGCATCGCCTCGCCTTGCACCCAAGGGTCGACCCCCACTCCGTCGAGCTTCGCTCGACACCTCTCCCCCGATCGACGGGGGAGAGGAAGGGCCCCCTTCCGCAACTGCTGCGGAGGACGCCGAGCTTCTACCTCCCCCTTGTGGGGAGGTCGGACCGAAGGTCCGGGTGGGGGTCCGGCGCCGCACCCCCACCCCGCTGCTTCGCAGCGACCCTCCCCACAAGGGGGAGGGTGGGCCGCACAGCCCTGCGCGCTTGCCTCACCCGCTCACACGCGGCATAGATCGGTTATGACCGAACCCTACCGCCCGCGCCGCTCCGTGCTCTATGTCCCGGCCTCCAACGACAAGGCGCTGGCCAAGATCGCGCAGCTGTCCTGCGACGCCGTCATCATCGACCTCGAGGACGCCGTCGCGCCGGCCGACAAGATTGCCGCCCGCGAAAAGCTGCCCGCAATCTTCGCCAGCCGCCCGGCTGCCAACCAGTTTGGCCACCGCTGCGAGATGGTGGTGCGCGTCAATGCGCTGGCCAGCGAATGGGGCGCCGACGACCTCTTGGCCGCGGCAAAATTCGAGCCCGACGGCATCCTGTTGTCCAAGGTCGCCACACCGCGCGATATCCTCGAAGTCGGCGACGTGCTCGACGACAATTTTGCTCCCGACAGCGTGAAACTCTGGGCGATGATCGAGACGCCCAAGGCGCTGCTCAACATCGGCGCCATTGCCGAACTGGGCCGCGATCCGGCCTCGCGCCTCAATTGTTTCGTTGCCGGAACGAACGATCTGGCCAAGGACACCGGCGTGCTGGCGACGCCTGACCGGCGCTACCTCGTGCCATGGCTGATGCAGATGGTGCTGGCCGCGCGTGCCGGCGGCCTCGACATGCTCGACGGCGTTGCCAATGATTTTCGCGACCTCGACGCCTTTGCCCATGAGTGCGCGGGAGGCGCCGCCATGGGCTTCGACGGCAAGACCCTCATCCATCCGGCCCAGATCGACGCCGCGAACCGCGCCTTCGCGCCGTCTCCGGCAGCGCTGACTGAGGCGCGGCTGATAAAGGACGCCTTTTCACGTGCCGACAATGCCGACAAGGGCGTGATCGCGCTGAACGGCAAGATGATCGAACGGCTGCACCTGGCGCAGGCCGAAAAACTGCTGGCGAAAGCCGCCGCCATCGGCGCATGATCCCGGCTAAATTTATTCACGACAGGACTTGAGAAAATGAAACTCTACCGCTTTCTGACCGCCCCGGACGACGCCAGCTTCTGCCACAAGGTGACAGCGGCGCTGAACAAGGGCTGGCACCTGTTCGGCTCGCCGACCTACGCCTATGACAAGAAAGCCAAGACCATGCGCTGCGGCCAGGCCGTGGTGAAGGATGTCGACGGTCAGGAATACGGGCCGGATACCAAGCTCAGCGACTGGTAGAGTTGGCAGGCGCGACGCAGGCTGTGTCGAGATTCAGGTCAGGCCGAGTCGAAAATGGTGGTGCCCGAGAACCGGAGCGGAGCGTACTTTTGGGTACGTGAGCACCGGAAGCGCAGGGGACCGCCATTTGCAGACCGGCATCACCTGAATATCGGCACAGCCTACTCGGCAGCTTCTTCGATCCGCTCCATATCCTCGTCCGACAGGCCGAAATGGTGGCCGATCTCGTGGATCAGCACATGGGTGACGATGTCGCCCAGCGTCTCCTCGTTCTCGGCCCAGTAGTCGAGCATGGCGCGGCGGTAGAGTGTGATGCGGTTCGGACCTTCGCCGGTCTGCGGGTTCCAGCGTTCGGCAATGCCGCGGCCCTCGAACAGGCCGAGCAGGTCGAAGGGCGTCTCCAGCGACAGGTCGTCCATGATCTCGTCGGTCGGAAATTCCGCGATCTGGATGACGATCTCGCCGGTCAGCTTGCGAAAATCCTCCGGCAGATGGGCGTAGGCCTCCAGCGCCAGGAACTCCAACTCCTCCATCGAGGGCGCAAGTTCGCCATGCCAGGTGCGGGTTTTGTAGATGCGGGCCATGCTTTGTCCTTTGATCCCGGCATATAGGCTTTCGCACCGGTCGAGGCAAATGAAGCGGGAATTCCGGTTTCAGGTTCTTTGCCGCTGCCGGGGAATCGCGTAGGGGTCGGTTCCGGCCATCTCTCAGGAGTTCTCATGCCGGACCTTTCCACCATCGGACTTTTCGCCATTGCCTGCCTCGCTTTGACCGCGACGCCGGGGCCGGACATGCTGCTGATCGCCTCCCGCAGCGCCAGCCAGGGTCGCGCCTCGGGCCTGGCGACCTATGCCGGCATCGCCGCCGGCACCTATTGCCACGCGCTGGCCGCCGCTTTCGGCCTGTCGCAACTGTTCCTGGCGGCGCCCATCGCCTACGACATCGTGCGCTATGCCGGCGCCGCCTACCTCGCCTGGCTCGCCTGGAAAGCATTTCGTTCCGACGGAACGGCATTTGCCCCGGTCGCCGGCCTGCCGCGCTATTCGCGAAGCCGGATTTTCCGGCAAGGCCTGCTGACCAATCTGCTCAACCCGAAGATGGCGCTGTTCGTGCTGGCGCTGTTCCCGCAATTCGTGCGCCCCGAGACCGGTTCCGTCGCCGGCCAGATCCTGCTGCTGGCGACCGTGCTCAACCTGATCGGGCTGCTGGTCAACGGCCTGGTCATCCTGACCGCCAGCCGGATCGGAGCGGCGTTGTCGCGGCAGACACGGTTCCAGCAGGCACCGCAGATCCTGCTCGGAACCGTATTCGCCGGGCTGGCCGCACGGCTGGCTCTTGGTGGCCAGCGGTAGTCTCCCGGCGGGAGCATTGACGAGCCGGTGATTGATGAAGAAACACCTCGTCGCTTCGTCATTCTGGGGCGGAGCAAGGAGCGTAGCGACGCACGCAGACCCCAGAATCCATGCCGGGACTTCCAAGCGCCGCTGCGGTGCAGAATTCTGCTCCGCTGCACTCTTCGGTCAAGGTAACAGAATGGATCCCAGGGTCTCCGCGACGCCGTCGCGCGGCTGCTTAGCCCGACAACGTCATGGGTGGCGTGTGGCCAGCGTAGATGTTGGGCTTGCGCCCGTCGCGCAAGGAAATAAATCTCGCAATTGTACCTCGTGTACCTAATGAGATATGATCATGTGAAATGATTTCCCGAGTCGCATAGGGGGTCGGCCTACCTTAATAGTGCCTGACTCACGTAAGCGGTGATTCACATTGCTAGTTTGTTATTTAGACGATAGCGGCGAATCCGCCGAACCTGTTATAACGCTCGCAGGGCTTCTAAGCACTGCCGAGAGCTGGCAGCAATTCGAGATGGATGCTCGGGTGCTGTTTGATAGCGTAGGTTTGGAGTACCTTCATACTGTTGACCTGCATCATAGGCGATGTGCATTCAAAGGGTGGAACAGCACGGAGACTGCTGCTTTCGCCAACGCACTATTTAGACTGGTAGAGGCACATGGCGGCTTTGGAGTTGAGTTCTCCGTTTTAAAAGCACGCTATGAAGAGCGAAAAAAGGCTCTAGGGCTCAAGCTTGGCGTTTCAGCAATGGGTATGTGCTTTCGTGGCGTTGTTGACCGCATTGTCAAAGATGAAGGGTTTTTGGAAGCGGAGCAGATGCCGGGAGTTGATCTTTCCTTCGTCGTGGAAAGTGGCCACGCGAACAACAACGACATTTTAGCGCGGTTCGACGCCATAAAGGAAATGGATCCGAAGCGATTCGGATCACTGGTGTTTGAGGATAAGAAAAAAACGATCGCGTTACAGGTGGCTGATTTCGTGGCGTTCTACTCTCGCCGCATACGCAACGCAACGCAGGCGAGCCCCCGAACTGCTGAGTATGAGAATTTCATTCGAACACTGGGCGGCATAAAGCATCGCCCATTCCTGGCTACAGATTTCGGCGTCTAGACAACACCTTCGAGACGGCGTGCTCAAATGACTCTCCGCTTTCGTCTGCCTCGATATGTCGAGCGGCTTTCTTGAGCCGCTCGGATTGCTCCTTCGACTAAGCTTTGGCGCCTTTTGCCGCTTGGCTTTCGGGCGGTATTTTGACGGTCGCCTGACGCCATAGGGCGCCTCACCTTGCACTAGTCGTTTCATAGGTCAGTCGCCTAGCAACGGCCCATCAAGATGCACCGACCCGCGTGTCAGCCTTCCAAGGCTACGCGAGCAGGAATAAATTCCTTGTGACTCTGCTTGACTCTTCGGGTCGCCTCTGGAATCTATAAGAACATAACAGGAACAATTGTGAGTGGACACTGACCGTCATGGCGATATCAGCCGTGGCGCGGGAGACTGTTTTTGCCCTGCGCCGCCAGATCGCGAAGATCGAGGGAACGCTGCCCGAGCGCCTGCAGGCGCCGGCTGGCGCGCCGCTTGATGCCGACGCCGATGCCGATCTCACGATCGTCCGGCGCGGTCTTGCCGCGGCCTTGCCGGATGCTTTCCTGCCGATCGGCATCGAACGGCTCGATGCCGCCCTGAGCGGCGGCCTGCCGAAAGCGGCGCTCAGCGAAATCCATGGCCTGGAAACCCGCGATGCCGGAGCCGTCGCCGGCTTCGCTTTGTCGCTCACCAGCCTGATCCTCAAGCAGGCGCAAGGGTTGCCGGTTTTGTGGATCGGCACCTCGGAAATCTTCCGCGAGGCGGGCTTTCCCTATGCCAGGGGGCTGCAGGCCGCCTTCGGCATTGAACCAAAACAATTGCTGTTTTCCGAGGCGCCAAAACTGGTCGATGCGTTGTGGGTCGCCGAGGAAGCGGCGCGGATGACGGCACTCGCCGCCGTCATCCTGGAAATCCGCGGCAACCCGCAACGGCTGGACCTGACCGCGACGCGCCGGCTGCATGCAAGGGCGCAAAGTGCCGGCCGCCCCGTATTCCTGCTGCGGCAGGCGGCCGAACCCGAACCGACGGCGGCGCCGGTCCGCCTCATCGTCTCGTCGGCGCCGGCCGTGCCGCGCGCCACGGTCGCCGGGCCGCTCGCCGGTTCGATCGGCCGCCCCGCCTTCACCATCAGCATCGGCAAGAGCCGCACGGCCCTGCCTGGACAATTCACACTGGAGTGGAACCCCGATGAACGCGTATTCGACGAAAGAAGGGGCGAGGAAAGACGGACAGACCGGGCAAAGAATCCTGTCCCTGTGGTTTCCCTATCTGGCGGCCGAAAGGATCCTGCGGCAGCGTCTGGGGCGGTCCTGGCGTTCCCGGCCGTCGGATCACCCGGCGCCATCTCACCCACCACTGGTGATCAGCCACCGCCAGGGCAACGCCCAGCGCATCTCAGCCCTCGACGAGCGGGCTGAGGCGCTGCACCTGAAACGCGACATGGGCATCGCCGATGCGCGCGCCATGCATCCCTCGATCGACATTGTCGAGGCCGATACCGAGGCCGACCGCCGCCTGCTCGAAGGCCTGGCCGACTGGTGCGACCGCTACACCCCGCTGGTAGCGCTGGACGGAGTGGACGGCCTGTTTCTCGACGTCACCGGCTGCACCCATCTGTTCGGCGGCGAACGCGCCATGCTGGACGACATCCTGTCGCGCTTTTTCCATCAGGGTTTCGATGTCCGCGCCGGCCTTGCCCCGACACCAGGGGCGGCCTGGGCAGCGGCCCGGTTTTGCGGCGACCGCATCGTCGCTGGCGGCGAGGAGGAAGCGCTGCTCGCCCCCTTGCCTCTGGCCGCACTGCGCATCGAACCGGCAACCCGCGCCAGCCTGGAAAGTGTGGGCCTGCGCACGGCGGGCGCCGTCATGGCGGCGCCACGCGCGCCGCTCGCCCGCCGCTTCGGCGCCACCTTGCTGCTGCGTCTCGACCAGGCGCTTGGCCGCCTCGACGAGGCGGTCTCGCCGCGCCTTCCCGTGGCGCCGCTTTCGGTCGAGCGCCATCTTGCCGAACCCGTCACCCTGACCGAGGACATCGAACGGCTGGTGGGCCTGCTGGCGGCGACCTTGAAGACCGATCTCGAGCGCCGTGGCGAGGGCGCCCGGACGCTGGCGCTGCTGCTCTTCCGTGTCGACGGCGCCGTCAGCCGCATTGCGCTCGGCACCTCGCGGCCGATGCGCGACCCCAGGCTGATCCAGAAACTATTCCATGAAAGGCTGGCAGCGCTCGAGCAGGACATCGATGCCGGCTACGGCTTCGATCTGGTGCGGCTCTCGGTGCTGGCCGCCGCCGCCTTCGACATGGCGCAGACCGATCTGACCGGCGACGTGACCGACGATGGCGCCGACATCGCGCTGTTCGCCGACCGCATCCGCGCCCGGCTCGGCGAGGGCGCCGTCCTGCAGCCGGTTCTCGTCGAAAGCCATCTGCCGGAACGCGCCGTCGCCATCATCCCGTTCAGCGAAGCCCCGCGCCGGACCACACCGCCGAAGAAGTCGGACAGGCTGCAGGCGCCCACAACCATCTTCCCGCCGGAACGGCCGATCCGGCTGTTCCGCGCGCCCGAGCCCATCGAGGTGCCGGCGACCGAAATGCCGGAGGGTCCGCCGCTGCATTTCCGCTGGCGGCGCGCGCTCTACCGCGTCACCCGTGCCGAGGGTCCCGAACGCATCGCCGCCGAGTGGTGGCGTGAGGCGTCAAGTGATCCGGTCACATCGACCCGCGACTATTTCCGCATCGAGGATGTCGACGGCCGCCGCTACTGGCTCTACCGGCAAGGCCTTTATGGCAACCCGCAGGTGCCGCCGCGCTGGTTCATGCACGGGGTCTTCGCATGAACGCGCTGACCGTCATTCCCTATGCCGAGTTCGGCATCCAGTCGAATTTCTCCTTCCTGCGCGGCGCCTCCAAGCCGGAAGAACTGGTGGTTGCGGCCAAGCTGCTGGGTTTCTCCGCGATCGGCCTTGCCGACCGCAACACGGTGGCCGGCGTGGTGCGCGCCTGGCAGCAGGCCAAGGTCGAAAAGCTCTCCTATCACCCCGGCTGCCGGCTGGTTTTTGGCGACGGCACGCCGGATATTCTCGCCTATCCCAGGAACCGCGCCGGCTGGGGGCATCTGTGCCGCATGCTCACCCAAGCCAATCTGCGCGACGAAAACGAAAAGGGCGCCACCCTGCTTGAGCGCAGCGATCTGCTCGAATGGGGGGATTTGATGTCGCTGGCGGTCCTGCCCGATCTGGCGGCGGACGCGGAAGAGAGTCTCGCTTTGCTCCGGCAGCTCAAGGAGCGCTTCGGCAAGGCCCTGCGGCTCGGCGTCTCGCCCTGTTATGCGGGCAATGACCGCTTCCGGATCGAGCAGGCAGCGGCGTTTGCCCAGAGCACCGGCATCCCGCTGATGGCAACCAACGATGTGCTCTACCACACGGCCGAACGTCGCCCGCTGCAGGACGTGCTGACCGCGATCCGCCTCAACACACCCGTCGCCGAGGTCGGGCTGGAGCTCACCGCCAATGCCGAACGCCATCTGAAGCCGCCGCTGGAAATGGCCCGCCTGTTCCGCAGGCATCCGCAAGCACTGGCCGAGACTTTGCGGTTTGCGGAAGAATTGACCTTCTCGCTCAGCGACCTCCAGTACAATTACCCCGACGAGCCGACGGAATCGGGTCTTGGCCCGCAGGCCGAGCTGGAAAGGCTGGCGCGGGAAGGTGCGGCCAGGCGCTTCCCAGGCGGTGTCCCGGCCAGCGTCATAAAACGCATCCAGGAAGAACTCGCCCTGATCGAGCGGCTGAATTACGCGCGCTACTTCCTGACCGTTTACGACATCATCAAATTCGCCCGCGGCCAGAACATCCTCTGCCAGGGCCGCGGCTCGGCCGCCAATTCGATCATCTGTTTCTGCATCGGCATCACCGAGGTGGGACCGGACAAGATCGACACGCTGTTCGAGCGCTTCATTTCCGAGGAGAGGAACGAGCCGCCTGACATCGACGTCGACTTCGAGCATGAGCGGCGCGAAGAGGTGATGCAGTACATCTATACGAAATACAGCTCCAAGCGCACCGCGCTTGCCGCCGCCGTCATCAGCTATCGCGGCCGCTCGGCGCTACGCGAAGTGTCGAAGGCGATGGGGCTGTCGGAGGATGTCCGGGCGTCCCTGTCCGGCTCGATCTGGGGCTGGTCGACCTCGAAGCTCGGCGAGAAGGAAGCCCGCGCCGGCGGTCTCGACCGGAGCGACCCCACATCGCGGCATGTGATGGAACGGGCCAACGAGATCATGGGCTTTCCCCGCCACCTCTCCCAGCATGTCGGCGGTTTCGTCATCACCCGGGACCGGCTCGACGAGATCGTCCCCATCGTCAAGACGGCGATGGACGAGCGCAAGATGGTCGAATGGGACAAGGACGATCTCGACGCGGTGAAGATCCTGAAGGTGGATGTGCTGGCGCTCGGCATGCTGACCTGCCTGCAACGCGCCTTCACTCTGCTTACGAACCACTATCCAAAAGCCCGGGATCCCTATGGCCAACCCTATGTGCTGGCCACCTTGCCGCCGGAAGACAGGCGCGTCTACGACATGATCGGCCGCGCCGACACGCTCGGCGTCTTCCAGATCGAATCGCGCGCGCAGATGTCGATGCTGCCAAGGCTCAAACCAAAGGATTTCTACGACCTTGTCATCGAGGTGGCGATCGTTCGACCGGGCCCGATCCAGGGTGACATGGTCCACCCCTATCTGCGCCGCCGGCAAGGCAAGGAAAAACCCGAGTATCAAAAACCGGAGCTGGAGGCGATCCTCAGCAAGACGCTTGGCGTGCCGCTGTTCCAGGAACAGGCGATGAAGATCGCCATCGTCGCCGGCGGCTTCAAGCCGGGCGAGGCCGACGAACTGCGCCGCGCCATGGCCACTTTCAAGCGCACCGGCACCATCGGCAATTACCGCGACCGTATGATCAATGGCATGGTCGGCAAGGGCTACACCAAGGACTTCGCCGAGCGCTGCTTCAAGCAGATCGAGGGTTTTGGCGAATATGGCTTTCCCGAAAGCCACGCCGCCTCCTTCGCCTTGCTCGTCTATGCCTCCTGCTGGTTCAAGACCTTCTATCCCGACGTGTTCTGCGCCGCGATCCTGAATTCGCAGCCGATGGGGTTTTATCAGCCGGCGCAGCTGGTGCGCGACGCGCGCGACCATGGCGTCGACATCCGCGACGTCGACGTCAATTTCTCCGTCTGGGACTGCACCCTGGAAAAAGCGCCTTTCGATCCGGCCCGCATCCTGCCGCGCCATGCCGAAATGTGCGGTGTCATCGAGACGTCCAATGCGCTGCGGCTCGGCTTCCGCCAGATCAAGGGGCTTTCCAAGGAACGCATGGAGCAATTCGTCGCGCGGCGCGGCTCCGGCTACTCGACCGTTCGGGATGTCTGGCTGCGCTCCGGCCTCGATGTCGACGAGATCGAGAGGCTGGCGCAGGCCGATGCCTTCCGTTCGATCGGCCTCGACCGCCGCGAGGCGTTGTGGGCGGTGCGCGCGCTGGGCGCCAAGAGTGCGGCCGAAAAGCTGCCGCTGTTCGACCAGCCGGCGATCAGCCTGCGCGAGCTGGAGCCGGAAACGAAGCTGCCGAAAATGCCGCTCGGCGAGCATGTCATCCACGACTACCGCTCGCTCGGCCTGTCGCTGAAGGCGCATCCGGTGGCCTTCCTGCGCGAGCGGCTCGACCGCGCCGGCGTCACGCCCAATGCCAACCTGCCATCGGTACGCGACGGCAGGCGGGTTTCCGTCGCCGGCCTGGTGCTGGTGCGGCAGCGCCCCGGCAAGGGCAATGCGATCTTCCTGACGCTGGAGGACGACAAGGCCGTCGCCAATGTCATCTTCTGGGAGAGGACCTTTACCCGCTTCCGCCCCATCGTCATGGGCGCGCGCTTCGTCAAGGTCAGCGGGAAATTGCAGTCGGAATCCGGTGTGGTCCATATCGTCGCCGAGAAGATCGAGGATCTGACACCCTGGCTGACCGTGCTTCTGGAGAAGGTCAGCGGGGCGGGGCCGTCGGCCACTCACCACGCCTCCAGCGAGGGTCCGGATCGCTCCAGCCAAGCGGCGCCGGCGAGGCAAGACCTCGCAACACTGTCGGAAGAAGCGGAAAGCGTCATGCCCAAGGGGCGCAATTTTCAGTAGGCGCGGCCTTTACCCTTCGTCATCCACGGGCGGAGCAGGAGCGAAGCTCGTCGCGGAGACCCGAGGATCCATGCCGCGACATCAGGCGAAGAGTGCTGCGGTGCAGAATGCGCTGCTCTTCGTAACGGTGCCTGAACATGCCGTCTGTCGCGCTGCATATCGGGGTCAAGAAGCGCTCGATTCTGGCCCGCTTTCGCGCGTCACATACGTCGCGGCATGGATCCCAGGGCCTCCGCGACGTCGCTGCGCGGCTGCTCCGCCCTAGGATGACGAAGGGAGGGCCGCTCTGCCGCTCAACCCGGCCCGCTCAGGCGGGGCGGCGGCGCCAGCACATCCTCCGCCGACAGTGTCCGCGCCTCGGAAGGCAGCATGATCGGGATGCCGTCGCGCACCGGATAGGCGAGTTTGGCGACCCGCGAGATCAGTTCACCGCGCTCCGGATCCCAGGCCAGCGGCCCCTTGGTCAGCGGGCAGGCCAGGAGCTCCAGCAGCTTGGGGTCGACATTGATCTTCTTTCCGTCACGCCCATCCGCCGCCATCGTGTCCTCTTCTGACCAACTGTTGGAAGATGTGTCGAGATTCAGGTCAGGCCGGCCAACATCACCCGGATATCGGCACATCTTACTGTAAGCTCGAGCCAAAATCCTCATTCTCACGCGCCAGCGCCATTTCGGTGATGGCGATCAGCGTCTCAGCCCGCGTCTTCAAATCCGCGGCTTCGAGCAGCGCCTGCTTCTCGGCAGGTCCATAGGGCGCCATCATCGACAGCGCGTTGACCAGCATGGCATTTTCGGCGCGGCTGACGCTTTCCCAGTCGGCTTCGAGATCATTGGCCTGCAGATAGGCGCGAAATGCCTTGAGCAGTGCCGGCCGGTCGATCTCGTTCGCCGCCGGATCGTCATCGAGATCGGCGAGGAAGGGCGCAGGCTTGGCCTGGCGAAACGGCGTCTTGACCGTCAGTTCATGGGCAATGCGAAACCGGCACACGCCTTGTAGTGAAATCAGGTAACGGCCATCGCCGGTTTCGGAAAAGGCGATGATGCGGCCGGCGCAGCCGACATTGCAGAGTTCCGGCTCGCCATCCTCGCGCAGCGCGCCGTCGAGACGGGGCTGGATGACGCCGATCAGCCGCGAACCGGCGACCGCTTCGTCCACCATCTGCAAATAGCGCGGCTCGAAGATATTGAGCGGCATGCGGCCGCCCGGCAGCAAAAGCGCCCCCTCGAGCGGAAAGATCGGGATCGTCGACGGCAGATCCTTGGCGAGCCGGTAATGCGCGTTTCCCGCTTGCACCTCATTCCTCCGATCGACTTCTTCCGCCTCCCGCCGCCGGGCCTGCCGAAGTCAGCTTCCTAATCTGGCGCGGCGACCGCCGACGCCAAGCCCATGCGACGAAACAGCCGCCGGCTCAGGAAAACAGCAGCGCCGACAATTTGCGCCGAGCGGCCAGCGTCGCCTCGTCGGTCATGCCCCAGGCCTCGAAAAGCTGCAGCAATTGCGTTCTGGCGCCATCCTCGTTCCAGGCGCGGTCGGCCTTGATGATGGCGAGCAGATTGTCGGCTGCCGCCGTGCGCTCGCCCCTGGCGTTCTGGATCATGGCCAGATCGAAACGCGCCTGATGGTCTTTGGGGTTTTCCGCCAGGCGGCGCTCGAACTCGGCCGGATTGCCAAGAGCGGCCGCCTGCGCCGCAAGCGCCATCTTGGCGCGCAAGGCGGCGAGAACAGGCGCGTCCTTCTTGGCCTCGGGTGCCGTTGCCAGCAACGCCTCGGCGCCTTCCGTGTCGCCAGCCTCAAACAGCAGATCGCCCAGCCCGGCGATCGCCTCGATCGTCTCCGGCGCCTGCGCCAGGATGGCATCAAAAATGTCGGCGGCGGTCTGCATGTCGCCGGCATCGCGGGCTTCAGCCGCCGCCACCAGCGCCTCGGCCACGGCCGGGGCGCCGTTGCCCTTGCCGCCGACCTTGGTGATGAATTCGGCGATCTGGCTCTCGGGAATGGCACCCATGAAGCCGTCGACCGGCTGGCCGTCCTTGAAGGCGATGACAGCCGGAATCGACTGGATGCCGAGCTGGCCGGCGATCGAGGGGTGATCGTCGATGTTCATCTTGACCAGCTTGACCTTGCCGCCGGCGGCCCTGACCGCCTTTTCCAGCTGCGGCGTCAGCTGCTTGCAGGGGCCGCACCACGGCGCCCAGAAATCGACCAGCACCGGCTGCCGGCGCGATTCCTGGATGACGTCGGCGGCAAAGGCCGCGGTCGTGGTGCCCTTGATGACATCGCCAGTGACAGGGGGGCCCGGAGGCGCGGCAGGCGCATCGCCAAGCGAGACCTTTGCCGGCGTGGGGGCGGTCCCGCCATACTGTACGGTAGTGGCATACTGGCCGCCACTGCTGCCGAATGACCCGCCAAACGGCTTGTTGTCGCTCATCTCGTCACCCTTTCGGTCGCGCCGCCGGTCCGCGGGGTCGGCGCCATGTCATTGGAAGTCGGTTTCGCCATGCATGTGGCGATCATGCCGAGACTTTCAAGATAGCAGCATCATGCCCGGTTGCCTCGACGAATCTGATGAGATCGGCCGCCGCGATCGATGTCGTCGCCTTATTGGTGAGCGGATGCGCGTTGATGACGGCATGCGCCATCAATTCCTCGTCGAGCACCAGCTTGACCCGGTTTTCCCTGTCGTTGATGACGCCAAAGACGGTGACGGCACCCGGCGAAACGCCCAAAAGCTCCATCAGCATCTCCGGCTTGCCGAAGGAAACACGGCCGGCAGCGCCGATCAGCTGGTGAATCTGCTTGAGATCGACGACCGCGTCCTCGCCGACGGTGACCAGGAAGAAATTGTCCTTTTTGTCCTTCAGGAACAGGTTCTTGGTGTGCCCGCCGGCGATCTCGCCGCGCAGCGCCTGCGAATCGGCCACCGTATAGAGCGGCGGATGGCGTATCGTCGAAACGGCAATGCCGAGTTCGGCAAGAAAGGCAAAAAGTTCGGTTTCGCTCTTCGGCATCGATCTTCTTCTCGTCCAATTCCTGCCTTGCCGTTTACGGCCAATGCGGTGGCCGACACAAGGCCATCGCGCAACGGCGTGGCAAAATCCGCGCGGCGCGGGCGGTTTGCCGGCATTGCTTGGGACGTTGCAAAAAGCCTGCGATTTCCCTGTTGCAATCGCCGCGCTCTTCAGCCATATAGGCCCGGCTTGCGGCCAAGACGCCGTGTGAGCGGGTGTAGCTCAGGGGTAGAGCACAACCTTGCCAAGGTTGGGGTCGAGCGTTCGAATCGCTTCACCCGCTCCAATTTCCTCAAGGGAAATCAAGCATCGAAAAGCCGCGGAACTCCGCGGCTTTTTCGTTTTTCGGGCGGATGGAACCCTGGCGGCAAAAGCCGGTCGTCACTTATGGGACTGCTGGAAGCCGGCAACGTCGTACTGAGACACGCTCTTCGGATTCTTGGAGTTCTGCGGCTGGGTGCCTGCGTAATGTGTTCCTGCGTTCCCGTCTGGGTTGAAGGCGGAACCCGGGGCGGTGCTGGCATTGCCCGGCGTAACACTTCCTGTTTGAGGGGTGCCAATCGTTTGACTGGGCTGACCTTTCGTCCCCGTTACCGAGTGGACATTGGCGGTCAAAGCCAGGCCTGTGGACGTCATGAGCAAGCCCAGCACGATGGGAATGAGGCGATGTTTCATCGTTATTCTCCCAAAAGCGGTTTGATTTTAGGGCGCTCGCGGTCTTAGGAGCACCCGGCGAACTAGGACTGAAACGCTTTTCAGGCCGCCGTTCATCCCGAGCATCGCGAAACTGTGATGTCGTGGCCTGTTGCATAGGCTGACCCCCGCCTTCCGGTGGGTGCACGGGACATCCGGAATTCCTGCGGCGACTTGAAATTCGCGCACGCAAGCGGATTTTCCGGCGGCGCTGTGCCGGCCTGTCGTCAAGCCGAGGTTCGCCGCGGCTTTTCGTTTTCAGACCGCCGGACGCTCTAACCCGCCTTGCGCAGCGATGCCTGATGCACCAGCGAGGTCCAGCTGTTGGTCGAGGCGAGGTGGCAGTAGAGCAGGCCGAGCGCGCCGGATTTTCTGAGGTCGAGGAAGGCTGCGTCGCTCAGCTTGTTGAAGGCCGGCTCGTCGATCACCTGGAAATCGGTGAGGTTGAGCACTTCGCCGCCTTCCAGCGTCACCTTGCTCTGGCGCGGCGCGAACAGGCCATGCGCGTCGATCTTGTCGATCATCTCGCGCGTGGCGCGGAAGTCGATCTGGAACTGGTTGCAGAAGGCGAGCGCCTGCTTGGTTGCTTCGGTCGGCTCGTTGCCGCTGAAGAACGGTGCGACCTTGTCTTCGCGGAACGGCGCCATGAGCTGGTCGATGACCCGCTCGCTTGCCCTGTCCACGCACAGCGTCAGCCGGCCTGATGTGGTCGGGTCCTCGGCAAGGATGAAGGGGTAGCGGCGGACATAGGCGGGAATGTAGTGCGGCGCGGTCCACCGGCCGTCGGCATCGACGAACAGGTTCTCGCCCTGGCGCACGCCGGTGATGATGACAGGCGATTTGGCCGGGCCGATGAAGACGATCGGGTAGGAGCGCATCGCCGCCGGCATTTCCGACGCCACCACCGGGATGGCATGCGCGGTGCGCGCGAAGGCAAAGTCGCCGCGCGCGGTCAGGCCCAGCGAGCCGTGCCGCGCCGGGTTGAGCGCTTCGGGCCTGGAGTAGAACAGCGGCATTGCATCGGCCGCCGGCGCTGCTTCTGTCTTTGCCCCGGTGTCAGCCATGGTCTGTCCCTTTCTCCCGCCAGCCGATCAGGCCGGCTCCTCCGCATCAGACCCCAAGACTGGCATCTGCTCTTGTTGCGCTGATCTTGGTTAGGCCAAGACTCCGGCGCAGGAACAAAGTACTACAGTGTCCGTGGCACGCGTAAAAGCACGACCGCTACGGTATTTTGCTGTTTGCCCGGACGAATTGTCTCGTCCAGCACCCGGACAGGCTGCCGGGCCTATGGACAGCCTGCCGCGAAGCGGCGAGATTGCCGCCAGAAGGCAAGCGGATTGAGGCTGATGGCATGGCGTCGGTAACGGATTTCGAGCAGGGGCAGGTGTTCACCATCGAGGCCAGCGGCCGGCAGGTCTCGCTGGAACTGAGCGCGGTCAACCCCATCGCCGCCAGCCCGCGTCCAGGCGGCGGCTTTTCGCTGATGTTCCGGGGCCCGCGCGAAACACCGCTGCCGCAGGCGACCTATCGCTTCACGGGTAATGGCGGGGAGCATGACATCTTCATCGTGCCGGTCGCCGCCGACGCGGCCGGCCGACTTTACGAGGCGGTGTTCAATTAAGATCTGGTTTTGTGCCGCATGCGTTCGGGCCTACCGCATCGTGACTGGGCCGGATGCGACAATCTTTGCGGTCGGCGCTGCCCCTCACTGTCCTGCCGGACATCTCTCCCCGTAAACGGGGCGAGAGGGGCTGGCCGCAACGCCGGCGCCTTTCTTGCAACGCTGACAATTGGCGAAGTCATCGATGACAGCGTCCCTCTCCCAGTCACTATACGGGGAGAGGATGCCGGCAGGCAGGTGAGGGGCAGCGCCGGCGGTAGCCATCGGGAACGACCGCTGTGACGCAGCAATTGATCATGGATCATCACCCGCAGCCGGCGCACACGCCATCAGATCGTAAACGCCCTTGTCCTCGACCACCGTGAAGCCGAGTTCGACATAGAGAAGCCGCGCCGGATTGTTCTTCTCGACATGGATCGACGCTGATTTGCCGGCTAACCATGCCTCGTCGATGAGGTCGCGCAGCAGCGCCGAGCCATATCCCCTGCGGCGATGGCTGGGCAGGAAAGCGATGTCGATGATGCGGTGCTGGCTCGGCCAGCGCTCGATATAGAGGCGGCCGATGTCTTGTCCGGCCCGCTCCACCACCAGCCAGTCGGCCTCGGGATAGTGTTTTCTGTAGTGCGCGTGCTGCGCCTGGAACTGCATGTCGAGGAAGGCGGCCTTCTGCACCTCGCTCCACGACGTCACCGCGAGTTCTTCCAGGCGCGTCGAGGCGTAGAGCCGCGACAGGAACAGCAGGTCTGCCTCGGTCGACCGACGGAAAGCGAGCCCGGCTTTTTCAGACCGGGACCACGCTGGACGGTGATATGTCGGGCCTGTCTCTGCCACGTTGCCCGAATTCAACGGTCAGACCGGCGGCGTCAGGTCGCGCACCACAATGGCCTGGTTGACATTGCTGTCTGCAAGCGACACCCAGGAATATTCCCATTCGGTGCTGTCGATGCCCATCTGCGACAGCGTCCACAGCGAGTTGCTGTTGTTGGGCGCGCCGCTCATCAGACTGAACAACGCGAGGCGGCCGTCGGCATTGTAATCGAGCATCAGTCGCGTATTGGCGCCGGAGACATTGAAGTCGCGCCATCCCGACCAGTTCTGCGTGGTAGCATCATACTGAGCGTTGAACGAGTGAACATGCTGCTGATCGGAGGAGACGAGCATGATGTCGCCATTGCCCTCGATACCGGCGGCAAGCGTGTATTTGGCAACCCTGCTGTAGCCAGTGGTTGCCCAGGGCGTCCAGGTATCGGCTCCAGCAGGCTTCTGGCGCGTGTGCAAGACCTGACCGCTCTGGGTCAGGGCAAACAGATTGGTGGCGCCCAGCGGCCCGACAATCGGCGCCATCTGGGTGAACCCACCGGTGGCAGCGGTGTCGATCTGCACCCATTGCGTCCAGTCGGCGGCCTTCAGCGCCTCCGGCTTGGCTTGCTGGCAGCGGTAAAGATGCAAGCCCGAATTGATGCCGAACAGCGCGATGCGACCATCGGCCTGACGTGTCGCGGTGATCGCCACCAGCTGACCAGGAATCTGAATCCAATCGCTCCACTCCTTGGCCGGCGGAATGCGCTCATCGACGGTGACAACGATCGGTGTCGTGGTGCCGGGCGGCGTGATGGTTTTCTGCACCTGCACGATCTGGTCCGGATTCTGGTAGATCCACCAGATGTAGCCCTGATTGTCGGTCACGAAAATTTCGATGCGGCCATCGGCATCGCGCGCCATCGAAAACTTTTGGTAGCTGGTGGCGATGGGCGGTGCGCCGATGTTCTGGGGCGGATTCCACTTGTCGACCGGGCCGACCTGATTGGCGTCTTCGCTGATGAAGGACAGATTGGTCGTCCCCGACAGCTGCGCGACGACCGCCACCCTTCCGTCCTTGGTGATGCCGGCTGTCATCTGCACATAGGTGCCCGGAGCGATAATCGACCACTGCGCGGGCCATGGCCCGTTCGGCGCGGTCTGCGCCTTCTGGATCAGCCGCCCCGCCGCCGTATCGATGGCGACCACCATCAGCCGCGACAGTTCGAAGAATGACTTGCCATCCTTGTCTCCGGCGCGGGGTGCCTCTGCCTTCGGCTCTGCTGGCTTCTTAGCTTCATGGCTTGCCGCCACCGGCTTCGACGTTGCTTTCTTGGCCATCGTATCGGTCCTGAGAACAGGGTTCAGTATCAGCCTCTTGGCGGGAAAATGCCTTGCAGCGCGATGCAGAAGTTGAGTGTCAGATAGGGCATCAGATTGTTGTGCGGCAGGCCGCCACCGGTTAGCCCCACCGCATTGGGGCTCAACGGCGTCAAGCCGGCATTGCTGGTCTGATAGACCGGGCCGCCCGCCGATCGTGCCAGTCCCGTCGAGGGCGACGGCGCGAACAGCAGCGCGGGAGGAACGGCGGCCATCAGCGAATGCACATGTTGCGGCATCTCGCTCTGGAGCACGGTCACCGTGGTTGATCCCCCGGTTTCCCCCAGGAAGTGATCCGATCCGCCGGCAGCCTGGCCGGGCTGCATCGGTGCATTGCCTTGCATGTTCGGCAAGGCAAAGTTCGATTTGCCGTCGCCGCCATAGGTTGTGCCCAGCAACGAGAACAAAGCCGTGTTTTGCGAGATCGGCATGATTTGGCCGTCACAGGCGGCCCAGCCCTTGGGCGCGAAATTGAACGGAAAAATGCGGATTTCGGCGACGAATTGATCAGACATTGTCTTGTCCTAGCTCTGGCTCGGGAAAATGCCGAACAGGGAAATGATGAAATTGATGCAGAGATAGGGCTGCAGATTGCTGTGTGGCTGACTGCCACCGGTGGGGGTCATCGACGACGGCCCGAGGGCAACACTGGGATTGACGGCGGAATAGACTTTGATCGTGGACGACTGGGCAAGCAGGTTGTTGCCCGGAGCGCTGGTGCCGCCGATATTGGTTGTCGCCATGAACGGGTGTGAGTGCGAGGGAATCAGTTGCGTTGTGAGCGTAACGTCCTCCACGCCGGCCATCTGTCCCAGCACGAACCCGTTGCCCTGATGCAGCGGCAGCCGACCGGACAGGTTGGGCAGATTGAACGTCTCTTGTCCGTCGCCGCCAAAGGTGGTGCCGATCAGATTGAACAGTGTTTCGTTTTCGGAAATCGGCAGCTGCTGCCCCTGGCAGAACATCCAGCCGGCCGGAGCGAAGTTGCCGGCGAACATGCGAATCTCGCCTACGAAGGTCGTCATCGTTTGATCTCCTTCAATTTTGCGAGGGGAAGATGCCTTGCAGGGCGATACAGAAACTCAAAGTCAGGTATGGCTGCATGTTTTCATGCGGCTGGCTGCTGCCGACATTGCTGACTTCCGTCGGAATCATCGTCGTCAGGTTCGCCGGTGCGCCGTAGAGCTGATTGCCCGGCCCGAGATAATTGTTGGTGGCGATCACCTGGTCGCCATCCACTGTCGAGGCGCTGGCACCATGCAGGTGGGTCGGCAATTCCTGGAGGGTGAGCGTATGCGACGGCTCGCCGCCGGTCTGGCCGAGGAAAAACCCGTTACCGCCCATATGCGTCGGCACGCGCCCCTGCAGATTTGGCAGCCCGAACGTGGTTTGCCCGTTGCCGCCATAGGTCGTGCCCAAAAGAGCAAACAGCGCCTGATTCTGGTTTATCGGCAGTAATTGCCCGTTGCAGAGCGCCCAGCCCTTGGGGGGAAAGCCGAATGACATCAGCTTTATTTCCGATAGATATGGCTCTGACATACAGCCCCCCTCCAGTTTCTATCCGACGCCGCTAACATGACATATCGGATAGAAAAGTCGATATTAATCTTGTGTATTCGCGACTGCTAAACTACCGCTCAACTTGATCAGGGTAGCGGTGGCGCCGTGTTGACGAGGTTGATTGTTCCGGACGTCGCCACGGTTGTCGTGGCCGGATTCAGGTTGTTGTCCGTGACTACCTGCTCGGCCGTTGGGGCCCCGGACACACCGCGCGACAGGTTGAATGTCGAGGTGCCGGGCGAGCTCTGCTGCAGGAAGACATCGCTGCCATTCGCTGGATCGCCGTTGGAAAAATCGTTCCGCTGGGCCCCGGAACCGCCGACCAGCAGGTTGATGACGCCATTGTCGCCGGCAAGGCCCACGCCTGCGACAACATAGAGGCCGGTGAAGGCGTTCGCATCGCCGTTGCTCGTGATATTGCCCTGCACCGTGGCATTGATCGTGCTGGTGCCAGGACCCTGCGTAATCTGTATGCCCGCAGTGTCGTAATGCGTGAGCGTGTTGTTCAGGATGGCGACGGTGAACGTGCCGGCGTCCTGACTGTTGATGTCGATGTCGTTGGAGCCGAGACCGCTGCCCGAATGGGCAGTCCCTGCGACACCAATCGTGTTGCCCGAAATCGTGCCGTCGAATGTCGAATTGCCGCTGCCGCTGCCCTTGTTCACTTCGATGACATTCGACTTGATGCCGGTTCCACCATTGGCGGCATGCATGTCGAAGGTGTTGTTGGAAATGTCGAAGGTCACATTGCCGAGGCTGGCGATGTCGAAGGCGGTGCCGCCGCTGACGGTCAGCGGATGATTGTTGGTCACCGTATTGCCGGTGAGCTTGACATCCATGTTCGTCCCGACCTGACCCGTCGCGGTGATATTGCTGGCGCGTGCGCTGGTGAGCGCGCTGTTGGAGACGGTCAGGTTCATCGTGGTGCTGCCTGCATCCGCCTGGAAGTTGATGGCGTCGTTCATGCCGGTGCCGTTGTCGCTCCGGCCACCGATGGTGGAGCTGTCGATCGTCAGCCGGTTCAACGTGCCGGTGTTGTTCTCGACCATGATGGTGTTGGTGTAGCCGCCGCTGATGTTCGAATTGGTGATCGAACCGGAGCCCAGCAGGTTGGTCAGCCGGATCGCGTCCTCACCGGTGTTGGCGGTGAAGGATGTCAGCGCATCGGTCAGGCTATTGGTGGTGCCGCTGTCGCCGCTGATGACGCTGTGGTTGAGCGTGAAGCCGGTGACGTTGTTGCCGCGGATCGCGAAATTGCCGAAATCGTTCAGCTGCATCCAGGCGAGCTGCACATCCTTCGTACCGTTGAGGAAGATGCCGGTGCCCTGCGTGGTGCTGCCATCGGCACCGGTCTTGTTGGCGATGGTGCCGCCCGAGCCGGCCGAGCCCGTGCCGGTCACATGCAGGCCACCGCTCGAACCGGTGTTGTTGAGAATGATGCCGTTGGCGCTGCCGCCATTCGACGAGATACTCTGGAACGTCACATTGTTGGCGCCGATCGTCGTGTTGACGACGTTGAGTGCCGTACCTGTGGTCGACGTGATGGTGTTGCCGGTACCCTGCACCGTCACGGTGCCACCGGTGGTCGCCGCCGGGCCTGCGCCGGTGGCGTTGAAGCCGGTGCCGCTGGTGGTGTTGATAACCAACCCACCATTGGTGAAGTCGATGGTCGCACCGTTGTTGCCGGTCAGGTTGACGGCGGTGTTGGCGCCCGTGGTCAGCGCCTTGCTGGTGCCCGAGAACGTGATCGTGCCGCCGGTGTTGTTCTGGACGTTGATGCCCAGCGCACCGCTACCTGTGTTCGTGATGCTGCCGGACAAGGTGACGGCGTTGCCGGTGCGGCTTTGAATGTCGACCACGTGTCCCGCGCCGCTTGTGGTCAGCGCCGCATCGCTGGTGATGGTCGCGTTGCCGCTCAGATTGGCGAAAGCCGTTCCGGTCGTGGTGTCGATGGTGTTGCCGCCACCGCTGACGGTCACATTGCCGCTGCCGGTAACGTTGAAGCCGCTGGCGCTGGTGGTGTCGATGTTCAGACCGCCGCCACTGAAATTGATCGTCGTTGCGGCGCCATTGCCGGTCAGGTTGACGGCGGTGGTTGTTCCGGTGTTCAGCGCGCTGTTCGCGCCGGAGAAGGTGATCGTGCCGCCGGTGTTGTTGCTGACGTCGATGCCGTTGGCAGTGCCGACACTCTGGTCCGCGCTCAGGGTTCCGCTGAGCGTGACGATTCCACCGGTGCGTCCGCTGATCTGAACGACGTTGTTGGCAACGGTTCCCTTCGACACCGACGCCGCGATCGTGACGTTGCCGGAGCCGCCATTGATGTCGATGCCGATACCCTCGACTGAGCCGAACCCGCCGATCAGACTTGTGCTGCCGCTGATCGTGACCGCGCCGGTGTTGTTGTCGATCCTGATGCCGCCGCCGGTTGCCGTGCCCGTCTGATCTGCGATCGTCACCTTGGCGAAGTTCACCGTTGCGCTGGTGCCGTTGAGGAAGATGCCGTTGAAGTTGGTGCCGCCCGGGACGCTAAGCGTGCCGCCATTGAAGGTGCCGCCGCCGACATTGGTCAAATTGACCGCATCGCCGCCGGTGACTTTGGTGTCCGCTGTCATCGTGTTGAAGGTGGCGCCGCTGGCGCCGACGGTCATGCCGTTCCAGACCAGGAGCTGGCCACCCAAGGTCGTGTGGATCGTGTTGGTGCCGGTGACGTTGATCGTGCCGCCACCCGTGGCGCCGAAGCCAAGGCCGGAGCTGGTGGTGATCCCCATGCCGCCAGCAAAATTGACGGTGGCGCCAACATTGGTATCCAGGTTGACCGCCGTGTTGATGCCGGTGGCAAGCGTCATGGCGCCGTTGAAATTGAAGGTGCCGCCGGTGTTGGCGTGGACATAGATGCCGTCGTCGTTGCTGCCGGTGGCGCTGAGCGTGCCGGACAGCGTGACCGTGCCGCCGGTGACGCCGGAGATGTCGACGATCTTGCCGGCGGTGGTCTTGGTGACCGAGCCGCCATAGCTGATGGCCGCCGCACCGCCATTGACCACGAACGCCGCGCCCGTCGCGCCGGAGAGCGCGCCGGTTCCGGTACCGAGGCCGACCGTGCCGCTGACATTGGTCAGGCTGACATTGCTTGTTCCGCCACCCGACGAGGTCTGGTCCAGCGCGATGGTCGCGGCGACGCCGGAGAGGCTGATCGCCTGGCCGAGGGTCGAATTCACCGTCTCGGCGCCGCCGGTGGCAGTGATGCCCATGATGCCGCCAGTGCCGGCGATGCCGGTGCCGGTGGTGGTGTCGATGGTCAGGCCGCCGGTGAAGCTGGTCGTGCCGCCGCTCTGCGAGAGACCTGTGCCGCTCGTCGTGTCGATGTTGGCGAGGCCGGTGACGTTGAGCGTGCCACTGGCCCAGCCGATGCCGCCGCCGGTCGCCGCGGCGTTGTTGATCGTCACATTGCCAAAATTGAAGGTACCGGTGTTGGTGTTGATCGCACTGATGCCGGTGCCCGACATGTTGCCGATGCTCGTGGTGCCGGTAACGGTGAAGCTGCCGGCAACGCCATCGAAGATGATGCCGCTGGCGCCGGTGTTGGCACTCACGCTGGTGAACGTCATGTTGACGGTCAGCGGATCGAGATCGAATGCCGCGCCGTTCAGAGTGGTGACCACGCCGCCGCTGCTGTTCAGCGTGAAGGTGGTGGTCTTGGTGTTGGCGATGACACCGGTGCCGCCATTGTTGGCGAGGCTGAGCGTACCCAGGTCAAGGGTGCCGCTGGTGTTGGTGAAGCTGAGGCCGTTGCCCTGGACCCGCGCGCCAGGAGTGCCGATGCCAAGCGTGCCGGCGCTGACGGTGCCGCCGGCGCCGTCGGAGTCGAAACGGACATTGTTGAAGGCGATGCCGCCGCCGGTGCCGCCCGTCACTTTGTTGCCGGCAAACGACCTGATCGCGATCGAGTTGTCCGTCGTGCTGATGTTCTGGCCGGAGAACGATGCCGCCAGGGCGGATCCGGTCGATTTCAGCGTGTTGCCGTCGATGGCAAGCAGAAGCGTATTGGCCGGCGCGCCGGTCGTGGAGAAGTCGAGCGCGCTGCCGCCGGCCGCGATGTCGTTGTTCCTGAGGAAGAAACTGGAGGCGCCCGTCGCATTGACGGCGACACCGGAGCCGCTGCCGAGATTGCGGACGATCAGGTTCTCGATGCCGCCGGTGAAGGTGCCGGTGCCGCTGGTGGCAAAGTTGATCACCGAGGTGGCGTTGTTGCTCTGCAGCACGGGCCGTAGCGTATCAATACCCGAAGGTGCCGAGATGATCGGCGAATTCTGCACCGTGGTGAAGTGGAAAGCAGCGGAGGCGCCGCTGCTGGTGTCGACACCAAGCTGCGAGACATCGACGGCCGCATCGCCGCTCTTGAAGGCGAGCAGCACCTGCCCGTCATCAAGGTTGAACGTGCCGCCGCCGCTCAGGTTGAGAGTTTCCTGGCCGCCGTCGACGTTCTTGTCGATCAGAACGACGACGTTGGCCGTCGAGGCCTGGGCCTGCGCGAGGCTCCCCGGGTTGGCGAGGCTGCCGTCGCCGGTTCCCGAACCGTTGCCGTCCAGATCGACATAATAGACATGGATCGACGACAGGTTCGAGGTGTCGCCGGTGAAATTGACGTCGTTGAAATTGTAGTCGCCCGATGTCGGCAAGGTGTCGACTGCGTGGATGACCTGGCCACCGGTGGTCGCGATCGACGATTCGGCCGGGCCCTGGCCGTCGCCGAACACCAGCTGGGCATTGGTGGCGCTGGAGAACTGCACACCATAGCCGACATTGGCGATGGTCGAGGTCTGGCCGGCCGGGTTGTTGTTGACGGTGTCGCCGAGCTGGATCGTGCCGGTGCCGGTGGTACCGGCCATGTCGATGCCGATCGTGCCGGCGAAGCTGCCGCCGTCGACATCGAAATCGCTCGCCGTGATGTTGCTCGCGCCAAGCGCCGCGCCGTTGAGGTCGAGGCCAATGGCGTTCGCGGCATTGAGCCCGATGTTCAGGCTGGCGAAATTCAGCGTCGAGCCGAGCGTGCCGGAGACATCGACGCCGGCGCCGGTGATGCCTTGCAGGTTGACCGCGCCGAGATCGAGCGTGCCGCCGCTGACATCGTTGAGCGAAATGCCCGTCGCCGCGCCATTGACCGAGATGGAATCGAACTTGATGCCGCCCGCGTCGACCGTCGCGCCTGTCGCCCCCGGCAGGACCGCTGTCGCGTCGCCAAGCTTCAGCGCCGTGCCCGTGCCGGTGGTGATGGTGTTGCCGTTGCCGGTGACGCTGATCGTGCCCGGACCGAAGGTGCTGGCGGTGAAGCCGGTACCACTCGTGGTGGTGATGACGAGGCCGCCATTGGTGAAGTTGAGCGTGCCCTTGGTCTGCGGATCCGGCACGTACGCGGGTGCCTTGACGATGGCATCGTTGGCCCCGGTGTTGAATATCTTCGACGTACCCGAGAAGGTGACCGTGCCGTTAGCCGAGCCGCCGATAGCGACACCTTTGCCACCGCTGTGATCGATGGTGCTCGAAATATCGTATATGCCGTCGGCATGGCCAAAGAAGTCGAAGGCCGTCGACGCCGTGGTGGAAACGACTGAACCGCTCATGTTCAGACGGGTCCCGTCGCCGGTGGCGCTTAACACCGCACCCGCACCGACCGTGATCGAACCTTTGTAGGTCAGCGTGGTAAAGGCCAGGTCATTGCCACCGCCGAGGCTGATGGCCGCAAGGCTGGTGTTTGTGATGCTGGCGCTGCCGTTGACGCCGACGTTGACGGTCCCGCCCTGCGAGCTCTGTATGATGCCGAACTGGCCGCCATCGATGGTCAGGGTGGACCCGGCGACATTGGCGATGTTTATGGTGCCAACCGTGGGGCCGCCGATGTCGAACCCGGCATAGCTGACGTCGAGATCGATCGTGCCGGTGAAGTTGACCTCCCCGGCGCCGCTCAGGGCGGACAACGAGGCGCCGGTGTATCCGGTGTCGGTCAAGCCGCCGATGTTGACGTCGCCGGCAAGGACAGAGCCCTCCAGCATCACGCCGGCACCGCCGGGGTCGCCGGGAAGGGCAGGGATCGTGGAGTCCGCCTTGATGCTGTCGAAGGTAACGCCGGCGCTGCCGACATCGGCAAAAGCTATGATCAACCCATTGCTGCCGGAGTCGATCGTGTTTCCGGTAACGGGGCCGGTACCTGACACGCTGACGGTGCCGCCATACGCCGCGACAAAGCCTGTCCCGGTCGTCGTCTTTATGGCGAGGCCGCCATTGGTGAAGTTGACCGTGCCATTCGAATTGGGGGCCGGCGCGCCCAGCGGGAAACTGCCGGCGATACCGAGGCTAACGCCGTCGGTGGCGCCCGAGTCGATCTGCTTGGTCGTGCCGGAGAAGGTGACGGTCGCCGCCGTGCCATTGTCGATGCCGGTAACGACGATGTTGCCGCCGGCTCCCGCGAGGCCGTCCGTCAGATTGCCCGACAGCGTCACCGAGCCGCCGGTCAGCTCCTGGATGGAGACCGCCGCACCGATGCCGTTGCTGGCGATGGTGCCGCCGTACGAGATGGTCGCATTACCACCGCTTTGATCGGTCGAAGAGCCGACATTGAACGCGGTGCCCGAACCGGTGTTGGTCAGCGTGCCGGTGCCGAAGCTCGCCGTGCCGCTCAGATTCTGCAGGTCGATGCCGTTGCCTGCGCTGAATGTCGCGCTGGTCGAGGTGAAATTGATACCGGCCGTGATGCTATCGAGCGCCACCGCCTGCGCATTCGTGGCGTTGATCGCGCCGGCCGTGACATTGACCGTGCCGCCGCCGCTGGCGCTGAATGCCGTCGCGCCATTCGTGGTGATGTCCAGATCGGCGAAGGTGACGGTGGAGCCGGTGTTGTTGGTGAGCGAAACACCATTGCCGTTGACCGTCACCTTGTCGGTGAAGTTGACCAGGCCACCGCTGCGGTTGGCGATCGAGATGCCGCCGCCGGTCAGCGTGCCCGGTGTCGCGCTGTTGGGCAAAGTGCCGCGCGTGAGCGTGATGTTGCCGGTGCCGCCATTGACGTCGAGCAGCGTGCCGGCGACGTTGACGTTGACGTTGTTGTTGATGATCGACAAATTGCTGTCGAGGCTGGCGACCTTGAATGCCGTACTGCCGGTGGCGACATTGCTGACGGTGACGCCTTCGATGACGATGCCGCCGGCATTGTTGAAGCCGCCCGCGCTCTGGTCAACGGTGAACACCGAGCCGCTGGCGCCGCTGAAGTCGAAAGCGGTGTTGCGCACCTGGTTGCTGCCGAGCAGGTGCATCAAGTCGCCCGTGCCGGTGACCACGCCTTCATTGCCGGTGACGTTGCCGCCGGTGGCGCCGAGATTGCCCTGGACATTGACCGGCTGGATGGTGCCGGAGGTGAGGATGGAGGTGTTGTTGCCGAAGCCGGTGATCGACTGTCCCGAATCGAGCGTGAACGGCGTGCCGCTGAGATCGACGGTGCCGACAAAGGCGAAGGTCTGCGTGCCGGCCAGGGCATCGGCCTGGGCGACCGAGATGGTCGTGACCGCGGCGCTGAGCCCGTCCGTGCCGGCGGCGATGACGCCGCCATTCTGGGAAACCATGATGGTCCCGCCGACCGCGCTGGCCAGATGGGCGCTGCCGGTGAAGAACACATCGTTGAAATTGTAGTTGCCGAGCGTCGGATCGAGCCCGATCGTGTTGACGGTGTAGGCGCCAACGGCCGTGGCGCTGATGGAGGACTGCAGCCCGTCGGCCGAAGTGCCGTCGCCGAAGGTGAAGTTGGCGTTGGCCGAGGTCGCGGTGGTGCCGCCCGATGACAGGTCGACGCCGATGCCCAGATTGGTGATGCTGGAGCCGCGCAGGAAGGTGATGGTCTTGTCGCCAGTGGTCGACGACAGGTCGATGCCGCGCGAGGTGAGGTCGCCGGTGCCGGTGATTGTGGTCAGGCCGAAGTCAGCCGTAGTGGACGAACCGCTGAAGTCGATGCCGGTCTGGTTGGCGCCGGAGCCCATCGTCACGGTCGTCGTGCCCAAGGTGACGTCGGCATTGGTGCCGGCGAAGTTGATGCCGGCGGTGTTGGCCGCCGAGCCCAGGGTGACCGAGGTGGTGCCGAACGTCACCGCCCCGGCATTGCTGCCGCCGCCACCGATATCGATACCGTTGCCGCCGGCTCCCGACACGGTGACCGAGCCGAAGGTGGCGCTGGCGCCGCTGGCGACGTTCGAAACCGACACACCGGTGCCGGTCGGGTTGGTGATCGTCAGGGGCGCGGTGGCGTTGAAGATCGTGGTGCCGCCAAGGCCGGTGATGACAGCACCGCCGCCACCGCTGGCCGTAAGCGCCGAACCGGTGAAGCTGATCGTGCCGCCGGTCGGTGCCGTGGTCGAGCCGATCGCAAAGAGATTGCCGGTGCCGGTCGAACTGATCGCGCCGCTGAAGGTCACCGAGCCGCCGCTGATGCCGTCGACCTTGACCGCCGTGCCCAGCGTGCTGGTCGAACTGGAGATATCGGCCGAGACCGTGATCGCAGCGGTGCCGCCGGAGACGACGACGCCGTCGTTGCCGACGAAGCCGCTATTGGTGATGGTGCCGCCAATGGCGATGGTGCCGGTGTTGTTGGTCAGGCTGACATCGGCGCCCGCAACCTCCGTCGTCACCAGGTTGGCGACATTTACGGTGGCGGCACTACCCTGCACCACGAAGCCGTCACCCAAGAGGCCGACGGCCGCGATGGTCGTCGTACCGTTGAAGCTGTAGATGCCGCTGGCGACATTGGTGAGACGGATGGCATCGCCCATGACGCGACTGATGTTGACGCCGCCGAAGGTGACATTGCCGCCGCTGGTGTTCTCGATGACGATGCCGGTCGACACGTTGCCGCCGGTGCCATCGACGGTGACGCTGGCGAACGTCACACCGGCAGCACCGATCGTCAGACCGCCGGCGCCGCCGAGCTGGATGCCCTTTTCCGCCAAGCCGGCGCCGGTGTTGACCGTGTTGCCCGACCCGGTCACCGTCAGCGTGCCGCCATTGATGGCGCTGAAGGCGAAGCCGCCGTCCGTGGTCAGATCGAGACCACCGGTGAAGTTGATCGCGCCGCCGGCATTGGTGGACAGGTCGATTGCATTGGCCGCGCCGGTGCTGGCGGTGATCTTGCCGCCGAACGTGGCGGTGCCGCCGGCCATGTTGGAGATCTTCACCGCACTTGCGGCACTCGTCTGGCTGATGGTGCCGTTATAGGTGACGTTGGGGGTGGAATTGCTGATCGAGAAGGCGTTGCTGCTCGTGCCGGCGATGGAGCTTCCGGCCCCGAAGGTCAGGGTTCCACTCGAGCCGTTGACGATACCGACGCCTATGCCGCCGCCGGTAATATCGAGGTCGTCGAAAGTGGCGGTGCCGTCGAAATTGTTGGCGAACAGCCCGACATTGGTGGCATTGCCGATCGTCGTGTTGCCGGTGAAATTGACGGTCGCGCTCGAGGCGACAAGCTCGATGCCGGTTTGGCTCGCATTCTGGACATTGAGATTGTCGACCGAAACCGTGCCGGTCACGCTGCCGAGGAAAAGACCTGTGTCGACATTGCTGACGGTCACGCCCTGGATCGTCAGGCCGTTGATCGAGGTTGCGTTGATGCCCGCGTCGCTGCCGCCCGAAATGTTGAAGTCGAGCAGCGAATTGCCGTTGGCCGCCGTGACGACAGCGCCGGAGCCGGAATTGGTCAGCGTCGCCGCGCCGGCAGGGTCCGAGATGGCCACGTCATGCTGGACATTGTCGCCGGTAACGTTGATCGGCACGCCGCCGAGCGAGAAGGAGCGGCCATTGCCGAACGAGGCCAGCGTCTGGCTGGCGCTCAACGAGAAACCGCCAGCGGCATCGATCGGCGTGCCGTCATTGACCAGCACGAAGATGGCGTCGCTGGCGGTGATGGCGTCGGCGGTCGCGACCGTAGCCAGGTTCGTCAGCGAAGAGCCGTCGCCACTGCCTGTGGCCGACGAGCCGATGAAGATCACGTTCTGCACGTCGAACAGCTGCGGACCGCTGAATGTGGTGGAGCCGAACGCGTAGAGGCCGAGTGTCTGGTTGAGGCCGCGCGCATCGAGCGAAGCGGTGATGCCGGCAATCGAACCGCCACCGAAGCTGAACTGGGCATTGGCCGAATTG
Organism: Mesorhizobium sp. AR02; assembly: GCF_024746835.1. NCBI lineage: Bacteria > Pseudomonadati > Pseudomonadota > Alphaproteobacteria > Hyphomicrobiales > Phyllobacteriaceae > Mesorhizobium > Mesorhizobium sp. AR02. The sequence goes on along the minus strand of NZ_CP080531.1, from coordinate 2,860,206 downwards.
GCGAGCGACCCGGAAATGCCGAGGCGCACGCCCGTGTCGACGCCCGAAATGGAGCCGCCATTGGTGATGATGATCGAGGCGCCGCCGGTGGTGTTGGCGAGGTCGATGCCGATCGTGCCGGCAGCACCCGGGCCGCTGATGGCGAGCGACTGCGCGGTGAAATTCGTCTGGCTGCCGGAGAAATCGAGACCGGTGCCGACGCCGAGGCCGGAAATGACGATGTTGCCGGCCACCACCGCCGCGTTGACACCGCTGAACGACATGCCGTCGGCGCCGGGATTGGTGATGTTGATGTCGCCGAAGCGGATCGTCGCCGGCGAATCGGTAATGGCGATCGCCGGTCCCGTCGTGTTGGAAACCGTCGTCGCACCGTTGACGGTGAAGCTGCCCGAAACATGGTCGAGCACCACACCGGATGTGCCGCCGGTCTGGGTGATCGAATCCAGCACCACATGGGCGGTGATCGGGTCGATGAAGACGGCCGTGCCGCCATTGCCCGACACCGTGCCGCCAGCGGTGGTGAACGTGCCTCCGGTCGACGTACCCTGCACCGTTATGCCGCGATCGGTATTGTTCAGCGCATTGACGATGGCGAAGGTGTAGGTGCCCTGGCCTGATATATCGAGGCCGTCGTCGAGATTGCTCTGCAGCAGCGTCGTGCCGGTGAAATTGTAGGTGCCGTTGTCTTCGATGTGCAGGCCATCCAGGCCGTTGCCGGTCGCGGTGAAATTGGATGCGCTGACGTTGGTCGAATTGCCCTTGAATTCGGCGCCGTTGCCGCCGGCGCCCGTCACCGTGACATTGGTCAGCGTCGTGCCGGTGGCGTTGTTGCCGAAGATGCCGTCGGCGCCGCCGGTGATGGTGATGCCGTTCAGCGTGTTGCCGGTGCCCAGCGTGATGACATTGTTGGCGACGTTGGTGCCCTGGATCGTGCCGTCGGCGCCGCCGAGGTTGAAGGTGGCGGTACCGCCGCCGAACAGTTTCGCGGTGACGCTTTCGCCGCCGCCGATCAGCGTCTGGCCGGCGGCAAGCGTCTGGCCGGGGGTCTGGATGTTGCCATTGCCGCCCAGCGCAACGACAAAGCCGCCGCTGCCGGCCTTGGTGACCGCGTCGTCCAGCGTCGTCGGATCGGCCTGCGTACCGGCGCCCGCCAGGCCGCCATCGGCGAAGTAGAACTTGCCGAACGCCGCGTTGGTGGCGGCGTTGATGGCGACGCGCGTGGTCGAGCCGCCGGTCTTGTCCTGCGACTGGATCCTGACGCCGATATCGCCGCGCACCCGTTCGTTGACGCGCTTGCGCAGGCCTTCGCTGACCGGATAGACCGGGTCCGTACCGCTGATGGCCCCGGTAGTGTCCGAGCCATGGCCGGGGTTGAACGGGATGTTCAGCCGCACGCTGCCGGCGAACTGGGTGTGGTCGCGATTGTCGTCGCGGACCTCGCCGGCCAGCACCAGTTCGGTGCCGCTGCCGAAGACATCGCCGATCGTGTATTCGAACCCGGCCTTGGCGCCGGTGACGCTGCCGTCGTCGCCGTGCGGATCCTCGAAATGGTAGCCGCCAATGTCCAGCCGCAGCGAGTGCTTGTCGGGCAGGTTGAGTGGAACCTGGGCGCCGATCTCGCCCTCGATGCCCCACGCCGCGTAGTCGCGATGATCGAGGACCGATATCTGTTCGATCAGCTGGTTGCTGACCATCGACAGGGTCGAGCTGGTCGAGTGGTCGGTGCTGTCGCCCTTGATCGGCACGAAGACGTTCACATGCGCGTCGAAGTTCGGCGTGATCGCCTCGACGCCCAGCGTGCCTGCTGTGAACTGCGTGCTGTTGTAGTTCTCGACGTTGATATAGGCGTAGCCGCCGAGCATCAGGTCGGGATTGACGATGCGGCGAATGCCGAGGCCGATATCCTGGCCGGAAGCATCCTTGAAATCGTGCTTGGCCCTGACATCCAGGAACAGCACCGATTCGGCCGTCTGCTTGATCGGGATGAAGCCTTCGAGCGCGGCATTGCCGCCATTGTTGTCGGCGCCGATGATGGCGCGGATCTGCGGCTGCCAGAGCCCATCGGGGTCGCCATGGGCAACCACGCCTGAAAGGCCAAGCGCCAGCGTCGTCAGCGCCGTCGTTTTCCAAAGATGACTTACGATACGCGAACGCCGATAGCCGGCGCGCACGCGGAAATCCTCCCCACGCGCTGCCACCCCACCAACTTGCCGAGACTTCTCGGTAGTTCCCATCCCTGGCGAGTCCTTCTGGGACTACACGTCCCGCGTGTTAATTCTTACACGCGAATTCTATTGTATAGCGAGCCCGGAATCTTGTGAGTGTTGTTGTCGACCCTCAAAGTTCTGTCCTGTGGCGAGATTGCCACAGTAGATTTGCCGGCTTGCTTGGCCGGGGACTCGGCTTTCGGAGCAGTCGCCATTGTTGTATCAAGCCATTTCCAGGAGAATACCTGCCGGGGCAAGGAAAACTGCGGGGCGTGAAGAACATGGCAATTACTTTAGCTAAGGCTAATCTACTTCGCATAGTCGCGGCATCGGCTGCCCTGTGGCTGCTATCGGCTTCTTTTGGCCCGGCGTTTGCCGAGGACACCGCCAATGAAGCCCAATCCAAACAGTCTCAACCCAAGGAGGCCGGACCCAAGCCGGCCGACGCCAATCCATGGGCCGTGAACTGCTCCAGCGGCTCGGCGACCGGCGAGCTTCAGTGCCAGGTGTCGCAGAACCTGACCGAGGCCAAGACCGGCCAGCGTGTGCTGACGGTGACCGTGCGCCGCGACAGCAGCAATGGCAGCCTGGCCATGCTGCTCGCTCTGCCGCACGGCCTGTTCCTGCCGTCCGGCGCCAGCTATCAGGTCGACCAGGGCCAAAAGGTCGTCATCGCCATCCAGACCAGCGACCAGAACGGCGCCTATGCCGCCACGCCGCTGTCGCCGGAACTGGTCAAGACGATGAAGTCGGGAACCAATCTGAACATCGGCATGGAATCGGTCACCCGCAAGCCGGTCACCATTCCGGTGTCGCTCGCCGGCTTCACCGCGGCCGTCGCCAAGCTGGAATCGATCAAGTAGCGATTTCGCCGTTCGTTTTGGCGGACTGCCGCCTCGACGGATCGGATGCCTTCGCGATTAGCAAGCGCGCCACCCGTCACTTCGGGGAGGCATCACAGAACGCGCTTGATTGTCTGCACCCGCAATGCTCCGTTGCCGGTTCGGACATCCGGAGAAAGACATGACGGGCTTTGTCGACCGCCAGCGCGCCGCGCATTTGATGGAACGCGCCGGCATCGGTGCGCTGGTGCTCACGGCGCCCGAGGCCTTCCACTATGCGACCGGTGCGTGGATCGGCCCGGCGGGCCTGTTCCGGCGCGCCGGCGGCGGCTTCGTCGTCATCCCGGCCCGGCAGGATTTGCCGATCGGTGTCGTCGTCGCGGACTTCAACGCGGCGCAACTGCGGCTCGCCGCGCCCGAAGCAATTGTGCGTTCGCACCCGATCTGGATCGAATCCGCGCCGGTCGATGCATCTCACGGACTTCCCCTGGTCGAGCGCATCGAGGCCGGCCTGGCCTCGCTTGGCCGCACGCCGGATTTCTCGCGGCCCGCCACCTTCGACCTCGCCGGTTCGGTGCGCCAGTTGCAGGCCTTGCTGGACGACTTCGGACTGGCGCGGGCAACGCTCGGCATCGACCTCGATTTTGTTCCAGCCGCCGATTTCGCGGCCATCCAGGCGCTGCTGCCGCACTCCCCGATGGTCGACGGCTCACCGGTCCTGGACAGGCTGCGGGCCGTCAAATCGCAGCGCGAAATCGATCTCCTGCAGCAAGGTATTTTTCTCTCGGAAGCCGGGCTGGAGCGGCTGCAGGTGGACGCGATGGCCGGCATGCGCCAGGCCGATCTCGTCGCGCTTTACCGCAAAGGCGTCGCCGACGCGGCCGCCGGGCTGTCGCATCCGGTCCAGACGGCGGAATATGTGACGCTCGGCGCCCGGGCCAAGGGCGCCGATGCCAGGGCCGTGGCCGGCGATCCCTTGAAATGCGACATGGTCTGCACGGTCGGCGGCTACGCCTCCGACATGTCGCGCAATTTCACCTTCGGGCCGCCTTCCACCGACCAGGCAGAGCTGCACGCGATCGCCGAGCGCGCCTTCGAGGACGGGCTGGCGGCGCTGATCCCCGGAAACACGCTCGCTTATGTGCATCGCGTCGCCACCGACAGCCTGGTGCGGCAAGGCCTGCCCTCTTACCGCCGCGGCCATTTCGGCCACAGCGTCGGCCAGTCGGTGTTTTCCGAGCAATGGCCGTTCATTGCGGCCGACAGCGACGTCGTGATCGAGGCCGGCATGGTGCTGGCCTTCGAAATCCCGCTCTACATAGACGGCCTCGCCAGCTTCAACCTCGAGGACCAGTTCCTGATCGCGGCGGATGGCCCCAAGGCGATGAACCGGCTGCCGAGACGGCTGGAGACGATTGGGTAGCGGGGCTTCACTCCGGAGATTGGCCGAGGCCCCTCCACCTTCGTCATCCACGGGCGGAGCAGGAGCGCAGCTCCGTCGCGGAGACCCGAGGATCCATGCCGCGACCTTGGCCGTGGAGTGCGGCGGAGCAGAATTCTGCACTGTAGCAGCGCTTCCGAGTCCCGGCATGGATCCTGGGGTCTGCGCTGCGTCGCTGCGCTCCTTGCTCCGCCCCAGGATGACGACGGGAGAGGTTAACCACTCACAGCCGGCCGCCGATCCTTCCACGGCATCTCTTGCTCCAACTGCGCCGACGCCGCCAGCACCGTCGCCTCGTCGCCATAACGGCCGGCCAGCTGCACGCCGATCGGCACGCCGTCTTTCGACCATCCCAGCGGCAGCGAAATTGCCGGCTGGCCGGAAATGTTGAAGGGGAAGGCGAACACGGCATCCGTCCATTTGACATTGTAGCGGTCGAGGTCGGTCTCCGACATGTCGTAATAGCCGAACGGGCGCGGCAGTTGCGTCAGCGTCGGCGTGATGAAGAGGTCGTAGGCGTTGAGATCGCCGACAATGTCGCGGCCGATCTGCCTGAGCTGCTCGACATCGGCGATGTGCCGGACACCGCTGGTCGCGCGGCCACGCTCGATGATTGCCCAGGTCACCGCCTCGACGTCCTTTGGCGTAACCGGCCGGCCGATCACCGTTTCAAGGTAGTCGAACGTCGCCGCCGTCTGCACGCAGGTCATGTTGGTATAGGTCGCCCACACGCCGTTGGCGTCGAGCGGCATGTCGTGCTCCTCGATATGGTGTCCCAACCGCTCGAGCGCAGCGACAGTTGCCAGCACCGCCGCCTTCACCTCCGGATCGATGGCGGTGCCGTTGGGCGGCGTGACGGTGAAGCCGATGCGCAGCTTCTTCGGCGCCCGTGCTGACAGGCCGAGCCAGGAGGCATCCGGCACCGGCGGCGTGTAGGGATCGCCCGGCAGCGCGCCGGCCACCGCGTCGAGATAGGCCGCGGTGTCGCGCACGGAGCGCGAGCAGCAGAGAAAGTAGGCGCCGCCATACCAATAGTCGCCGAACGGCGCCAGGCTGACGCGGCCGCGCGATGGTTTCAGGCCGACAATGCCGCAGCAGGAAGCCGGAATGCGGATCGAGCCGGCGCCATCGCTGGCCTCGGCGATCGGCACCATGCGCGACGCGATGGCCGCAGCCGCGCCGCCGCTCGAACCGCCCGGCGTGATGCCGTCCTTCCAGGGATTCTTTGTTACGCCGTAGAGTTTCGGCTCGGTCGTGATCGACCAGCCATTTTCGGGCGCGTTCGACTTGCCGACCAGCACCAGCCCCGCCGCCTTCATGCGGCGAACGACTTCGGTGTCGAAGTCGGCGACGACGTCCTTCAGGTAAAGGCAAGAATTGGTGTTGGGCGCACCGGTCCAGGACGAGGCCAGCTCCTTGAGCAGGAACGGCACGCCGGCGAAGGGCGCCGATTTGTCGACCGTCCCGGCCTGCGCGCGCGCCATGTCGTAGAGGCGATGGATGACCGCGTTCAGCGCCGGGTTGAGCCGCTCGACCAGCGTGATCGCCGCCTCGACCAGTTCGGCCGGCGAAACCTGGTCGCCGCGCACCAGCGCGGCGAGGTCGAGCGCATCGGCATCGGCATAGGTTTTCAACAGACTGTCGGTGACAGCGGCCATGTATTGCTCCTTTTATGTCTGATCTGAGTGACTCCCCCTCACCCAGCCTCCGCTTCGCTCGGCTGACCTCTCCCCAGGGGGAGAGGAGACTGTCACCACCGCCGCCAGCCTCTTCTCCCCCACGGGGAGAGGTGGCCGCGAAGCGGCCGGATGAGGGGGCTGGCGCCACTTCAGGCCAGCTCGACGGTGCGCCCCAGTTCGATGCTCTGTTCGGCGGCGAGCACGATGCGCAGGCTGTTGACCGCGGCATCCATCTGCTCGGTCAGATCGAGATCCTCGCGGATGGCGCGCAGGAAGAAGGCCTGCTCGCGGTCGCACAGCTCCTGGTGGCCGGGTTCGTCCTCCATGCTGACGATCTCGTCAGGTTTTTTGAAATTCTTATCACCGTCGACCGCGGCATAATGGATCTTCAGCGCGTCGGTCTTGGTGTGGCGGTCGATGTCGGCTGAGTTCGAGACTTCGGCATCCGAGGCGGTGCTTGCAGCCTGGCCGGCGACGATCGACACCGCGCCCTTGGGGCCGACCACGTCCTTCACGAAATAGGCCGTCTCGCTCATCATCGGCCCCCAGCCGGCCTCGTACCAGCCGACAGAACCGTCATCGAAGGTGACGTGCAGATGGCCGTAATTCTGCTTGTCGGCTTCCGCCCACAATTTGGCGCCGATGCCATGCACCCGCACCGGCTTCGCGCCGGTGAGCTGGCACATGACGTCGACATAGTGCACGCCGCAATCGACGATTGGGATCAGCGAATCGATCAGGTTCTTGTGCCAGTGCCAGGCGCTGCCGCTGCTCTGCTGGTTGAGGTTGAGCCGCATCACCAGCGGCTTGCCGAGTGTCTTGCCGACCTCGATGAACTTGATCCAGGAGGGATGGACGCGCAGGATGTAGCCGAGCACCAGCTTGCGCTTCTTGGCCCGCGCTGCGGCAACGACCTTTTCGGCATCCTCGATGTTGGTGGCGAGTGGCTTCTCCATGAACACATGGCAATTGGCCGCGATCGCCTTCAGCGCGTATTCGGCGTGCGTGTTCGGCCAGCTGTTGATCGACACGGCGTCCGGCCTGGTTTCCTTCAGCGCCTGGTCGAAATTCTCGTAGAGCGGATAGAAGGCTAATTCCGCTGGGATCTTGGTGTTGCTCTTGATCGAGCGGCTCATGATGCCGACGATCTGAAAGCCCTCGGAGCGGCGATAGGCGCTGGCGTGCGACGCCCCCATATTGCCGAGACCCACCACCAGCACTTTTACCTTGTCGGCCATGTCAGCCTCCCAATTTCTTGATTGAATCGTGCGCGGCGACAGTACCGCCCATATTGCTTTGTTCAGGAGCAAATCACGTCAGGTTAGCGCTGCCCCTCATTGCCCTGCCGGGCATTTCTCCCCGTAAACGGGGAGAAAGAAGCTGGCCCAACGCTGGCGCCCTTCTTGCTACGTCAATGATTGGCGAAACCGGCGATGACAGCGTCCCTCGCCCCGTTTACGGGGAGAGGATGCCGGCAGGCAGGTGAGGGGCAGCGCTGACCTCGACACTTGCCACTCTATTTCACCGCCGAATCGAACAGATGCGCCTTGATCTTCTCGACATCGAGCGCGGCAAAGCCTTCCGACAGTTTGACGCCGTCGGCATCGGCCTTGACCTTGGCCTTGTCGAAACTGTTGGCCGCCGGGATCAGGTCGTTGGAGCAGACATCCTCGGCCTTCACCGGGTTGGTGATCTGGCCGATCTTGTGGATCTCGTCGAAGAAGCCCTGCCAGCTCGCCATGTCGTGCGAGCCCCAGCCGCCGCGCTTGTCCATGTCGCCACGGAAGACGTTGATCTGCTGCAGGATCGAGGTGGTGCCGAGCTCTGGCCCGAGATTCTTGGCCAGTGTCGGGAACTGCTCGAACACCGCTTCGACCGCCGCGCGTGGATTCTGGTAGCCGAATTCGAGGCCCATCGCCCAGCCGCGCAGGTATTTTTCCAGGAACGCCTTCTTGTCGGCATCCTCGAGGTCGGCGGCGCGCACGACAAAGGTGTTGGCCGGCAGCTTGGAGTTCTTCACGCCGAGCCAGTATTCGAAGTCGAGACCCTTGGCGATCCACTCGGCGCGCAGCCCCTCCCATGACAGGGCCGCGTCGCCCTGGCCGCCGGCAAGTGCCGTGCCCCAGGTCGGCCAGCCGGCCTCGACATATTTGACCTTCTTGATGTCGACGCCTTGCGCGGCGAGCAGCGGATCGGTGATCGACTGCCAGGCGGCGGAACCGAGCAGGATGGTCTTGCCTTCGAGCTTCTTCAGATCGTTCGAGCCCTCGCCCTTGCGGAAGGCGATGCTGAACGTGTCGCGGGCGCCCATATGGAACACCGATTTCAGCTTCATGCCGTTCTGGATGGCGAAGGAGAACACGCCGGGCGAAGGGAAGCCCATGTCGGCCTGGCCGACATCGACGAACTTCACCGTCGCGGTGCCGTCGGACGGGCCGGGCTGCATGTCGGTGTCGAGCCCGTCGAAATAGCCGGCCTTCTTGGCCGCCCAGTAGGGATAGTCGTCGAGCACTTCGAGTGTGCCGCGTGGCGAGATCCAGGTGAATTTGCCATAGGCCTCGGCCCTTGCCTTGCGGCCAGAGGCGCCGAGCGCGGTCGCCGTCACCAGGCCGGCGCCGGTCACTTGCAGGAAATAGCGGCGGGAGATCCCCGCCTGTTGGACGAAATTGTCTTTGGTCATGGCTTTCCCCTTTTTGTTTGACGTCAGTCCACCGCCCGCCTCCCGGGCGTTATTTGCCTTGCTTCAAATCCTTGTCTTCAAGCCTCCCAGCTCGCCCATTTCTTGCCGATGAGGAAGAACAGCACGTAGATCAGGATGCCGAGCGTCGACAGGATCAGCACCACGGCGAAGAACTGCGGCATCTGGATCATCGACGAATAGGTGGTCAGCCGGTTGCCGAGGCCGAAGCCGCCGCCGACCATCTCGGCGCCGACGGCGGTGAGCAGGCCGAAAATGGCGCCGATCATCAGCCCGACCAGGATCATCGGCAGCGCCATCGGCGCGCGTATCTTCCAGAAGATCTGCAAGGTGCTGGCACCATACGACCGCGCCAGCGCGATCTTGGCGCTGTCGACGCGGCGAAAGCCGGTGGCGGCGTTGATCATCACCATCGGCCCGGCGGCCAGCGCCACCGCGATGATGCGCGGCGTGTAGCCGAAGCCGAAGCGCAGGATGAGCAGCGGCACCAGCGCCAGCATCGGCGTGGTGACCAGCAGCAGGATGTACGGCGCGACGATCTTTTCGGCGAAGGGGAACTGGGTGATGACGGCGGCCAGCACCAGGCCGACGACGGCGCCGATGGCAAAGCCGGATACCAGTTCGACCAGCGTGTAGCCGAGATGCGGCGCGATCAGCGGGAATTCGTCGAACAGCGCATAGGCGATCGAGCTTGGCGGCGGCATGATGTAGAGCGGCACGTGGAACAGCCGCAAGGCCAGCTCGATGCCGCCGATGATGATCACGGCAACGGCGATGATCGCCGCCACCTCCTTGCCCGACTTGATGCCGGGACCGCTGGCGAAGGCCGAGAGGTTGGTCAGGCTGACATCCTTGCCGTCGCCGGACTTGGCGCCTGATTTGGATTTGGAGAATTCCGGGATGGCGTCGCTCATGGCCTGATCCTCACGATCTCGGCGCTGGTGCGCTCCGGCGCCGTCGGTCTGGTACGCTCGCCGACAATGTCCATCTTGATCCTGTTGGTGAGGTCGAAGACTTCCTTGGTCGCCATGATCTCCAGCGAACGCGGCCGTGGAAACGGCACGCGGTATTCCTTGGCGACGCGCCCCGGCCGGGCACTCAACACCACGACCCGGTCCGAGAGAAAAATCGCTTCCTCGATGCTATGGGTGATGAAGACGATGGTGGTCTTGGTGTCGAGCCAGATCTCCTCGACCAGCCGGTTCATCTCCTCGCGGGTAAAGCTGTCGAGCGCACCGAACGGCTCGTCCATCAACAGCACCGAGGGTTTCAGCGCCAGCGCCCGCACGATCGCCGCGCGCTGCTGCATGCCGCCTGACAGCTCACGCGGGAACTTGCCGCCGAAGCCGTCGAGGCCGACGCGGTTCAAGAGATGCGCGATCCAGGCGCGATCCGGCTTCTCGCCCTTGATCTCGAAGGGAAAGCGGATGTTGGCGTCGAGATTGCGCCAGGGCAGGAGGTTCGCTTCCTGGAAGACGATGCCGATATCGGGATGCGGCCCGGTGATCTTGGTGCCGTCGAGCCGGATTTCGCCGCTGGTCAGGCTGTGCAGGCCCGACATCGACCACAACAGCGTGGTCTTGCCGCAACCGGAGGGGCCGACGATCGAGACGATTTCATTGGCTCTGACATCGAGACTGCAGCGGTCCAGCGCCAAGAGGTCACCGGACGCCGTGTGATAGATCTTGGTCGCTGCCTGCACGCCAAGCTTCGGCGTTGTTATCTCGCCCGCGTTCATCCGCCCCTCGGAGATTGCGTGATGATCCAGTAGGTCACCAGACTGCCAAAAATCAGTCTGTAACTATCCTACTTTGCTGTCAAGCGCTTGCGGTGGTAACCGTATCATCAAAACTCCATTCTTCAGTTATAGCATTGTTTTTGCGTGATTTTCTCAATCTTGAAATGTGTGTTGCTTTCCTACATACTCTGGGAAGGAAACACGAGCTTACCCACGTGGCACGCAACGGTTGCAGCGCGGCCGGGCGCATGGAACGACAGCGTGCAAACATGATAAGAGGTCAGGTCGAAAAGGGCAGGAAAGACCGACTTCATGACCGAAGCTGAAAGCCAGCAAGAGCCTGTTGCAAGCCACGAGCCGGAGGGACGCGACATCAGGCGCATTCCCGACATCATTTCGCTGGTCAAGGATTCCTACAGCGAGCTGCGCCCGGCGGAGCGCCGCGTCGCCGATGTCGTGCTCGACGATGTCAAATACGCCGTCGACGCCTCCAATGCGGCGATTGCCGAACGCGCCGGGGTCAGCGAGCCGACGGTGACCCGCTTCTGCCGCGCCATCGGCTGCGAGGGCGTGCGTGACTTCAAGCTGAAGCTGGCGCAGAGCCTCGTCGTCGGCGCGCTCTATCTGGCCAAGCCGCCGGCCATCAGCAACGACAATGGCATGCCGTTCTGGAACGCCGTGTTCGGCGAGGCGCGCCGGGCGCTGCAGGAGGCCGAGCGGCAGCTCGACCCGGGTGAGCTGCAGAAGGCGGCCGAACTGATCGCCAAGGCTCGCCAGGTCACGGTCTTCGGCCTCGGCGGCAGTTCCTCGGCGCTGGCGCAGGAAACCCAATACCGGCTGTTTCGCTACGGCATCACCGTCAGCGCCCAGTGTGACCCCTATCTGATGCGCATGACTGCCTCGACCCTGAAACCCGGCGACCTGGTGATCGCCATTTCGGCGACCGGGCGCACGCGCGAAGTGATCGAGGCCGTCGAACTCGCCAAGCACTACCGCGCCAACGCCATCGCCGTGACCGCGCCCGACACTGACCTTGCCCGCGCCTGTGACGTCAGGCTGACGGTGGCGGTACCGGAATATCCCGACACGCTGAAGCCGACGGCGTCACGCTATGCCTTCCTGGCGGCGATCGACCTGTTGGCGGTCGCTTCCGCCTACAAGCTCGACGGCTCGGCGCGCGAGACGGTGCGCCGCATCAAATACAACGCCCAGATCCACCGCACCGGCAAGGAGATGGAGCCGCTCGGGGATTAGCCTCTTCTCCCCGTTCACGGGGAGAAGGTGCCGGCAGGCGGATGAGGGGCAGCGCCGGGTTCGACAATTACCGTCCCAATACAAATTGGGCATCGCAGCAAAGAGGGAAAGAATGCTCGAAATAGCACCATCGAAACAGGCCGCCGCATGGCTCGAATCCCTGGCGCTGGCGCTCGCAGCCGGCGACATAGCCGCGGCAACTAACCTGTTCGTCGATGATTGCTACTGGCGCGATCTTCTGACCTTCACCTGGAACGTCACGACGATGGAAGGCCGTGGGGCCGTCGCCGCCATGCTCAAGGCAACGCTGGCGACGACAAAACCCACCGCATGGCAGCTCACCGGCGAGGCGACCTCGGACGAAGGCACCATCGAAGCCTGGTTCACATTCGAGACCGCGGTGGCGTCGGGCCAAGGCATCATGCGGCTGCGCGATGGCCGCTGCCGGACTTTGTTCACGGCGATGACCGACCTCAGGGGATTCGAGGAACGCAAGGGCGCGGAACGGCCGCTCGGCGTGCGCCACAAGGCCGACCCCGAACGCGAGACCTGGTCGGAGGCGCGGGCGCGCGAGACGCGCGAGCTCGGCGCTTCCGAGCAGCCCTATTGCCTGGTCATCGGCGGCGGCCAGGGCGGCATCATGCTCGGCGCGCGACTGCGGCAGCTCGGCGTGCCGACCATCGTCATCGAGAAGAACGCAAGGCCCGGCGATTCCTGGCGCAACCGCTACCGCACGCTCGTGCTGCACGATCCGGTCTGGTACGACCATCTGCCCTACATTCCGTTTCCGGATAACTGGCCTGTGTTCACGCCCAAGGACAAGATGGGCGACTGGCTGGAAATGTACACGCGCGTCATGGAGCTCAATTACTGGGTCGCCACCAAATGCCTCAGCGCGTCCTATGACGAGGCGCAGAAAGAGTGGACCGTGGTGGTCGACCGCGTCGGCCGGCACATCACGCTGAAACCGAAACACATCGTCTTCGCCACCGGCGCCTACGGGCCGCCGCGAAAGATCGACCTCGCCGGCGCCGGTGACTTCAAGGGCGAATTGCTGCACTCCAGCCAGTATGCCAGCGGCGAAAAATTCCGCGGCAGACGCGTTGCCGTCATCGGCGCGGCCAGCTCCGGCCATGACGTCTGCGTTGATCTCTGGGAGAGCGGCGCCGACGTCACCATGATCCAGCGCTCACCGACCACCGTGGTCAAATCCGACACGCTGATGGAGGTCGGCTTCGAGATCTTCTCGGAAAGCGCGCTGGCGCGCGGCATCACCACCGAGAAGGCCGACATGATCGTCGCCTCGACGCCCTTCGCGCTGGTGCCCAAGGGCCAGCGCGCGCTGTACGAGGTCATCCGGGCGCGCGACGCGGCGTTCTATGATCGGCTCAGCGCCTCCGGCTTCGCCATCGATTTCGGCGACGACGAAACCGGCTTGCTGATGAAGGCCTACCGCACCGGCTCCGGCTACTACATCGATGTCGGTACTTCCGACTTGATCATCGACGGCAAGATCGGCATCCGCAGCGGCGTCGCCATCAAATCGCTGACGAAAAATGGCATCCTGTTCGAGGACGGCAGCGAACTCGAGGCCGACGCCATCATCGCCTGCACCGGCTACCAGTCGATGAACGAGAATGTTGCAGCGCTCGTCTCGCGCGAAGTCGCCGACAAGGTAGGGCCATGCTGGGGCCTCGGCTCGGGTGTGAAGGGCGACCCCGGCCCCTGGCAAGGCGAGCTGCGCAACATGTGGAAGCCGACGGCGCAGGAAGCGCTGTGGTTCCACGGCGGCAATCTGGCGCTGTCGCGTTTTTACTCCAAATATGTGGCGCTGCAGATCAAGGCACGGATGGAAGGTATCGCGACGCCGGTTTACGGGAAGCCGAGCAACGCCTGACCGGATAACGCAAGTAGCGGTGGGCCACTACTCTAAATTGCTTGCGAACTTTTCAGATGCGGTGAGTAATCCTCCCCCTGTATTGCCTGGCATTCTGGGGAGGGAAGCCGGTGGGACTGCTGAGAGGGCTTCGCATAAAGCTTGGACTGAAGAAGGACCCGTTGCCGCCACTGCCCGGTGTCGAGATCGGTCGTCACACCTACGGTCTCAACAAGGAATCGTTCTTCGTCCCGCACAAGAGCGTGCCGGTGCGGATAGGATCGTTCTGCTCGATCGGGCCAGGTGTTCTCTTCATCTGCGCGGCCGAGCATCGCGTCGACACCGCGACCACCTTTCCGATCCAGTTCGTGGACGGAAAGATCCGCAATGCGCCCGGCACGGTCGGCAAGGGGCCAATCACGGTCGGCCATGACGTCTGGATCGGTGCCCGCTGTATCATCCTTGGCGGCGTCACCATCGGTAGCGGCGCGGTCATCGGCGCCGGCAGCATCGTCACCCGGGACATTGCGCCCTATGCCATCGCGGTCGGCAATCCGGCCCGTGTCATCCGCTACCGATTCGCGCCCGAAATCATCGAGCGCCTGCTATCCTTGCAGTGGTGGAACTGGAGCGACGACCTGATCCGCGAACGCGTCGAGCTTTTGACGACCGCCAGGGTCGAGCAGTTCCTGAGCGCGATGGGGCTGGCGTAACCACGCCGGCACTCATCTGACCGCTCCCGCTCAATCGTGCCGATGCCCGAAATGTCGGGCGGCAACCTCGACATGCGTATGGTCGGCATGCGCCTCGAAACGCTCGGTCTCGCCGAGGTCGCTCACCGCCTCATTCGGCCACCAGGTGCCGCTAATGACGATCCCTTCCGACACCAGCCCCTGATCGGCGACCAGCGAAGCGCCGACCGCATCGACGAAGGTGAAGCGGCCCGGGCGCTGGCGAAGGACAGTGACGTCGCCGACGGTGCCGACCGCCAGCGTGCCGAGGTCAGGCCTTGCGATCGCCTGCGCCGGCGCTTGCGTCGCCGCGCGCAAAACCTCGACCAGCGGCATGCCGAGCGCCATCAGCTTCGACATGCAGACCAGTATGTCGAAGGCCGGACCATCGACGCAGTAAAGATGCACGTCGCTCGAGATGACGTCGGGCGCCAGCCCCTCGGCCAGCATGGCGCGCGCGACTTCGAAGTCGAACGAACCCATGCCATGGCCGAGATCGAAGATGACGCCGCGCTCGCGCGCCAGCCGCATGTCGGGCCGCACGGCGCCGGAGGCAAAGACCGGCGCGTTGGGGAACGGCCGGAAGCAATGGGTGAGGATATCGCCCCGGCGCAGGCGCGGCAGCACTTCCGAGCGGCCGGGCGGCGGCTCGTCAATATGCGCCATCAGCGGCAGGCCGGCTTTGTCGGCCGCTTCGAGCGCCAGATCGACCGGCGCGATGCCGCTGGTGCT
Source organism: Mesorhizobium sp. AR02 (assembly GCF_024746835.1). Taxonomy (NCBI): domain Bacteria; kingdom Pseudomonadati; phylum Pseudomonadota; class Alphaproteobacteria; order Hyphomicrobiales; family Phyllobacteriaceae; genus Mesorhizobium; species Mesorhizobium sp. AR02. The sequence continues at coordinate 2,845,008 of NZ_CP080531.1, read as the reverse complement.
GCCGGCATGCTTGCCGGAGCGGACTTTCACGCCGACGACGACATCGGCATGTTCGCGCGCGGCGGCAACCACCTCGCGCGGTTCGCAGAGCCGGAGATCGCTGCACTCGCCGACCGACACCGTCTGCGAAAAGCCGAAAATGCCGGCAAAGGAAATGTTGACATAGGCCAGGATGCGCACCTTCGAGCGCTCCATGACATGGCGGCGGAAGCCGAGGAAATTGCCGGCGCCCGCACTGCCCGCATCGATGAAGGTGGTGGTGCCGCTTTTGGCCGCCAGCCGGTCGGCATCGACGCCGAGCGAGGTGCCGCCCCAATAGACGTGACTGTGCAGGTCGACGAGGCCGGGCGCGACGATGCAGCCCGTCGCGTCGACAATTTTGGCGGCGCTGGTCACGGGGATATCGGCGTCGACCGCTGCGACGCGGCCATTGGCGATGGCGACATCGCGCTGCGCGTCGATGCCGGACGCCGGATCGATCAGCCGTCCGCCCTTCAGCAGGAGGTCGAATTGCATGGGGGAACCTCCGCTTCGTTATCGCTTGTCAGACCGGCCTGTACGCGACCGCCTCAACCTCGATCTTGATGTCGATCATCAGCCGCGATTCGACCGTGGTGCGGGCCGGCGGGTTCTTCGGGAAGTGCCTCGCGTATACGGCGTTGAAGCCGCCGAAGTCGCGCGCGTCCTCCAGCCACACCGTGGTCTTCACCACATCGTCCAATGTGCAGCCGGCCAATGCCAGCGCCGCCTTCACATTGGCAAGCACCTGTTCGGTCTGTTCCGTGATGCCGCCCTTGACCACGATGCCGTCGCTGCCGAACGGAACCTGGCCCGAGACATAGACAAAGTCGCCGGCCCGCACCGCGGGCGACAGCGGCACATGGGATGTTCCAAAAGTCTGCTTGGGCAAGGCATGCCTCCTCTGATCACACGGGCAGGGCCCGCTTCGGCGCAGATTTACCGCGATCGGAGCGGTCCCGATAGGGCCTTTGTTGGAAAGCAACATTCTTCGAAATTCGTGTTGCTTTATTACAAGAGCGCTTGCATCGTGCGCGCCTGCCGGACGGCTTTCAAGCCGCCACGAACCGATGCCTGTGCAAGACCGGAGAGACCGAGAATGACCTTCGACAAGAATCCGTTTCCTTCCGGCGACGCCGACCGCCACGCGCTGTGGGAGATGCTGGTGCGCCGCGACATCGACGCCTTCATCGGCCAGGACTGGTCGATGGTCGAGAACGATTTCATCGCTGAAAGCTTCTTCGGCATGCATGCGCATTTTCTCGCCAATGCCGACGCCTGGCGGCTGCAATTCCCCCGGCTGGAAATCTATCGCGACGAATGGCTGCGCCAGGCCAGGGAGACGGCGGCGACCAAATTCGCCGAGCCGCTGCGCGAGGCGATTTTTCGCGTCACCAATCTGCGCGACATCGATGTCGACGGCGACCGCGCCGTGCTGCACAAGAAGTTCGACGGCACAGTTGCCAAGGCGGATGGCAGCGTCGACCGGCTGAAATGGCAGACGCTGTATTTCTGCAGGAAGGTCGAAGGCAGCTGGAAGATTGCCGGCTTCGTCGGTTATATGCCGTATCCGCTGGGAGGCTAGGTGCGCCATAGTAGGGATGGGTTGAAGGCTGTGCTAGCGGGATTCCGTCGTTCGTTCGTCGGCTTATCATGGACGTTCGGGATTGGCTGAGGCCCTCCCGACTTCGTCATCCACGGGCGGAGCAGCCGCATAGCGGCGTCGCGGAGACCCGAGGATCCATGCCGCGACCTCAGCCGTGGAGTGCAGCGGAGCAGGATTCTGCACCGTGGCGGCGCGTTGGAGTCCCGGCATGGATCCTGGGGTCTGCGCTGCGTCGCTGCGCTCCTTGCTCCGCCCATGGATGACGAAGCGGTGGGAAGCCGTCGCTAATCCCCCGAACGTTATCGCCCAACCAGCACCGCGGCCCTGTAGGCCGGATTGCCATACCAGGCCATCTGGTCGAGCTCCGCCGCCATCACCGGAAGGTCGACAACATCCATCTTCTGTTCGAGACGGTCGGGCTCGATCCACGGGTCGTTGATGAAATAGACCCCACCGCCATGGCCGTGGACGAGCACCCAATGCGGGCAGGTGTAGCCCATCATCGGTGCCTGATCGATCAGCACCAGCGCCGAGAAGCCGCGATCGAGTGCCCGGGCGATCTCTTCGATGGCAAAGGCGCGCGTCTCGATCGGCACTGACGCGGCTTCGACCGCGCGCTTGAAACCGGCCTGCACGAAGCTCATCAGGCCGCGCCTTTCCTCCGAGGCGGCGCGATCGAGGAAGATCGGCTCGGCACTGCTCATGAACACTTCGGTCCGCAGCCCGCGCCGGTGCGCCGCCAGCGCCAGCCCATAGGGGTCGCAGCCGCCCGGGCCGCTCGGGCCGATGATGGTGGTGGCTTCACGCCAGAGCTCGACCTCCAGCGCCCGGTCCGGCAGCAAGGCCGGGTCGAGGCCGGCCATCGCCATGGCCAGCGCCGACGGCCCGCAGGTGAAGCCCGCCGTCTGTGGCCAGGATGGCGGTAGCCGCTCCTGCAGGCGGGTCGGCTCGATGCCGATCCAGCGCTGCAGAAACCCGTCCCGGCTCTCCCACTGGCCGCCGATGCGCAGCACCGTGTCCTCGTCGGCGCGCAGGCAGAGCACATCTTGCGCAAGCGCCTCCTTCTCCAGCGCCTCCAGCAGGCGCGGGCCGTCGGCCGCGATGAAGCCGGCAGCGGACCAGGACAAAGCGATGCGCATCATCGCCGCCGCCGGCCGGCGCTGGCCGATCAAGATCGCCTCGGGCGACCGTCGCGGTATTGCGCCACGCCGGTGACGCCGGCGATTTTTTGCAGGGCGGCCAGACAATCGCCATCTCAGCCGGCACCGCCGCCATCAGGCCCGCCCAGACGGATGCATCTTCGGCTGTGAAGACTGTCACACGGGCCCTGCTGGTCAGCAGCGAAGCTGGCATGGGGTCATCTCCGTTCGAAACCGGCCGGCCCTCGTCTTCTGCGCGATCCGTCGGCAGTGGCGGTCAGAGACCGACACACCACGCCCAGCGGCACATAGCGCGATGTCAGCCGCTTGGCGCAGGTGATCATGTCCGGCACGATGCCATAGACCGGCTCCGAGGCAAAGATCGCGCCGTTGCGTCGGAAACCGGTCATGCGAGATGGTGAGCACATCATGGCGCCGGCAGACTTCCAGCGCATGGCATGACGTCCCCTGCGCCGATTAGCCGGCTGATCAGTAGAGCGTGATGAAGGCCGGGAACAGCAGGCCCGTCTGCCGGAAATACTCGATCAGCTCGATGGCCGGGAAGATGGCGAGGAAATAGAGCCCGTCGAAGAAGGTGCGCTTGAGCGCCCGCGTCGAGAACTGCAGCTCGTCATTGTCGCGGTAGAGCAGCGGGTTCGGCCAGAATCGCGGCGTCGCCTGGATATAGGCGGTATAGGCCGGGCCGAACTTGCCCAGGAGATATTCGGCTTCCTTGCGCGCCGTGACGCGGAAGATGAGAAAGCTGGCAACGCCAAGGACGGCAGCCGCCACCAGCGAGCCATAGAGCAGACCGATGCCGACCGCGCCGACCGTCGAGAAGAAATAGAGCGGGTTCTGGCTCATCGAAAACGGTCCCGTCGAAACCAGCTCCTCATTCTTCTTGCCACCGACATAGAGGATGCTCCAGAGCCGGCCGGCAACGCAGGCGAGCACCAGGCAGAAGCCGAAGAATTCGAGCGCTTCATGCCCGTCCGAGCCCTCGGCAAGCGCCGGCTTGGTGAGGAACAGGAGCAGCACCGCCAGCACCGCCGCCACCCGCACGAAGATCAGCCGCTTGCGTTGGACGAACGCCTTCGAAACCGGCTTGAGGGAAGCGTAGGTCATTCGTGTTTTCCTGGCGCACGGATTGCAGGTTCGGGCACTGGGGCACGCCATTGATGGCGGATACAAGGCCGTGGCTTCTATCAGCGCAGCGCAAGAGGTTCGTAAAGGCCTTTTGTGCGGCCTACGCCCATTCTTACGAAATTGTATGCCGCGGGACAGGCTGGAGTGAAGTCGCTTCCCTATCGTTCGGATGCCGGCCCGCCAATTAGGGGTCGGCTTCAATTCCGGCGGCCTGACCACCGGCATCAGATAGGGAACGGTTTCATGAGAAGATTTGCACTTGCCGTCGCAGTGGGCACCCTCGCTGTCTCGGCCTCGATTTCCACCGTTTATGCGGCCCCCGCTTGTGAGGACAGTTTGAAGGCCCTTCGAGCCGCTGAAGCGACAGCCAAGCTCAACGACGCCGACAAGAACAAGGTCTCGGAGCTGGAAACCAAGGGCATCGAACGCTGCAATGCGGATGACGACAAGCGCGCCAACGACTTCTTCGCCCAGGCCATGAAAGTCATGGGCAAGTAATCCATGCCGTCCAAAGCACCCTCGGGCCCTACCCGAGGGTGTGCAGCGATTGAGACATGACATGCATGAATAGAGGGCGGATCGCATCAATCCCTCGCGATACGCCTTCATCCCGCCGCAACCATCAACCTCAGGACTTCAGCCCATGCTCTCAACCAACAAGCAACCCGCCGCCTCTGACCAGAACAGGGTCCCGGATGTCACCGTCGATTTCTGGCTGATCAAGCTGATGGCGGTGACCATGGGCGAAACGGCGGCCGATTATCTCGCCGTCAACCTCGGGCTTGGCCTGACCGTCACCTCGCTGATCATGACCGGCGTCCTGGTCGTTGCGCTTGTCCTGCAGTTCGCGCAGAAGCGCTACGTGCCGTGGGCCTACTGGCTGGCGGTGGTGCTGATCAGCGTCGTCGGTACGCTGATCACCGACAACCTCGTCGACAATTTCGGCGTGCGCCTGCAGACCACGACGATAGCCTTCTCGGTAGCGCTCGCGGCGACCTTCGCGCTCTGGTACGCCAGCGAGCGGACGCTTTCCATCCACACCATCTTCACGACCAGGCGCGAGATTTTCTACTGGCTGGCGATCCTCTTCACCTTCTCGCTCGGCACCGCCGCCGGCGATCTTGTCGCCGAGAGCTTCGACATGGGCTATCTCACGTCGGGCCTCATGTTCGGCGGCGTGATCGCGCTTATCGCGCTCGCCTATTATCTCGTCAATCTGGACGCCATCCTGGCCTTCTGGCTGGCCTATATCCTGACGCGGCCGCTCGGCGCCTCCTTCGGCGATCTGCTGTCGCAGCCGGTCGAATATGGCGGCCTCGGTTTCGGCACCACCTTCACCAGCATGATCTTCCTCGGCTGCATCGTCGCCCTGGTTCTCTACATGACGCTGAAGAGAACGGCCGGCGAGGCTGACGAGATCCTGCTGGAATCAGACTAGAACCTTGGCTTCGTCATCCGCGGGCGGAGCAAGGAGCGTAGCGACGCGGCGCAGACTCGAGGATCCATGCCGTGACGTCAAAGCGATGCTGCGGTGCAGAATTCTGCTCCGCTGCACTCTTCGGCCAAGGTCGCGGCATGGATCCCAGGGTCTCCGCGACGGAGCTTCGCTCCTGCTCCGCCCTGGGATGACGAAGGTTTGTGCCATCCTAGGAATGGACCCCTGCCGGTGATAGCCTATCCCCGATATCGGCAATCAACCGGAACACCCATGCGACTTCTTCTCGTCGAGGACGACCAAAGGACCGCCGACTACATCGTCAGGGGATTGACCGAGGCAGGCCATGTCTGCGACCTCCTGCGCAACGGACATGACGCGCTTTTCGCGGCGACCAGTGGCGGCTATGACGTGATCATAGCCGATCGCATGATCCCGGGCCTCGACGGCCTGTCGATGGTCAAGGCGGTCCGTGCGGCAGGCGTGCGGACGCCGGTCATCTTTCTCACCTCCGTCGGCGGCGTCGACGACCGCGTCGAGGGACTGGAAGCCGGCGGCGACGACTACCTGGTCAAGCCCTTTGCCTTTTCGGAGCTTCTCGCCCGTATAAACGCGCTTGGCCGCCGGCCGGCGGCGCTGGAGCAGAAGACCGTCCTGCGGGTCGGCGACCTCGAGATGGACCTCATCATGCGGCGCGTTACGCGGCAGGGTCAGCCGATCGACCTGCAGCCCAGGGAATTCAGCCTGCTGGAGGTGCTGATGCGCGGCGAAGGCCGGGTGATCACCCGCACCATGCTTCTGGAGCGCGTCTGGGACTTTCATTTCGATCCCAAGACCAGCGTCGTCGAGACCCATATCAGCCGGCTGCGGGCCAAGATCGACAAGCCGTTCGAAACCCAGCTCATCCACACCGTCCGCAACACCGGCTACAGCCTGCACGCACCGCTTGCGTCATGATCGCAACATGGACGCCCCTGCTGCGCAGCACGCCATTCCGGCTCGCCTTGACGTTCGCCTTCCTGTTCGTGCTGGCCTTCGTGCTTTCGGGTGCCATCGTCTACCGGATGATGAGCGCCGATCTTGCCGAGCGGCTGGACGAAACCATTAGGGAAACCTACTCGATCGTAACGGCGACCTATACCGAGAGCGATATCGAGGATCTGGTTTCCACGGTCGAAAGCCATTCGCAGCTCAGCCCCAAGAAGGAACAGCTCTTTTCATTGACCGACGCTGCGGGAAAGCATCTGGCCGGCAACTTCACCGCGGCCGGGCTTCCCGACGGCTTCTCGATGTTCGATGCCGAAATGCCCGGTGTGCCTTCGGGCTCAGCGTATAGAGCCTTTTCCGGCTCGATCGGCGGCAACAACCTCACGATCGCTTTCAGCCTTTCCGAGACAGAAGAGCTGGAAAAGGTGGTGCTGATGAGCTTCGGCTGGGGAACGCTGATCATCACCGGGCTGGCGATCGCCGGCGGCGCCCTGCTCGCCTCCCGCGTCCAGCGCCGCCTCGACGGCATCGCTGCCACCATGGTTGATGTCTCGCATGGACGGCTGGATACCCGCATTCCGCTGACCGGCAATGGCGACGACATCGATGTCGTCTCCAGCCGGGTCAATGCGGCGCTCGACCGCCTGTCGGCGCTGGTCGACGGCATGAAACAGGTCAGCGCCAACATCGCACACGACCTGAAAACGCCGCTCAATCGCCTGCAGATGATCCTGGAAGGCGCCGCCGACAAGGCCGCGGGGGATCAGGACGTCTCCGACGATCTGGCCGATGCGCGTGCCGAGGGCTATCAGATCAACGAGACCTTCGATGCGCTGTTGCGGATCGCGCAGATCGAGGCCGGTGCGCGCAAGGCACGCTTTACCGATCTCGACCTCGACGAGATCCTGCAAATCATTGCCGAGATCTACACCGACGTTGCCGAGGACGACGGAAAGGTGCTGTCACCCGCCCAACTGAACGAAACGGCGGACCGGATCCACGGCGACCGGGAACTGTTGACGCAGATGTTCGCCAATCTGGTCGAGAATGCGCTGCGCCATTGCCCGCCCGGCACGACCATCAAACTGTCGGTGACGCGTCGGGGCGAGCGTGTCCTCGCCAGCGTCGCCGACAACGGACCTGGCATTCCTCCGGACGAGCGCGAACGGGTGTTTCAGCGGCTCTACCGGCTGGATCACAGCCGCTCCACGCCGGGCAACGGCCTTGGCCTCAGCCTTGTCAGGGCCATTGCCGATCTGCACGGGGCATCCATCGCGCTTGACGATTGTCAGCCCGGCCTCGCCGTGGTGGTGAGCTTTCCGCTGGTAAGATCGCCGGCGTCATAGTCGCCGAAGGCCCGAGCCAAAAGCGCACCAAAGCGCCAATAGCTTACAAAAGCGTATGAGGTTGGCGACCCGCCCGTAAGCTTGCGGCGGCATACTGAATGGACCTAACCTTCCATTGAAAGGCCGCGGAAAATGAAAACCCACTTTCGGAAAATCATCGGCGTCTTACCCGTTCTCGCCGTCGCGGCGTGCCTGGGCACGACAGCTGTCATGGTTCCGGTGCTTGGCAGTTTGCCGGCCTCGGCCGCCGAGAAACCTGTGCAACCGGAAAAGAACCCTCCGGGCGACATTCCCGATTCGCAGGTGTTCATCGACTATACCTCGCCGGAAGGGTTCACCCTGAAGGTGCCGGAGGGCTGGGCACGGTCGGACCGTGCCGACGGCGCCAGCTTCGTCGACAAGCTGGACGGCGTCGTGGTCTCGGTTTCCAAGGCGGATGCCGCGCCGACCGTCGACAGCGCCAAGGCGGACTATGTCGCCAAGCTCAAGGCCATCGGACGCGCCGTGCAGGTCAGCGCGGTCAAGCAGGTCAAGCTGCCGGCCGGCACCGCGATCCGCATCGTCTACACCTCGAACTCCGAGCCGAACGCGGTAACCAACCGGCAGGTTCGCCTCGAAAACGAACGCTACCTCTATTTCAAGGACGGCAAGCTCGTCGCGCTCGAACTTTATGCACCCAAGGGCGCCGACAATGTCGATCAATGGCAACTGATGTCCAGCTCGTTCCGGTGGAAATGAGATGCACGCGTTGGACGCGCATGAGATCTATCGCTTTTTCCATATCGGTGACGACGAGACAGCCGCCTTGCGAGGCGTCAGTTTCCATGTCGCCGCCGGCGAGATCGTCGCCCTGGTCGGGCCATCCGGCAGCGGCAAATCCACCTTGCTGGCCTGCGTGACCGGCCTCGATGAACCGGATGGCGGCTATGTCGAGGTGGCCGGCGTCCGGCTGACGCGGCGACCGGAAGCGCATCGCACGCGCGTTCGCGCCGCCAGCTTCGGCATTCTGCTGCAGTCGGGAAACCTGTTCGGTCACCTGAACGTCGAGCAGAACCTTCGAATGCAGATGCTGCTGGCGAACAAGCCGGACGACCGGCGAATGGCCAGCCTGCTGGAAAGTGTCGGCCTTTCGCATCGCGCCCGCGCTTTTCCGACCGAGCTGTCCGGCGGCGAGACCGCGCGCGCCGGCCTTGCCGTGGCGCTGGCCGCCGATCCGCCGATCCTGATTGCCGACGAGCCGACCGCGGAGGTTGATAGCGAGACCGAATCCCGGCTGATCGCTCATTTCGAGGCGAGGCGCGACGCCGGACTGGCAACGCTGCTGGCCACCCACAGCAAGGTGCTGGCGCAGAGGGCCGATCGCATCATCAGGCTGAAGGATGGGAGGATCGCCCGTGGCTGAAACGCTCGTCGTCGCAAAAGGCCTCGGGCGAGACTTCCGGGATGGCAACGCCGGCCGGATCAGCGTGCTGCGCGATGTCGACTGTGAGATCGCGTCGGGCGCGCGCATCGCTCTCGTCGGACCTTCGGGTAGCGGCAAGACGACACTGCTGCATATTCTTGGCGGCCTCGACCGGCCGACGGCGGGTAGCGTCGAATGGCCCGGGCTCGGTTCATTCGAGACTCTGAGGCCGCGCCAGATCGGCTTCGTATTCCAGTCGCCCAGCCTGTTTCCTGCCCTCACCGCTGTCCAGAATGTCGGCCTGCCCATGCTGCTGGCCGGCGAGAATGTCGGCGCCAACGACATCGGGGCATCACTTCTGCAATCGTTCGGTCTCGGCGAACTCGGCAACAAGCTGCCGGAGGAACTGTCCGGCGGCCAGGCCCAGCGTATTGCCATGGCGCGCGCTCTGGTTATGGGTCCGAAGCTTGTACTTGCCGATGAGCCGACCGGGCAGCTGGACAGCCGAACGGCGCTGCGCTTCTTCGACGCCGTGTTCGACCGCCTGGAAGGCACCGACATCGCCCTGGTCGTTGCCACACATGACGAAGCCGTGGCCAACCGCATGGCGACGCGCTGGGCGATGGATCACGGCCGGCTCACCACCCGGCATCGGCCAGGGGCGGCTGCCGCATGATCACCCTGTTGTGGATTCGTGGTGTGCTTGCCCGCCGTTTCCTGCGCGTGGCTGGTGCGGCCGCCGGCATCGCGCTGACGGTCGCTCTGCTCGCCGCGATGGCGCTCTTCCTCGCCAACGCCGGGGCATCGATGACCGCCCGCGCAGGGTCGGCGGTTCCAATCGACTGGCAGGTGCAAGTGATTTCCGGTGCCGATCCGGACCTCGTCGGCAAGGCGCTGAGCGAAGCTGCTCCGGTCAAGGCCGTGCATCAGGTCCGCTATGCCGATGTCGCCGGTTTCGAGGCTCAAACCGCCGGCACGACCCAGACCACGGGGCCAGGCCAGGCCGTTGCTTTCGACAGCCGGTATTCCAGCGATTTCCCGGCGGAAATCCGCTCGCTTTCCGGCACCCTCGACGGCGCGCTGATTGCCCAGCAGACAGCCGCCAACCTCCATGTCGGTCCCGGCGACGCTGTCTCGATCCAGCGGGTGGGCCTGCCGCCGGCGGAGATCAGGATTGCCGGCGTGGTCGACCTCCCGGACGCCGACGCCCTGTTCCAGGCTGTCGGCCTGCCGCCCCAGGCCGCACCGCAGGCACCGCCCGACAATGTCCTCATCCTGCCGCAGGAAGCCTGGCGGCAATTGTTCGATCCGCAGCAGAAGGCGCGCCCCGACACCACCCGGCTGCAATTGCATGTGCGGCTTGCCCACGAAGCGCTGCCGCCGGATCCCGTCACCGCCTATAGTTTTGTCACCGCCGCCCAGCACAATCTTGAGGCGCGGGTCGCCGGTCAGGCCCTGGTGGCCGACAATCTCGGGTCACGCCTCGGGGCGGTCCGCGAGGATGCGCTGTACGCCTCTGTCCTGTTCCTGTTTCTCGGGCTGCCGGGCGTCGCGCTGGCGGTTGCGCTTACCTTTGCCGTCACCGCGTCCGGTGCGGCACGCCGGCGCACGGAACAGGCGCTGCTTCGCGTCCGCGGCGCGACGGTCAAAGCCATCCTGTTCCTGTCAGCCACGGAAGCCGCCGTCGCCGCCATCGGAGGCACCGCGATCGGCATGGCCGCGGCATCGCTGCTTGCCATCCTCGCTCCGGGCCTCGAGGCCGCGCTTGGCGTCGACGGACCGACGCTGCTTCTTGTCGCCATCTTCGGGCTGCTGGTCGGGTTCATCGCCTTTCTCTACCCAGCCTGGCGGGACGCGCGCTGGGCGACCGTGACCGCGGCGCGGCGCACCGTGAGCCGGCCGAGCGCGCCGCTCTGGCAGCGCTTGTGGCTGGACATCCTGCTGCTTGCGGCGGCGGGATTGTTCTTCTGGCAATCGGCGAGCACCGGATACCAGATCGTGCTTGCGCCCGAAGGCGTGGCGGCGACATCGGTGGACTACAAGGCATTCATCGCGCCGGCCTTGTTCTGGCTGGGCATGGCATTGCTGACGATCAGGCTGTCGACCGCGATCATCGCGCGCAATGGCGCGGTCCTGCGAATGATTATTGCCCCGGCATCGGGACCGCTGGCGCCCGTTGTATCGGCCGCCCTGTCGCGGCAAGCGGGGCGGCTGACGATCGGCATTGCGATGACCGCGCTGGCCATCTCTTTCGCCACGTCGACCGCCATCTTCAACACCACCTACAATGCCCAGGCGCGCATTGACGCCGAGCTGACGAACGGCTCCGATGTCACTGTCTTCGGCACGATGGACAGACCGGCCGGAGCCCACCTTGCGGCTCTGGCCTCACTGCCCGAAACGGCGGCGGCCGAGCCGATGCAACATCGCTTCGCCTATGTCGGCGCGGACCTGCAGGACCTCTACGGCATCGATCCCGGCCGCATCGGGCGCGCCACCGGTCTTTCCGATGCCTATTTCAGTGGCGCCAGCGCGGCCGGCACGCTCGCCCTGCTCGCCGCGACGCCGGACGGCGTCCTGGTGTCGGAAGAGACCGTACAGGATTTCCAGCTCCAGCAGGGCGATACGATCAACCTGCGGCTTATCGATGCCAGGGATCACCAGTATCATCCCGTGGCCTTCAAGTTCATCGGCGTCGCCCGCGAATTTCCGACCGCGCCAAAGGATTCCTTCCTCGTCGCCAACTCGGCCTATGTGGCCCGCATGACCGGCTCCGATGCGTCCGAATACGTGCTCATGCGGGCCAGGGCCGATCCTGCCGCATTGGCCCGGCAGGTTTCGTCGGCGCTGACTTCCGATCCGTCACTGAAGGTGGCCGATATCGGCCAGGCGGCACGTCTCATCGGCTCGAGCCTGACCGCGGTCGATCTCGGCGGATTGACGACAATCGAGCTGGGCTTCGCGGTCGTCATGGCCGCGGCCGCCGCCGGGCTGATGCTGGCCCTGGGGTTCTTCGAGCGTCGCCGGCCTTTCGCCATCCTCGCCGCGATCGGCGCCAAACCGCGCCAGCTCGCGGCTTTCCTCTGGAGCGAAGGTCTGCTGATCCTCGTTGGCGGCATGACGTTCGGCCTGCTTTCGGGCCTGCTGACGGCATGGATGCTGGTCAAGCTGTTGACCGGCGTTTTCGATCCGCCACCCGAAGCACTGTCGATCCCCTGGCTTTACCTGGCAGTCATGCTCGGTCTCGTCGCCGCTTCGGTGGCGGCCGCCGTTTGGTCCGCCAGGCCATCGGCGGGACAGGCAGCGGAACAGCTGCGCGACTTGTGAGGCCAGACGTCGATTTACCTATTTGTAAACTTGCGGCCAGCCCATCGACAACTCCACGGCCTAGGCTCGTTTTGTCTCTTGCTGGAGCAATTCCAGGAAAAGCGCGTAGCGCTTTCCCTGAGGAGTCGCGTCAAGACAAAGAGACAGATCCGGCGGCCAAACGGCCCGGATACCGGAGCCGCTCCAGGCCGATAGCCAGCGGCTCCACAACCAAGTGAAACGGGAAAAAGACCATGAAGAAGTCAGCTATCGCAGCCGCAATGGCACTCGCCGTCCTATCCTCGACCGGTGCTTTCGCCAAGGCGGCCACCGGCACCATTGCCAGCATTGACAAGAAGGGCGACTCGATCACGCTTTCCGACGGCAAGACCTTCGTCTTGCCGGAAGGTATCGAAGCCGAGACGCTGAAGGTTGGTGAGAAGGTGGTCGTGACCTATTCGACCAAGGCCGGCAAGCTGGCGGCATCGAGCATCCAGCCGGCTAAATAGCCGCCACCTGGAGCAATTCCAGGAAACGCGCATAAGGCCGAGGCCCGCCGGCAGCGATCTCGACCGCTGTCGGTGGGTTCGGCGTCTTCAAAGTATTCCGGTGATCAGGCGATCGAGCCGGGTGTTTTCCCGGTACGCGAGGCGAACCAGCGCCGCCGCCAGAAAGCCGGTCACGGCACCACCGAGAACATCGCTGACATAATGGGTTCCGAGATAGACGCGCGACAGCCCAACCAGCAACGCGGCCGCCAGGAAGCACACCCCGCGCCGGGACAGGCCGTGGACAAGGAAGGCGGCCGCGATGGCAAAACTTGCCGTCGAATGATCGGACGGAAACGAGAAATCGACGGTCCTGTCGATGATCAGGTGCGTGACATGCGCTTCGTAAGGGCGGGCTCGTTGCACGAACAGCAGGATCAGCTGGTTGATGCCAAGCCCGATAAGGAACGAAAGGCCGGCCGCTATCAGGACGTGACGGACGGCCGGATCGGCGCGCGGTACCCACCACTGCGCCAGGACTGCCAGCACCAGCAGCGGCACGCCTGCCGTCGAGATCCCGATCATCACGGGATCGATGGTCGGAGCGTGTCCGGCCCACGTGTTTATCCAGGCGGTGATCGCGGCGTCGAATTCATACATGCGCGGTCGGTCTCTCCTACTGGCGGCGCCAAGTGATGGCGGAATTGGTGATGTAGTTCCACGCCGAGCCGACGACAGCGCCGGCAAGGCCGGCGACCCACCAGCGTGAGTGACCGCTGTACAGAAGCGTCGACACGCCGACACCTGCCACGACACCAAAGCTGCACAGCGCCGCGAACATCAGCAACCCGGTCAAAAATCGCCAACCGCGCCGGCGCTGGTCGCGATAAGTGAAGGCGTTGTTCAGCGTGTAGTTGAAGGCCATCGCCGTGAACATGGCAGCTGTCTGGGCGACGGCAAACGACAGCCCGTGCGGCAGCAATGCATGCAGGACCGAGAGATGGACGACAACGCCGGCGGATCCGACCAGGCCGAAGGCGAGGAAGCGCGTCGAGATCAGGTCTCCCGACATTTTCGCGACCAGCAGGCCGGCATATTCAAGTGCGACCAAGGAGTCGAGCTTGCTCTGTCCGTGCAGGCGCGGGCCAAACACGTAGGGGATTTCCCTGATCCTGATGGCGGTTGGCGAAGACGCGACAATGTCGAGCAGGATCTTGAAACCTTGCCGCGACAGCCGGGGCGCCACCACGTCGACGATTTCCCTGCGCAGCATGAAGAACCCGCTCATCGGATCATCGACCGGCGTTCTCAAAAGCAGGCGCGCAAGACGCGTCGCCAGCCGGCTGACCCTCGACCGCAGCCTGCTAAATCCGCCTTGGGCACTGCCGTCGTCCCCGTACCGGCTGGCAATCACCAGGTCGGCCTCGCCGCGTTGCAGGATCTCGAACATGGCGGACAGGCGTGTTTCGTCGTGCTGCAGGTCTCCGTCCATCACGGCAACGATCGGCGCCGAGCTCGACAGGATGCCTTCGAGGCAGGCGCCGGCAAGGCCGCGGCGGGCGATGCGCCTGATGCCGCGAACACGGTGATCGGCGGCGGCAATGTCGCGGACCGCCAGGATCGTGCCGTCCTTCGAATCATCGTCGACAAAGACCACTTCCCATTCGATGTTGGCAAGCGATTGCCGCAGCCGGGCCACCAGCAGGCCGATATTGGCCCGCTCGTTCAGCGTTGGAACGACGATGGTCAATTCCGCGCCGCCATGCCCGGTGATGGCGGGAAACGCGCTGTCCGTTGCCAACGCCACGGCGCCGTGCTGGGAGGCCGCCTGGCTCATTGCTGTCCCCCGGCTTGTGCAGGCTGGACATTGGCCTGCGGCTGCCCCACGCGCGTCACCGGCAGGATCAGCATGTCGAAGACCGGAAATCCGGAGATCCGTTGCGTTATGCGCCGGGCGTCGCCGACGACGACAAACAGGCCGCCGAGATTGTCGCGATAGGCTTTTTCCTGAGCGGCCTCGTCGTCGCGGAAATTCATGGCGGCGATGAAAAAGCCGGTGGTTTGGCTGGCGAGACGGCTGTTGTCCATGAACTGGAAATGGCGCGGGTCTCCAGGAAGCACCTCGATCGGAATGTCCGGGCCAAGTTCGTAGGACAGCTTGGCCGCCTGCATCCAGTTCGAGGCAACGACATATCCGTTGGCGCGCCTGATCTCGTCGGCAACCTTGCTGTCCGTCAGCGCCGACCAATCGACGAGCTGCCAGTTGACGTCGAACTTCGGCGCCCTCGGGAAAAAGGGCCTGGTCAACGCGCCGGTTGTCGCCTGCACCGCAAACCCAGTGGCCAGAAGTGGAACGACGGTAGCGGCGACGACGATGGACACCACGAGCAGTCTTGGCCTGCGCAATGAAAATGCGCCGCACCATTGACCGACGAGCGGAAAGGCAAACAGGAAGCCACTCATCGACCAGTGCGGCAGCGAGTGGGCACTGAACAGGGCGATCAGGTCGAAGAACACGACAGGTACCGCCGAAAGCAGCACGAAGAGGCGATCTGTTGCCGTGCCGCCCCAGGCGCCTCGCCACAGGCACGCCATGGCGACCGCCCAGATCGGCGGCCAAACATACAGCGCCTGGCCGAGCAACATGACGACTAGGTTGCCGGGATGCAGGAGATGGCCGTCATTGGCCGTACCCCGCCCGGACTGGAATGCCAGCGAAATCCAGCCATGATCCATGTTCCATATTACGACCGGCAGCAGACCAAGTGCCGCGATGGCCCCGGCCACCCATGGCCCTGCAGTCCGAAGCTGGGCTCGGCCGGGTTTCGTCAACAGCAGGACCAGCGGCGCCGAGATGCAGAACAGACCGGCCTGATATTTCGACATCAGCGCCAGCCCGAGCGCCACGCCGGCCGCGCACCAGCGCAGGAACGCAAAACGCGGTTCAGCGCCGAGAAGCATCGGCGCGGCCAGGCAGGCGGCGGCCAGCAGAAAGAAATCAAGCGGTCCGTCGGGAACGACGAAATGGCCAGCGGAGATAAGAAAGAACGGGGCAACCGTATACCAGGCCACGGCCCAGAATGCGGCAACGACGCCATAGGCGTATCGGGTCAGCGCAAACAGCAGCAACGCCGACGCAGAGCCGAGCAACACATAGGGAAGCCTCAGCACAAGCCGGCATTCGCAGCCGGAAACATCCGCCATGAACCGGGCGAGCGCGAAGCCGATCGGAGGATGATCGAAATAGGAAAGCGAATGGCTACGCGACACCACGACCGCGTAGGCCTCGTCAATCGAAAGTGGGATGACCGACGCAAGCCCTATCCTGAAGATCAGGAACCCAACGACGAGAAGCGCCATCTGGGAAACGGGATGCGTCGGAAAGGAGCGCGCCGCGCTGGATGTGGGCCATGTGGCAGCCCCGGCACCTCGCCAGGTCTCGTCGTACTGCATCTGGGCGCTACCAGAACCAGAACAGATGGGAGCCGTAGTCTGGCATCGGCTCGTTTCCGGACATGACGATCAGCAGCAAGGCAATGGCCGGCAACGCGATGCCGGTCGTGATCCAGATCCACCGACCAGCCCGGACGGGAATATTGCGCGGTACGGACAAAGCCACCTCTCGGAACACGACAGGCTTTCGGCTTGGGACGGTCTTAGCCGCAGCGGTTCAGGCGTGACACTGCCTCGTCAATCATACTGCCGCCTTGCCGGGTTCTTACAAATCAGTAAGGGTGAATTGTTCACGGACGACCCGGCCCCGCACAGCCGGCCCGACACTCAGCGGTCGATCCGCGTCGACAGGATGATCGACGACGAGGTCCGCTCGACTCCATCCATGGCGCCGATCTGGTCGAGCAGCGCGTCAAGGTCGCGGATCGACGGCGCGTCGACGATGACGATCATGTCGAAATTGCCGCTGACGGAGTGCAGCGTCCGCACGGGGGGCAGCGCCTGCAGGGCGCGCACCACCTTGTCGGCAAGCTTCGGCGTGACGGTAAGCAGCACATGTGCCTTGACCAGCCCCTGCTCATAGTCCGCGGAGAGCTTGACGCCATAGCCTGATATGATGCCGCGCTGTTCCAGCCGCTCGATCCGGCTCTGCACCGTCGTGCGCGACACGCCGAGCTGCCGTGCCAGCTCGGCCGTCGAGGCGCGGGCGTTGGAACGCAACAGGGAAAGCAGCGCTTGTTCGGCTTCACTGAGCATTTCGACGAATCCTCTCGGCAGATCAGCTAAAGATAGGGTTCACTCTGCCAGATTTCACGCTTCCTTTCGACAGGCAAGCTGCGATGATTCCCGTCAATTGGAATTTGGCAGGGGTATTTGACCATGAACAACATCGTTATCGTCGGCGCCGGCAAGATCGGCTCGACCATCGCCGGGATGCTCGCTGCAACGGGCGATTACCACGTTACCCTCGTCGACCGCTCGGCGGCGCAGCTTGCCGCGGCCGAAGTGCCTGCCGGCGTCGAGACGCTCGAACTCGACATCGCCGCAGTCGGCACCCTTGAGGCAGCGCTCGCCGGTAAGTTTGCCGTGCTCAGCGCCGCCCCCTTTCACCTCACCACGCGCATCGCCGAAGCAGCGGCCAGCGCCGGCGTGCACTATCTCGACCTGACCGAGGATGTCGTCTCGACCCGGCGCGTCAAGGAATTGGCGCGTTCGGGCAAGAGTGCCTTCATCCCGCAATGCGGGCTGGCACCAGGCTTCATCTCGATCGTCGCCAACGATCTCGCCAGCCGCTTCGACACGCTGGAAAGCGTGCGCATGCGCGTCGGCGCGCTGCCGCAATACCCGTCCAATGCGCTGAACTACAATCTGACCTGGAGCACCGACGGCGTCATCAACGAATATTGCGAGCCTTGCGAGGCGATCGTCGAGGGCGAGCTGATTGAAGTGCCGCCGCTGGAAGAGCGCGAGGAGTTCTCGCTCGACGGCGTCACTTATGAGGCCTTCAACACCTCGGGTGGCCTGGGCACGCTGGCCGAGACGCTGAAGGGCAAGGTGCGCACGCTGAACTACCGCACCATCCGCTATCCCGGCCACGCCGCGATCATGAAGGCGCTGCTCAACGACCTTGGCCTGCGCCACCGCCGCGACGTGCTGAAGGACATCTTCGAGAGCGCCCTGCCGGCGACGCTGCAGGACGTGGTCATCGTCTTCGTCACCGTGTCCGGCCGCCGCAACGGCCGCCTGCTGCAGGAAACCTACGCCAACAAGATCTATTCGCAGCGCGTTGGCAACCAGCTGCGCAGCGCCATCCAGATCACCACCGCGTCCGGCATCTGCGCCGTGCTCGACATGCTGGCCGACGGCAGCCTGCCGGCGACCGGCTTCGTCAAGCAGGAAGACATCGCGCTCGACGCCTTCCTCGCCAACCGCTTCGGCCGCGCCTATGCCCAGCATGAGATGGTTAGCCGGCTGGCGAGTTAGGAGCCTGGGGATAGGTTCGCGCCTTTCCTCTCCCCCGTCGATCGGGGGAGAGGTGGCTCGGCGAAGCCGAGACGGAGTGGGGGTCGACCTGGCTCGGGCGTGGTTACTTCAAGCCGGGGCGATGCCGCGCCGTGATCGAGGCCCTGTGGTGCGTTGCCAGCGGCGGCGCGTTTGAGCACCGCCTTCCCCCACTCCGTCGCTGCTTCGCAGCGCCACCTCTCCCCCCTCCGGAGGGAGAGGAAGGGAGCTTGGGTCGGCGAACTCGCGCCCTTCCTAGGCCGCGTGCCCGCCGCAGCGCCGCGCCATCCAATCCGCTTGGCGCTGCGGCGGACGCATAGAGGGAGAAGTGTTACCCATGTATCCGGTTCAAAGTGTTACCCATCTATCGGCTGGACAGCCTGGCCCTCAAATATGCAGCGCGTGCCCGAGCGCCTTCAGCGCCGCCTCCTGGAAACCCTCGCCCTGCGTCGGGTGGGCATGGATGGTGCCGGCGATATCCTCCAGCCGCGCGCCCATTTCCAGCGCCAGCCCGAACGCCGCCGACAGTTCCGACACGCCTTGCCCGACCGCCTGGATGCCGAGCACCAGATGGTTGTCGGCGCGGGCAACGACGCGAACGAACCCCTCCTCGCCGAGCCTCGTCATCGCCCGCCCATTGGCGGCGAACGGGAACAGCCCGATTTTGATCTCGCCCTGAGCCTTGGCCTCTTCCGGCGACAACCCGGCCGTCACCAGCTCCGGATCGGTGAAGCAGACAGCGGGGATTGAGCGCTTGTCCCAGCTGCGCTTGTGACCGGCGACGATCTCGGCGACCATTTCGCCTTGCGCCATGGCGCGATGCGCCAGCATCGGCTCGCCGGTGACATCGCCAATGGCGAAAATGCCGCGCATCGAGGTGCGGCATTGGTCGTCGATGCGGATGAATTTGCCTGACATGTCGAGGTCGATCTGGTCGAGCCCCCAGCCTTCCGTCACCGGCTTGCGGCCGACCGTCACCAGGATCTTGTCGGCGGAAACCCTGGCACTCTTGCCGTCCGCTGTCTCGACCAGCAGCGCGTCACCCTTGGTCGACAGGCCCTTGGCCTTGGCACCGAGAATGACCTCGATGCCGAGTGCCCCGAGCCGCTTGACCACGGGGCGGGTCAGCTCGGCATCATACTGCGCCAGCACGCGCGGCAAGGCCTCGACCACGGTCACCTGAGCGCCCATCTTGGCGAAGGCCATGCCGAGTTCCAGCCCGATATAGCCGCCACCAACGACAGCAAGCTTCTTCGGCACTTCGCTCAGCGCCAGCGCGTCCGTGGACGATATGACAGGCCCGCCAAAGGGAAGAAAAGACAGTTCGACCGGCGCCGAGCCGGCGGCGATGACAATCGTTTCGGCACGGATCACCTGGCTTCCCGTCTCGGTCTCGACCTCGACGGTCTTGCCGTCACGGAACGTCGCCCAGCCATGCACGGTCTTCACGCCGGCCTTCTTCAACAGGCCGGCGACGCCGCTGTTGAGCCGGCTGACAATGCCGTCCTTCCAGGCGACGGTTTTGCCGAGGTCGAGCACGGGTGCCGAAACCGAAATGCCGAGCGGGCTCTTGCCGCCGGCCATATGCGCGACCTTCTCGAACTCTTCCGCCGCATGGATCAGCGCCTTGGACGGAATGCAGCCGACATTGAGGCAGGTGCCGCCAGGCTTGCCGGCTTCGACGATCACCGTATCGACGCCGAGCTGGCCGGCGCGGATGGCTGAGATATAGCCGCCCGGACCGGCGCCGATGACGAGCAGCTTGCAGGAGATTTCTTTCATCTTGGCACGCTCTTTTTGGTGAAGGCCCCCTCATCCGGCCGCTTCGCGGCCACCTTCTCCCCGCTGGGGAGAAGAGACTGGCGCCGGCGTCGACAATCTCCTCTCCCCTCGGGGAGAGGTCGGATTGCCCCGAATTGCCTTCGCAATTCGGTTGGCAATCCGGGTGAGGGGGACTTTGCGACCGTTCTCATCACCTCAATCCACAAAGATCAGCGCCGGCGTTTCCAGCAGCGTCTTGATCCGCTGCACGAACACCGCCGCGTCCCAACCATCGATCACCCGATGGTCGAAGCTCGACGACAGGTTCATCATCTTGCGCGGGATGAACTGCGTGCCGTCCCACACCGGCCGTACCATCATCTTGTTGACGCCGATGATTGCCACTTCCGGATGGTTGATGACCGGCGTCGTCGCAACACCGCCCATGGCGCCGAGCGAAGTGATGGTGATGGTCGAGCCGGACAACTCGTCGCGTGTCGCCGTGCCGGATTTGGCCGCCTCGGCCAACCTGTTGACCTCGGCGCCGCAATCCCAGATGTCGCGCGCCTCGGCATGCTTGACGACAGGCACCACCAGCCCCGACGGCGTCTGCGCGGCGATGCCGATATGGATGCCGCCATGCTGGTGGATGATGCCGGCCTCGTCGTCGAACAGCGAATTGAGCTGGGGCTGGTCCGCGATCGCCTTGACCATGGCCCGCATCAGGAACGGCAGCAGCGTCAGCTTCGGCCTGTCCGCCCGCTTCTCCTTGTTGAGCGCGGCGCGCAGCTCTTCCAGCGCGGTGACGTCGATCTCCTCGACATAGGTGATGTGAGGGATGCGCGATTTGGACAGCGTCATCTTCTCGGCGATCTTGCGCCGCAAGCCCACCACCTTGATGTCCTCGACCGCATCGTTGCGGGCGAGGCCCGATGCCTTGGCCACCTGCGGCCCGCGCGCCAGGAACGCCTCGATATCCTCATGACCGATGCGGCCGGCCGGGCCGCTTCCGGCAACTTGTCTCAGATCGATGCCCGCCTCTTTCGCCCGCAAGCGCACGGCCGGCGACGCCAGCGGTTTTTCGCCTTCCGGGCGCGGCGCGCCGGAGACGGATGTCCGCCCGGTGCTTTTCAAAACGCCGGGGGCGGGTTTCACGTCCGCAACGCTGGCTTTTGCCGGGGACTTCGCGGCCGGCGCGGCAGTCTCGGGTTTCGGCGTCGGAAGCTTGGCCGGAGGTTCGACCACCACCTCGGCCTTGGCGCCGCCCTGCGGCTTCACATTGCCCTCGCCCGCCACTTTCAGCCGCACGATCGGCGAGCCGATTGCCACCGTGTCGCCGATCTCGGCGCCCAGCCACAGGATCTCGCCATCGACGGGTGACGGAATCTCGACCGTCGCCTTGTCGGTCATGACGGCGGCGAGCACGGTGTCCTCGCGCACGATGTCGCCGATCTTGACGTGCCATTCGACGAGCTCGGCCTCGGCGACGCCCTCGCCGACATCGGGCAGCTTGATGATGTGCTCGCCCATGTCAGGCCTCCATGGTTTCGATGAGCGCGCGGCCGACCCGCGCGGGCCCCGGGAAATAGTCCCACTCCTGCGCATGCGGATAGGGCGTGTCCCAGCCGGCGACCCGCGCCACCGGCGCTTCCAGATGATAAAAACAGTTTTCCTGCACCAGCGCCGACAGCTCGGCGCCGAAGCCGGAGGTCAGCGTCGCCTCATGCACGATGACGCAGCGCCCGGTCTTCTTGACCGAAGCGACGATGGCGTCGAGGTCGAGCGGCAGCAGTGTCCTGAGATCAATGATCTCGGCATCGATGCCGGTTTCCTCGGCCGCCGCCTGCGCGACATAGACCATGGTGCCATAGGCGAGCACGGTGACCGCCGAACCTGCCCGGCGGATCGCCGCCTTGCCGAGCGGCACGGTGTAATGACCGTCGGCGACTTCGCCGAGCTCATGCTTCGACCAGGGCGTCACCGGCCGGTCGTGATGGCCGTCGAACGGTCCGTTGTAGAGGCGTTTTGGCTCGAGAAAGATCACCGGGTCAGGATCCTCGATCGCCGCGATCAAAAGTCCCTTGGCATCATGCGGGTTGGATGGCACGACGGTCTTCAGACCGGAGACGTGGGTGAACAACGCTTCCGGACTCTGGCTGTGTGTCTGGCCGCCAAAAATGCCGCCGCCGGTTGGCATGCGCACAACGATCGGGCAGGTGAAATCGCCGTTCGAGCGGTAGCGCAGCCGCGCCGCCTCCTGGGTCAGCTGGTCGTAGGCAGGGTACATGTAGTCGGCAAACTGAATTTCCACGCAGGGCTTCAAGCCATAGGCCGCCATGCCGATGGCCGACCCGACAATGCCGGATTCATTGATCGGCGCATCGAAACAGCGGCTCTTGCCGTATTTGGCCTGCAAGCCATGGGTGACGCGGAAGACGCCGCCGAAGAAGCCGACATCCTCGCCGAACACGACGACTTTGTCGTCACGTCCCATCGACACATCCATGGCATCACGAATGGCCTCGATCATGGTCCGTCTTGGCATGGCTCAGACTCCCGCCTGCTGGCGCTGGCGTCTGAGATGCGGCGGCATCTCGGCGTATAGGCCTTCGAACATGTCGCGCGTCGACGGCTTGCCGCCGGCATGCAGCGTGCCGTGGCTTTCCGCCTCCTTCTGCGCCGCGATCACCGTGTCGAGGATTTCGGCCTCAGCCTGCGCGTGCCGCTCATCCGACCAGACGCCGAGCCCGATCAAATGGTTCTTCAGCCGCACGATCGGGTCGCCGAGCGGCCAGGCATCGGATTCGGTCTTTGGCCGGTAGGCGGAGGGATCGTCCGAGCTCGAATGGGCGCCGGCGCGATAGGTGACATATTCGACCAGCGTCGGCCCAAGGTTGCTGCGCGCACGCTCCGCCGCCCATTTGGCGACAGCGTGGACGGCGAGATAGTCATTGCCGTCGACCCGCAGCGAGGGAATGCCGAAGCCGAGGCCCCGCGCGGCAAAGGTGCCGGAGCCGCCACGCGCAATGCCCTGAAAGGTCGAGATCGCCCACTGGTTGTTGACGACATTGAGCACGACCGGCGCCTTGTAGGTGGAGGCGAACACCAGCGCCGAATGGAAGTCGGATTCCGCCGTTGAGCCGTCGCCGATCCAGGCCGCCGCGATCTTGGAATCGTTCGAGATCGCCGAGGCCATCGCCCAGCCGACCGCCTGGATATATTGCGTCGCCAGATTGCCGGAGATCGAGAAGAAGCCGTGCTCCTTCGACGAATACATGATCGGCAGCTGCCGGCCTTTCAGCGGGTCGGCCTCGTTGGAATAGATCTGGTTCATCATCGTCACCATCGGATAGCCGTCGGCGATGAGCAGGCCGGCCTGCCGATAGGTCGGAAAATTCATGTCGCCCGGCGCAAGCGCCTTGCGGAAGGCGCAGCTTACCGCCTCCTCGCCGAGATGCTGCATGTAGAAGGATGTCTTGCCCTGTCGCTGCGCCATCTGCATGCGGGCATCGAAGGTTCTGAGTGTCATCATATGGCGCAGGCCCTCCAGCAGTTCATGGCTGGAAAGCAACCCGGCCCACGGCCCGACCGCTTCGCCGTTGCGGTTCAGCACACGGATGATCGAAAACGCCATGTCGCGGATGGTGCGCGGATCGACATCGATGTCGGGACGCGGCACCGAGCCGGCCTCGGCGATGGTCACATTGGAAAAGTCAGGCGTGCCGCCCGGCCGCACTTCCGGCTCCGGAACGTGAAACCGCAACATCCCAGCATCGGCCATGACCTTTGTCCTCCAATGTTGCCTGGCCCGAGGATATTTGCACATCCGTGCCGCCAGACCAGTGCGAATTCGTCGGGCAAGGCGCACACATCGGACCGGCCGCGCCGGCCGATCCAGCCTCCCGAGTACAAGATGTAGATATGTGCGCGAAATTTCTTGTCGATGTTTCAGTGCGGCGCGCAATTTGGCGCAAGATTGGGCGGGATTTCCGGCCAGATAAGGTGATTGGGCGGCAGACCATCGCGCCTTTCCTCTCCCCCGTCGATCGGGGGAGAGGTGTCGAGCGAAGCTCGACGGAGTGGGGGTCGATGGCTTGGGCTTTGTTATTTCAAGCTAGGCAATGCCTCGGCTTGATCGAGGCTCTGTGGCGAGTTGTCAGCAGCAGCGCATTTGAGGGCCGGCTTCCCCCACTCCGTCGCTGCTTCGCAGCGCCACCTCTCCCCCCTCCGGAGGGAGAGGAAGGGCGCCAAGGTCGGCGAGCCCGCGCCTTGTCCAGCCGATAGATGGGTAACAGTTTGAACCGGATAGATAGGTAACAGTTCTCCCCTATGTGTTCGCCACTGCGCCAAGCGGTTTGGTGGAGGCCGGCAAACTCGCGCCTTTCCTCTCCCCCGTCGATCGGGGGAGAGGTGGCTCGGCGAAGCCGAGACGGAGTGGGGGTCGACCTGGTTCGGCCGTTGTCACTTCAAGCCGGGGCGATACCTCGCCCTGATTGAGGCCCTGTGGCGAATTGCCAGCGGCGGCGCATTTGAGAACCGCCTTCCCCCACTCCGTCGCTGCTTCGCAGCGCCACGCCAACCAATCGGCTTGGCGCTGCGGCGGACGCATAGGGGAGAACTGTTACCCATGTATCCGGTTCAAAGTGTCACCTATCTATCGACTGGACACGCCAAGGGCGGCAAACCCGCGTTTCTCCCCTCCCGTCGATCGAAGCCGTTCACCTCGTCCCCTTGCCGTGCTAACCCACCCCTCATGGCACAGAAGAAAGCTTTCGAGGTCGATTCCTGGCTCGCGCGGCCTGACCCGCGCATCTCGATCGTCCTGCTTTATGGCCCTGATCGCGGGCTTGTGTCCGAGCGCGCAAAAGCCTTTGCCGAAAAGACCGGCCTGCCGCTCGACGATCCGTTCTCGGTGGTCCGGCTCGAGGGCTCGGAAGTCGACCGCGACGAGGGCCGCCTGCTCGACGAGGCCCGCACCGTACCGATGTTTTCCGATCGGCGGCTGCTGTGGGTGCGCAACGCCACAGGCCAGAAGGCGCTGGCCGAGGACGTCAAGGCGCTGACAGCGGAACCCGCGCGCGATGCCATCATTCTGATCGAGGCCGGCGATCTCAAAAAGGGCGTCGGGTTGCGCGCCGTGGTCGAGGGCGCCGACAACGCCATGGCGCTGCCCTGTTACTCCGATGAAGCCCGCGACATCGACACGGTCATCGACGACGAGTTGCGCAAGGCCGGCATGTCGATGACGCTGGAGGCCAGACAGGCGCTGCGCCGCAATCTCGGCGGCGACCGGCTGGCCTCGCGCGGCGAAATCGAAAAGCTCATCCTCTACGCCCACGGCCAGAAGGAGATCGGGCTCGACGAGGTGAGAGCGATGTCGGGCGACGTGTCCGGCGCCTCGTTCGACGACGCCGTCGACGCGCTGCTCGAAGGCAAGATCGGCGACTTCGACACCGCCTTCACCCGCCACTGCCAGTCCGGCGGCCCGCCCTTCCTCGTTCTGTCCTCGGCGATGCGCCAATTGCAGCAAATCCAGATCATGCGTGGCCAGATGGACTCTGCCGGCCGCAACGCCGCTTCGGTGGTTGCCGCCGCGCGGCCACCGGTTTTCTTCTCAAGGCGCAAGCTGGTGGAGAAGGCGCTGGAGCGCTGGAGCAGCGACGCGCTCAGCCGCGCGCTGACCCGTCTGCAGACCGCCGTGCTGCAGACGCGTCGGCGGCCGGACCTTTCGGTCGCGCTGGCACGGCAGGCCTTGCTGGGGATCGCGGTGGAAAGCGCGCGGCTGGGGCAGAGGTAGGAGAGCGATCCTCCCCTTTTCGGCGCCGAGCGCGGCCTCCATTGGTCAATTCATCATCATGGCGCCCACCGGCTGGAAGGTTGGCAGCGCCTGTGGAAAGACCAGCACCGCCGCGCCATAAAGCAGCAGAGCGACACCCAACACCTTTGCGATCCCATCTCCTGACGGGAGGGTCTTTTCCGCAAAGATCAGCACGGTGACCACGGCCATTGCGGCGACGTTCATGATGCCGAGAGGAAAGAGGGCGAGAAACAAAAGCCAGCAACAGCCCAGGCAAAAAAGTCCATGCTCCAGGCCCATGCGAACCGCGCCCCAGTAACCATCGCGCCATGAGGTCAGGATGAAGCCAATCGGCGTGCGGCATTTAGCCAGGCACAGATCTTTCAGTGGCGAGAGTTGATAGGCGCCCGCAATCATCAGCAGCGCGCCGCCGATACGCGCGGCCGTCGCCGTCGACAATCCCACATGCCCGGCAAGCATCTCCGCACCCGCCGCACCGGCAAAGGCGATAGCGCCCATCACGCCCCAAACCAGCATGTACCCGGCCACGAACACCCAGCTCGAGACAAAGGTCTCGCCCCGGCCCTGTTTGCCGGCCTGGACCTGGTGAAACGTCAGGATCATCGGCGCTGCCGTCGGAAACATCATGGCAATCATCATGATCATCCAGACGGCAAGAAACAGCGGCGCCTTCATGCCCATGGTGAGTGAGTCCATACGCATGTCCGCGTCCATGCCCATCTGCTGCCGGATAAGCAGGGTCCACGCCGCCGCGGCGATCGCGATCAGCAGCGCGAGAATGACATATCGCTGCAACGTCGGCGCCATGGACGGGTACGTTCCGTGCTATGCGGCCTGCGGCTACTGCTGGCCGGACCAATTGATCGGGGCGTAATGTCCGTTTCGGCGGGAATTGTCCCAGCTCATGCCATGGTCGCTGAATGTACTGCCTTCCGCCCCCATCGCCAGGGCGAGCCAGTCGGGATTGACAGGATGGCCGGTGGCGGCCCACATCTGCCCGTCCTCGCGCATTGTCGGCAGCGGCTCGACCGCCATGTGCATGACGCCCGCAATCTCCGCCGACCGCTTCTTGCCGTCTATCCGATAGTCTATCGGCACCTTCTTGGCGCCGAGGTTCGTGCCGATCATGGGTGCCAGCACCGCCATGGGGCCGCCCGCGGCGCCGGTGAAGATGGCGCCTAGCGCCTCTGTTTGCCTGTCATCGGCCCGTTCGTCGATATAGGCGGCGGCCGTCCAATTGCCGTTTGCCATCGGACCCGGCGTGTGAGCAACCATCGCGACACTGAGCCCATCCAATCGAACGTCGCCGTAATTGCCCGTATCGATATGAAAAACCAAACCGACGTCGCAAACGCCTCTCGTCGGCTTCGATGTCAGCTGCGCGTTGGTGGACAGCAGGCAAGGACATACGACATCGCAGCTACAATTTTCGAAGTAACTTCCGGACAATTGCCAACGGACTGCCATTTGCACCTCCCACTTGCGTCAGGCGCATCGGCATGTCGCTTTGGCGAGGCGGTGCCATTTCACGACTATTGTTGGAATGGCAAACAGCCCCCGCCGCGACTGACCGGCACGCTAGGGCAATTAATTTAAGCCATATCTAATATAGGTTACGCCGTTGCCCGGCACTGTCAAGCCGCGGGCGCCAGGGGTGGGGCTGGGGTAGGCGATTGGCCGATCTGCCCCCTCGTGGGGAGATCGGCAGCTCCGACGCCGTTCCCAAACATCAGCGCCACAAAAAGAAAGGGCTGACCCAACAGCCAGCCCTCGTTTTCTCTGCGCCAAATCAAGCTTCCGCTTGATATTATTCGCCGGCTAACTACCGCTCCTGCTTCAATCTCCGGCATAGCTCATCCAGCTGCTCCAGCGACCGATAGGACACCCGCAGCTCGCCGCCCTTGCCCTTGTGGTCGATGGCCACGATCATGCCGAGCGTATCGGTCATCAGCTTTTCCAGCGCCAGCGTGTCGGTGTCCTTTTCCGGCGCGGCTTGCGGCTGCTTCGGCTTGGCAGGCGTGGGACCGGCCGGCATTTGCGCCAGCGCTTCGGCCTGGCGCACCGAAAGGCCCTCTTCGACGATGCGCTTGGCAAGGCCGGCCGGATCCTCGGCCGTCACCAGCGTGCGGGCGTGACCGGCCGACAGCGCGCCATCGACCAGCATGTCGCGGATCACGTCCGGCAGCTTCAGCAGCCTGAGCGTGTTGGCGACATGGCTGCGGCTCTTACCAATGACGTTGCCGAGATCGGCCTGGGTGTAGCCGTGCTCGTCGATCAGCTGCTGGTAGCCTAGCGCTTCCTCGACCGCGTTGAGGTCGGTGCGCTGGACGTTCTCGATGATCGCCAGCTCGAGCGCCGTGCGGTCGTTGACCTCTCGGATGATGACCGGGATCTCTGTCAGCCCGGCGCGCTGCGCCGCCCGCCAGCGCCGCTCGCCGGCGATGATCTCGTAGCGGCCGGCCTGCGTCGGCGACGGCCGCGCCACCACCGGCTGCACCACGCCATGCTCGCGGATCGACTGAGCGAGGTCCGTCAGTTCGGCGTCGCCAAAATGCCGGCGCGGATTTTTCGGATTGGGGCTGAGGAACTCGATCGGCACCTTGCCGTCGGCGCTCATGCCGGGCTTTTCCGGTGCGGCCGGGCGATCGATCTCGCCGATCAGTGCGGCCAGCCCACGGCCCAGTCTTTTTCTCGAAAGGTCTTCGCTCATTTTTATTCCAGGTGTTTAGATCGTTTCGGTATCGAATCGGCTGTTAATTATGCATCCGGCCTAATCAAGCGGCGCGCAATTTGCGCTCGCGGCGGATCACTTCCGAGGCCAGCTGCAGGTAAGCCTGGCTGCCCGAGCACTTCAAATCGTAAAGGATCGCCGGCTTGCCGTAAGACGGCGCCTCGGACACCCGCACATTGCGCGGAATGATAGTTTCGTAGACCTTGTCGCCCATATGCGCCCGTACATCCTGCACCACCTGGTTGGCGAGGTTGTTGCGGCCGTCATACATGGTCAGCACGATGCCCTGGATAATAAGGTCCGGATTGATCGAGCGGCGCACCTG
Source organism: Mesorhizobium sp. AR02 (assembly GCF_024746835.1). NCBI lineage: Bacteria > Pseudomonadati > Pseudomonadota > Alphaproteobacteria > Hyphomicrobiales > Phyllobacteriaceae > Mesorhizobium > Mesorhizobium sp. AR02. The sequence continues at coordinate 2,816,046 of NZ_CP080531.1, read as the reverse complement.
CTCGACGGTCTCCAGCAATTGGCTGAGGCCTTCGAGCGCGAAGAACTCGCATTGCAGCGGCACAAGAACAGAATCCGCTGCTGCCATCGAATTCAAAGTCAGAAGGTTGAGCGAAGGCGGGCAATCGATCAGCACATAATTAAACGGCGCCCCGCGCTCGGTTGCGGCGCGCAGCGCGTTGCGCAGTTTGAGCACCCGGTCAGGCGCCGAGGCGATCTCCATTTCGATGCCGAGTAGATCAAGCGTCGACGGTACGATCGAGAGGCCGGGCACGGCGGTCGGAATGGCCGCGGCTTCGAGCTCGAGTTCGCCGGTCAGCACATCGTAGGAAGAAACCGTCCGATCCTTGCGGTCGATGCCGAGGCCGGTGCTGGCATTGCCTTGGGGATCGAGATCGACGATCAGCACCTTTTCGCCGATGGCGGCCAAAGCGGTGGCCAGATTGATGGCGGTGGTCGTCTTGCCGACGCCGCCCTTCTGGTTGGCGACGGTGATGATTCGGGGGCCGTTCTTCATCATGGATCTATGCCAGAAATTCATTTTAGGGTCGCCAAATAGTCCGACCAGTCGAAGCTCAGACAGGTCGCAGGTCAGACAGTTCGAGGATGACGCCATGGGGGTCGGTCACACTGGGATGTTCTACCAGATCGAAGCCCCATCGGTTAACGCTTTCTTGCACTTCCGCGCGATAATCCCGGCCTTTGTGGAACAGACCGCGCGCGCCTGACGTCAGCCAGGGCGCTGACAGATCGAGCAAGGTCGAAAGCGAGGCGAGAGCCCGCGCCGTGACGATTTGCGGCGCAGAAACAAGCGCATGGCTGTCTTCAATACGGCGCGCCACGACCCGCGCCGGCAAGTTGAACTGGCCAATGACGGTCTGCAGGAACGAGGCCTTTTTTCGATTGCTCTCGACCAGGTCGATGCTGGCGCCATCGCGCTCGCCCAGCAGAAAGGCCATCACAAGACCCGGAAATCCGCCACCCGAACCGATGTCGACCCAACGCGTGGCAATGGGCTCTATGCGCGCAAGCTGCGCGCTGTCCAATATGTGGCGCTGCCAGACATCGCCCGCTGTCGACTGCGCCACGAGATTGATGCTGCGGTTCCATTTCTGGAACATCTCTTCGAACGCCACCAGGCGATCGAATGTTTCACGTGAAACCGGGCCGGCCGCGTCCTGCAGGCTCGTCCAGGAGACAGAACTCACGCAACGTCCCTCTGCGCGACTTCATGGTGACGAACATGCGCGACAATGATAGCCAGCGCCGCCGGCGTCATGCCTTCCATGCGCTGGGCGTCCGCGATGGAACGCGGCCGCCGCGCCTGCATCTTCTGCTTCAACTCATTGGACAGGCCGGGCACGCCAGCAAAATCGACCGTCTCGGGAATCAACCGGCTCTCCTCATGACGTATCTGCGCGACATCCGTCTTCTGGCGATCGAGGTAGACCGAATATTTCGCCTCCGTTTCGAGCCGCTCCGCTGTCTTGCCATCGATGGCGCCAAATCTCGGCTCGATCCTCGCCAGCCAGGCGACGTCGACATCGGGATAGGCCAGCAACTCATAGCCGGACCGGCGCACGCCATCGCGGTTGATCTCCAGCCCGTGCCGTGCCGCTTCATTCGGGGTCATCGCAAGCGACTTCGCTAGTTCACGCGCCGCGTCGAGCCGTTGCATGACATCGCCGTAGCGCTGCATCCGTTGCGCAGAAGCGATCCCAAGCCTCTCCGCCAGAGGCGTCAGCCGTTCATCCGCATTGTCGGCGCGCAGCGACAGCCGGAATTCGGCCCGCGAGGTGAACATGCGGTAGGGTTCGCTGATGCCGCGGCTGGTCAAATCATCGACCATCACGCCGATATAGGCTTCGGTGCGGCTGAGCACGATCTGTTCCTCGCCTGCCGCCCGCCGCGCCGCGTTGAGGCCGGCAAGCAGTCCCTGGCCCGCGGCCTCCTCATAGCCGGTCGTGCCGTTGATCTGCCCGGCGAGAAAGAGGCCGCCGACGCGCTTCGTCTCAAGCGTCTGATGCAGCTCGCGTGGATCGACATGGTCGTACTCAATGGCATAGCCAGGCTGCAGCATGACCGCGCGCTCCAGCCCTGGGATGGTTTTCAGAATGTCGAGTTGTACGTCCTCGGGCAGCGAGGTCGAGATCCCATTGGGATAGACGGTATCGTCGTCGAGGCCTTCCGGCTCGAGAAAGATCTGGTGGCCGTCCCGATCACCGAACTTGACGATCTTGTCCTCGATCGACGGACAATAGCGCGGCCCGACACCTTCGATCGAGCCGGAATACATGGCGGAGCGGCCGAGATTGGCGCGGATCAGCTCATGCGTGGCTGACGTCGTGCGCGTGATGCCGCACTCGATCTGCGGCGTCTCGATGCGCTCCGTCATCAGCGAGAACGGTACTGGATCTTCGTCCGCGGCCTGGCTTTCCAGCGAAGCCCAGTCGATGGTCTTTCCATCCAGCCGCGGCGGCGTGCCCGTCTTCAGCCGCCCGAGCCTGAAGCCCGCACGGTCCATCGTCGCCGACAGGCCAAGGCTCGCCTGCTCGTTCATGCGGCCGGCGACAATCTTCTTCTCGCCAATATGAATGAGCCCGCGCAGGAAGGTTCCGGTCGTCAAAACCACGGCGCCGCAGGCTAGCTTGCGGCCGTCCGCCAGCAGAACGGCGGCGATGCGTCCGTCGCTGATCTCGAAATCCAGAACCTCGGCCTCGACGACGTCGAGATCGTTCTGCTGCCGAATCGCTTCCTGCATGGCCAGGCGATAGAGCTTTCTGTCGGCCTGCGTGCGCGGTCCGCGCACCGCTGGACCCTTGCGGCGATTGAGCAGGCGGAACTGAATGCCGGCTGTATCGGCCACGCGGCCCATCAGACCGTCCATGGCGTCGATCTCGCGAACCAGATGGCCCTTGCCAAGCCCGCCGATCGCCGGATTGCACGACATCACGCCGATCGTATCGAAGCGCAGCGTCACCAGTGCGGTTTTGGCGCCGGCGCGCGCGGCCGCACTGGCCGCCTCGCAACCCGCATGGCCGCCGCCCACCACAACCACATCATAGTGATCGGTCATTTCAAATTTCCTGGACTCAAAAGATTGAGGGACACATGTCCCCGCGGGGCCAAGCTGTCAAGAAAACTTCGCTGCAAGTTTCACGTGAAACAGCTGAAGGCCGCGTTCAGCAGTGTTTCACGTGAGTCATCGGCGCGATTGTTTCACGTGAGTCACGGCTAGGGATTGCCGACGTAGCCCAACTTCATCATCCACGGGCGGAGCAAGGAGCGGGAGCGGCGTCGCGGAGACCCCAGGATCCATGCCGCGACCTCACCGATGGGTGCAGCGGAGCAGAATTCTATATCGTGGCAACGCTTTGGAGTCCCGGCATGGATCCTCGGGTCTGCGCTGCGTCGCTGCGCTCCTTGCTCCGCCCGTGGATGACGAAGAAACGGGCGTTCCCGCAAAATGCATCCCCGCCACCGAGACCAGGCTCATGTTCGACCAAGTCATTGTTTCACGTGAATCATTTGCCGATGCAGAACTGCCCGAAAATCACATCCAGCATATCCTCGACATCGATGGCGCCGACGATCCGGCCCAGGCGATCCGCCGCCAGTCGTAACTCCTCGGCGCGCAGTTCCTGGCCAGTGGCGTCGCCATCGATCGCTCGAAGCAGGTGGCGATTCGCATCGTTGAGCAACTCGACATGGCGCAGGCGCGAAGGCAGAACATCGCCAATATCGCCGGCCGCATCTGCCGCGCGCTGACCGATCTCGGCAAGCAGCGCCTCCACACCAGTTCCGTTTACAACTGAAATGACGAGGTCATATCGAGCGGTCACATCCCGGGCGGCCTGCCCATCCAACAGATCGAGCTTGGTGCCAACCCGCAGCCGAGCTGCCGTATCCGGCAACGGACCGATGTCCCTGGGAGCCAGAATGTCTTCCAACAGCAGCAGGAGATCGGCGCGATCGGCCTTGGCCCTGGCCTTCTCGATACCGATCGCCTCGACCTTGCCCGGCGCGTCGCGCAAACCGGCCGTGTCCGTCAGCCTGACGCGGAATCCACCCAGATCCAGCGTCACCTCGAGCAGGTCCCGCGTCGTGCCGGGCTCATCCGTTACAATAGCGGCATCGCGCCGCGCCAAGGCGTTGAACAGACTCGACTTGCCGGCATTGGGCGCGCCGAGAATAACGACGTCGAAGCCGTCACGGATGATCTCGGCAGCATGAAATCCGGCAATGTGGTGATCGATCTCGCCGATCATCGCCCTGATATCAGACCAAACCGAATCCGAAACGGAACCGGGCACATCGTCCTCATCGGCAAAGTCTATCTCCGCCTCGATCATGGCCCGTGCATGGATCAGCCGGCGGCGCCAACTCATATAGAGATCACTCTGGACGCCTTCGGCATTCCGAATGGCGAAGCGGCGCTGCGCCTCGGTCTCCGCGTTGACCAGGTCCGCCAGCGCCTCCGTCTCGACCAGGTCGAGTTTGCCATTGAGAAAGGCGCGCCGGGTGAATTCGCCGGGCTCTGCGTGCCTGACGCCGTCAAAACCGCTGATGATCTCCAGCATCCTGGCCACCACGGCGCGTCCGCCATGGACATGGAATTCGGCGACATCCTCGCCAGTGAAGCTGGCTGGACCAAGGAAGAAGACAACCAGACCGCTGTCCAGCACGGTTCCATCCGGTGCCCGGAACTTGCGCAGAACCGCCACCCGCTCCTTAACCATGCCTCCGGCGATCGTTTCGACTACGAATCGAGTCTGCGAACCGGAAATACGCAGCACCGCGACCCCGGCCGGAAGCCGGCCGCTCGACAGCGCAACGATCGAATCGCCTGAAATCATTTGCCCGCTCTGTCGAACCGCCCTAGCTTCGCGCCTTCAAAACAACCCAGACCGAGTTTGCCCATCGTGACGCTGCCCGCGCAAAACCTGCTTGCCGACGAAGCCAGCCCCTATCTGCAGCAGCACAGCGGCAATCCCGTCCATTGGCGGGCCTGGTCGCCGGCTTCCCTGGAAGAAGCAAAGACGCTCGATCGCCCGATCCTGCTCTCCGTCGGCTATGCCGCCTGCCACTGGTGCCATGTCATGGCGCATGAAAGCTTCGAGAATGACGGCGTCGCCGCCGTCATGAACCGTCTGTTCGTCAATATCAAGGTCGACCGCGAGGAGCGCCCGGACATCGACCAGATCTATATGGCCGCCCTCTCCTCGATGGGCGAGCAAGGCGGCTGGCCGCTGACCATGTTCCTGACGCCGGACGGCAAGCCATTCTGGGGCGGCACCTATTTTCCGCGTGAGCCGCGCTATGGCCGCCCGGGTTTCATCCAGGTGATGGAAGCAGTCGACAAGGCCTGGCGCGAGAAGCGGGCCAGCCTGCATCAGAGCGCCGACGGCCTGACCTCGCATGTCGAGGCGCGTCTCTCCGGCATACATGCCAAGACGGTTCTTGATCGCGGCACGCTGTCCGACCTCGCCGGCCGCATCGACGGCATGATCGACCGCGACCTTGGCGGCCTGCGCGGCGCACCGAAATTCCCCAACGCGCCGTTCATGCTCACGCTCTGGCTGTCCTGGCTGCGCGACGGCAACGCTTCCCATCGCGACGACGTGCTCGTCAGCCTCGAACAGATGCTGAGCGGCGGCATCTATGACCACATTGGCGGCGGGCTCAGCCGCTATTCGACCGATGCCGAATGGCTGGTGCCGCATTTCGAAAAGATGCTCTACGACAATGCGGAGCTGATCCGCTTCTGCAACTGGGCTTTTTCGGCGAGCGGCAATGATTTGTTCCGGGTACGAATCGAAGAGACGGTCGACTGGCTGCTGCGTGAAATGCGCGTCGACGGCGGTGCCTTCGCCGCCAGCCTCGACGCCGACAGCGATGGCGAGGAGGGGCTGTTCTACACCTGGAGCAGGCAAGAAATCGAGGCCGTCCTCGGTGATGATTCTGCCTTGTTTTTCAAATACTTCATGCTCTCCAGCCCACATGGCTGGGAAGGCAAGCCGGTCGTCCACCAGACCCGCGCCCAGCAAGCCCAAAGCGTGGCCGATCGCGACCGGCTGATCCCGCTCAAAGCCAGACTTCTCGCTGCCCGAGAAGAGCGGGTCAGGCCTGGCCTCGATGCAAAGACCCTGACCGACTGGAACGGCCTGATGATTGCGGCACTTGCCGAGGCCGGCCGTTCACTGGGGCGGCCCGACTGGATCGAGGCAGCGGCCAAGGCTTTTGCCCATATCAGCTCCGCCAGCCGCGACAATCGCTTGCCGCATTCCATGCTCGGCGTCAGGAAATTGTTTCCGGCTTTGTCGATTGACTACGCCGCCATGGCCAATGCGGCGATCTCGCTGTTCGAGGCATCGGGCGATTGGACCTATATCGACCTGGCAAAGCAATTCATTGAACAGCTCGACCGTTGGCACGCCGACGTCACGGGCACAGGCTATTATTTGACTGCTTCGGACAGCACCGACGTGCCGATCCGCATCAGGGGCGATGTCGATGAGGCCATTTCGTCAGCCACCAGCCAGACTATCGCAGCGCTGGTGCGGCTCGCTTCCGTTACCGGCGATCTCGATCTTCAGGAGAGAGCGTGGAAGATTGCCGAGCATGCGGCCGGCCGCGCGGCGCACCAGGCCTATGGCCAGGCCGGCATCGTCAATGCCTGCGCCCTGGCGATCGAGCCGCTGAAGCTGGTCATCGTCGACAGTATGGAAGAGCCAACGCTCGTTCCGGTTGCGAATCGATGCCCCGACCCGCGCCGCGTCGACATCATTGCCGCGATTGGTTCGGAAGCGAATCGACCCTTGCTGCCCGGCGGGATTCTACCGCCGACTGACAAGGTGGGTGCCTGGCTTTGTACCGGGCAGGTCTGTTTGCCGGTGGTGACGGATGCAGGGGAGTTGGAGCGGCTGTTGCGGCGCTAGCTCCTCACCCTCCCCCTTGTGGGGAGGGTCGGCTCGCGATCGTAGCCAAGCGGAGATCGTGAGACGGGGTGGGGGTAAATCGCCAGCCTCGGTGCTGACCCCCACCCCGATCCGCTGCGCGGATCGACCCTCCCCACAAGGGGGAGGGTAAGGCCCTTACGTGTTCATCGAATCGAAGAAATCGCCATTGGTCTTGGTCTGCTTCAGCTTGTCGATGAGGAACTCGATTGCGTCGGTGGTTCCCATCGGCGCCAGGATGCGGCGCAGCACGAAGATCTTCTGCAGGTCCGAGCGCGGAACCAGCAGGTCCTCCTTGCGGGTGCCGGACTTCAAGATGTCCATGGCCGGATAGATGCGCTTGTCGGCGACCTTGCGGTCGAGCACGATTTCCGAATTGCCGGTGCCCTTGAACTCTTCGAAGATGACTTCGTCCATGCGGCTGCCGGTATCGATCAGCGCGGTGGCGATGATGGTCAGCGAGCCGCCTTCCTCGATGTTGCGCGCCGCACCGAAGAAGCGCTTCGGCCGCTGCAGCGCGTTGGCGTCGACACCGCCGGTCAGCACCTTGCCGGATGACGGCACCACGGTGTTGTAGGCGCGGCCGAGGCGAGTGATGGAATCGAGCAGGATGACGACGTCCCGGCCATGTTCGACCAGGCGCTTTGCCTTCTCGATGACCATTTCGGCGACCTGGACGTGGCGCACCGCCGGTTCGTCGAAGGTCGAAGAGACGACCTCGCCCTTCACCGAACGCTGCATGTCGGTCACTTCTTCCGGACGCTCGTCGATCAGAAGCACGATCAGATAGCATTCGGGGTGGTTGGTGGTGATGGAATGGGCGATGTTCTGCAGCAGAACGGTCTTGCCGGTACGCGGCTGCGCGACGATCAAAGCGCGCTGGCCCTTGCCGAGCGGCGCCACCAGGTCGATGACCCTTGGCGAGATATCCTTGGAGGTCGGAACCTCCATTTCCATCTTCAGCCGCGAGGTCGGGTAGAGCGGCGTCAGATTGTCGAAATGGATCTTGTGACGGATCTTTTCGGGATCGTCGAAATTGATGGTGTTGACCTTGAGCAGCGCGAAATAGCGCTCGCCCTCTTTCGGGCTGCGGATCGGCCCTTCGACCGTATCGCCGGTCTTCAGCGAAAAGCGCCGGATCTGCGACGGCGAGATGTAGATGTCGTCGGGACCTGGCAGATAGTTGGCATTGGCCGAGCGCAGGAAGCCGAAACCGTCCTGAAGCACTTCGACCACGCCGTCGCCGATGATCTCGACGTCCTGGGCGGCCAGCTTCTTCAGGATCGCGAACATCAGCTCCTGCTTGCGCATGACGCTGGCATTCTCGACCTCGAGCGATTCGGCATAAGCGATCAGCTCTGGGGGTTTCTTGTTCTTGAACTCGGCGAGTTTCATTTCTTGCATAGACGGACCTTGAATAGATGGAGTCTGGGTAAGCTTTGGGAGGATATCGACGGGATGCGACAAATGCCGGGCGCGGCCGAAAGCAATGAGGGGCGGCGCATGACGGGAAGGAAGACCCGTCTTTTATCGTCGGTCGGATGAAAGAGCAAGCCGCGTTTTGAGGGGGGCGCAAATGCCTCAGAACGGCTTGACGACAACCAAGATCACGATTGCGATCATCACTAATGTGGGGATCTCATTGACGATCCGCCAGTGCCTCGCGGGCTTTTCATTGCGATCCTCGGCGAATTTGCGCACCGCGCCGGCAAGATAACCGTGAACGGCGGACAAAAGAAGCACCAGGCCTATCTTGGCGTGCAGCCACCCGCCGTGGAAACCAAACACTTTCCAGGCAAGCCACAGGCCGAACACCCAGGTGACGATCATCGCTGGATTGATGATGCCGCGCAGCAGGCGCCGCTCCATCACCTTGAAGGTCTCCGACTGCACCGAGCCTTTCTCGGCATCGACGTGATAGACGAACAGGCGCGGCAGATAGAGCATGCCGGCCATCCACGAAATGACGGCCAGGATATGGATCGCCTTTGCCCAGGGATAGAAACTGTCGGGTGCTGCGAAAAACAAAAGCGCCGTCAGCACAATCAGGACACCGATCCCGATAGTCATGCGCATCATCGCCTGGCCTGTGCTGTTCGTGTTGCCAGTGTTATTTGACTGAGCCATCAGCGTGTCGCGCTCCGAACCTGTTTCACCATCGCCTCGACATGGGCGATCGGCGTCTCCGGCGTGATGCCATGGCCGAGATTGAAGATCAGCGGTCCATCACCAAGCGCTTTCAGGATCGCCTCGACGCCATCCGATAGCGCCTTGCCGCCAGCCACGAGCCGCAAGGGATCGAGATTGCCCTGGACCGCACCCGAGCGCTGCAAGTCCTTCGCTGCTGCCAGCGGCACCGTCCAGTCGATCCCCAGCCCCGTCACGCCGGTCTTCTGGCGATAGGTGCGGTAGCGAGCGCCGGCACCCTTGGGAAAACCAATGATCGGAACATCGGGATGGACGGCGCGAACCTGCCTGACGATCTCGGCCACCGGCCAAACGCAAAACTGGTCGAACGACGCGTCGTCGAGCACGCCGGACCAGGAATCGAAAATCTGTACGACATCGGCCCCAGCTTCGATCTGCCGGATCAAATACGCAGCCGAATGGTCGGCAAGCACCTTCAACAGCTGTTGGAACGCCTCCGGCTCGCGGTAGGCAAACAACCGCGCCGGCGCCTGGTCGGGCGTGCCATGGCCGGCAATCATATAGGTCGCCACCGTCCACGGCGCGCCGCAGAAGCCGATCAGCGTGGTTTCATCAGGTAGCTTTGCCCGCAGGCGGCGAACCGTCTCGTAGACCGGTTCGAGATTCACGTGAAACACATCGCTCTCCAGAGCCGCAATCTCGGCCACGGAGATCGGCGTCAAAAGCGGTCCTCTTCCCTCTTCGAAGCGAACGTCGCGGCCAAGTGCATGCGGAACGACAAGGATATCGGAGAACAGGATCGATGCATCGAAGCCGAAGCGCTCGATGGGCTGCAGCGTCACTTCGACGGCAAGGTCGGGATCGTAGCAGAGGTCGAGGAACGAACCAGCTCGTCTGCGCGTCTCCCGATACTCCGGCAGATAACGCCCGGCCTGGCGCATCATCCAGAGCGGAGGCGGAAACACCGCTTCGCCCTTGAGCACGTCCAGCATGATCCGGTTTTTGGGCATCGAGCGCTCGCCTCTCCCAGCCTCCCTATAATCTTAAAGATTCTTATATCTAAGATTCTTCTGATTCTAAGAGTCTGTTGGTTGTGGTGGTTGTCACCTGTCCCGCTTTGCCCCGAAAAACACCAGCAAGCATATTGTCGCGCGCTTCTTTCTCCCGGATGTAGGGTTCTGGGGATAGTTTGGAATCCGTCACTGGAGTCAAAGCTTTAGGATGCTCCGGAAAAAGTCGGCCCTGTGGACGGAGGCAGGGCAAAGAAACCGGTCCCCAGACTTGTCCCCAGCCGCCCGACGAAGCTGACAGCACAGCGAATTGTGGACAAACTGCCATCTGATACAGTCGCCGCCGACCGGCCCCTCTTTCTGTCCCGCTTTATCCACACAAGCCCACAGCCCCAGGTGTCCCCTGTGAACAAACCCCAGAGCTTCTTTCACCTGCACCTGATTTCCGACGCGACCGGCGAAACGCTGCTCGCCGCCGGGCGGGCGGCTTCGGCGCAATACAAGGACGCACGCGCCATCGAGCACATCTACCCGCTCATCCGCACCGAAAAGCAGGTGGCCAAGGTGTTCGAGGACATAGAGGAGGAGCCGGGCATCATTCTCTATACCGTCGTCGACCAGAAGCTGGCGCGCGGCATCGACGAGCGCTGCGCCACCATGGGCCTGCCCTGCGTGTCGGTGCTGGAACCGGTGCTGACCGTGTTCCAGTCCTATCTCGGCACGCCGGCCGGCCGCCGCGTCGGCGCCCAGCATGTTCTCGACGCCGAATATTTCCGCCGCATCGATGCCCTCAACTTTACCATGGAACATGATGACGGCCAGTTGCCGCTCAACATGGACGATGCCGATGTCGTGCTGATCGGCATTTCGCGCACGTCGAAGACGCCGACCAGCATCTATCTCGCCAACCGCGGCATCAAGACCGCCAACATCCCGATCGTGCTTGGCGTGCCGGTTCCCGAAAGCCTGGTCAGTGCCTCGAAGCCGCTGATCGTTGGCCTTATCGCCACCGCCGAGCGCATATCGCATGTCCGGCAAAACCGCATCCTCGGCAACAGCAGTACCTACGAGGCATCAGACTATGTCGACCGCGCCGCCATCACCGAGGAGCTGGCCTACGCCCGCCAGATCTGCACGCGCCATGGCTGGCCGATGATCGATGTCAGCCGCCGCTCGATCGAGGAAACGGCGGCGGCGATCGTTGCCCTGAGGGGAAAGAACAGATAATTGGAGCCGCCGCGCGTCGCCAACACCCACCGCCGCGTCGCTTGAAAGGTCACGGCATGGATCCTAGGGTCTCCGCGACGGAGCTTCGCTCCTGCTTCGCCCTAGGATGACGAATGGAGGATCGTTTCTGCCAATCTCCAACGCTTGCAGTTGGCGTCAGCCCACTGTGCCTTCGTCATGCTAGGGCGCAAGGAGCGAAGCGACGCGGCGCAGACCCTAGGATCCATGCCGTTACGGTGACCGAGGATCGCAGCGTTCCAGAGTTTGCTCGAGCCATCTCCGGTTCGGTCTAACCGGATCATCAACCTACATCAGGCGCACAAACCATGACCGAAAAAATCATCCTCGCCTCAGGCAGTCCATTCCGCAAGGCGATGCTCGTCAATGCCGGCATCGACGTCGAAGCCGTCCCCGCCGATGTCGACGAGCGCGCGCTGGAGGCGCCGTTGCAGCACAGTGGCGTTTCGCCTGAGGATGTCGCTTTGGTACTGGCCGAGGCCAAGGCCACGGAAGTGAGCGAGCGCCGGCCGGGTGCGCTGGTGCTCGGCTGCGACCAGACTTTGTCGCTCGGCGACGAAGTGTTCCACAAGCCGGCCGACATGGAAGGCGCGCGCCGTCATCTCCTGGCGCTGTCGGGCAAGACCCACCAGCTCAACAGCGCCGCCGTGCTCGTCCGCGACGGCAAGGTGTTGTGGCGCCATGTCGGCATCGCCTCGATGACCATGCGCAAGCTCGACCCTGGCCTCATCGGCCGGCATCTCGCTCGCGTCGGCGCCAAGGCGCTGGCCAGCGTCGGCGCCTACCAGATCGAGGGCGAAGGCATCCAGTTGTTCGAGAAGATCGAAGGCGATCATTTCACCATTGTCGGCCTGCCGCTTTTGCCGCTGCTGGCGGAACTGCGGACGCTGGGAGCGATCGATGGCTGAGGCGACCAAGAAGGCCTTTGTGTCAGGCCACCCGATCAAGCATTCGCGCTCGCCAAAAATCCACGGCTACTGGCTGGCCAAACACGGCATCGACGGCAGCTACCAGGCCATCGATGTGGCGCCGCAGGATTTTGGCGAATTCATCGGAACATTGCAGGCAAACGGTTTCCAGGGCGGCAATGTCACCATTCCACACAAGGAGGCCGCCTTCGCGTTGGCCGATCGCCGCGACCAGGCGGCCGAAGAGATCGGCGCCGTCAACACGCTGTGGTTCGAGGACGGTGTCCTGTGGGGCGGCAACACCGATGGTCACGGCTTTGCCGCCAATCTTGACGACCATGCGCCGGGCTGGGCGAGCACGGGACCGGCGGTCGTGCTCGGCGCCGGCGGCGCGTCGCGCGCCGTCATCCAGGCGCTGAAGCAACGCGGTGTCGCAGACATCCGCATCGTCAACCGCACGCTTGCCCGGGCACAGGAATTGCGCGATCGTTTCGGCGCCGGCGTCTCGGCGCATGGCACGGCGGCAACCAACGAACTGCTGGCCGACGCCGGCCTGCTGGTCAACACCACGGCGCTCGGCATGATCGGTAATGAAGGCCTTGCCGCCGATCCGGCCTTGCTGCCGGACCATGCCATCGTCACCGACCTTGTTTATGTGCCGCTCGAAACACCGTTGCTCGCCGCCGCGCGCGTCAGGGGGCTGAAGACGGTCGATGGTCTCGGCATGCTGCTCAACCAGGCCGTGCCGGGCTTCGAACATTGGTTCGGCGTCAGGCCGCAGGTCACGGCGGAACTGCGCGCGATCATCGTTGCCGATCTGGTGCCGAAACCATGATCGTGCTCGGCCTCACCGGATCGATCGGCATGGGCAAGTCGACGACGGCAAAAATGTTCGCCGAGGCCGGCGTGCCGGTCCATGATTCCGACGAGGCGGTGCATCGCCTCTATTCCGGCGTGGCGGCACCTTTGGTCGAGGCCGCCTTTCCCGGAACGACCGTTGCCGGCGTGGTCGACCGCGCAAAGCTTAGCGCGCGTGTGCTTGGCGATGCCGCCGCGCTGAAGCGGCTGGAGGCCATCATCCACCCACTGGTCCGCGCCGATGCCGACGCCTTCCTGGCCAGGCATCGTACCGGAGGTGAATCGATCGCCGTGCTCGACATTCCGCTGCTGTTCGAAACCGGCGGCCGTGGCCGCGTCGACAAGGTCGTCGTCGTCACCGCACCGGCTGAAATCCAGCGCCAACGCGTGCTGGCGCGGCCGGGCATGACCGAGGAGAAACTGGCAGCGATCCTGGCCAAGCAGGTGCCGGACGAGGAGAAGCGCAGGCTGGCGGATTTTGTCGTCGATACCGGCCAGGGGCTGGATGCCGCGCGGGCCCGGGTCGATGCGATCATTGCGGAACTGATCGCATAGGCGAGCCTGGCCTGACATCGTTTCAGAGTTGGCGCTCGCCTGGCCAACTGTCGATGTCAGCGCCGCCCCTCATCTGCCTGCCGGCATCTTCTCCCCGTATAGTGACGGGGAGAAGGGGCTGGCCGCAACCTCGGCACCCTTTCTGCAACGCTGGAGATTGGCGAAATCCATCGCGGAGGCGTCCTTCTCCCCGTCACTATACGGGGAGAAGTGCCCGGCAGGGCGATGAGGGGCAGCGCAAACCTGTGGCGATTGTGCTAGGCAACGCCGTTCCCCATTGCCATTTTGTTCCGGTGTATGATTCTGCTTCCTTGGAGCACCTGATTCGATGCGCGAGATCATCTTCGACACGGAAACCACAGGCCTCGATTCGCGCGACGACCGCGTGATCGAGCTGGGCGGCGTCGAGCTGGTCAATCGTTTCCCGACCGGAAAAACCTTCCACCACTATATCAACCCGCAGGGCCGGGCGATCCATGCCGAGGCGCAGGCGGTGCACGGCATCAGCGCGGCGGACCTCGCGGGCAAGCCGACCTTTGCCGAGATTGCGCAGGAATGGCTCGACTTCACCGACGGTGCCAAGCTGGTTGCCCACAACGCCACCTTCGACATCGGCTTCCTCAATGTCGAATTCGGCCGGCTTGGCCATCCCAATATCGATCCCGGCCTTGTCGTCGACACGCTGGCGCTGGCGCGCCGCAAGCACCCGATGGGTCCCAATTCGCTCGACGCGCTCTGCCGGCGCTACGGCATCGACAACACGAAACGCACCAAGCACGGCGCCCTGCTCGATTCTGAATTGCTGGCCGAGGTCTATATCGAGCTGATCGGCGGCAAGCAGGCCGCCCTCATCCTCGACAGCGCCACCGCGCCGGCGCAGGGCGAAAATATCAGGCACATAGAAATTATTGTTGCCGAGCGACCGAGGCCGCTGCTGCCGCGCCTGACTGAAGCGGAGCGCGCCGCACATGCCGCCATGGTCGCCACGCTTGGTGAAAAGGCGCTCTGGCTGAAGGCCAGTTCGTCTGAAGCAGGCGCCGCGACGTCCTCATAAATACGGCCACTCACCCCGGCCCAGCACCGCCACCGCCGTGATGATACGCGCAAAAGCTTCTGCAGCAGCCGGCACTGTCGTGCGGGCGCGCAGGAAACTGTGTACCAGGCGCTTTTCCTCGTGCCACCACGCCTTGCCGCCGGCCGAAACAATGCGGTCGCGATAGGTCTCGCCATCGGATGACAGCGGGTCGCATTCTGCCGTGATGATCACCGTCGGCGGCAGGCCGCAAGAGTCGCTGTCGCGCAAGGGCGAAAAGCTCGGATCGTCAGGCGATTGCTTCTTGGTCGAGCGGACGTCGCAGTAGAAAGCGATGTCGCCGACGGACAGCAGCGGCGCCTCGGCATGCTCGACATAGGAGCCCGCGCTCTCGTCGCCGCCGAGGCCGGGATAGATCAGCACCTGGCCGATCGCTGTCCTGATATGCCGGCGCGTCGCCTGCGCCACCGCGGCCGCAAGATTGCCGCCGGCGCTTTCGCCGCACAGTACCAGCGGCAGGTCACTGGCCACCGCCCACGCGAAGGCGGCCATCGCATCGTCGAAGGCGGCGGGGTGGACATGCTCCGGCGCCAGTCGGTAGTCGACCGACAACACGTCGAAGCCGGTGCCGGAGCAGATCTCGGCGCAGATGTCGTCATGGCTGTCGAGCCCGCCGAGGATAAAACCGCCGCCGTGGAAATAGAGCACCATGGCCCGCGCGGCCTTGCCGGCAAGCTGGTAGTGGCGGATCGGGATGCCGTGGCCCGAGGCGGCGACCAGGCCGTCGCTGGCCTTGACCCCAGCCGGGCGGCCCTGATGGAAGGCCCGGCACATCCGGTCATAGACGTCGCGCTGCTTGTCGATCGGCAGGCCGATGATCTCAGGCGGATACCAAGCGTTGACGCTGTCTATATACGCCCACAGGGCCGGATCGAGCCGTGTTTCGTATTTGCCGCGGTTGGTCGTGCCCCCAGTCGTCATAGATCCGCGTAAAGCTGGGCCGCGTTGTCGAAACTGAAGCGCAGCGGCACCGAGCCTTCGACCTGCCAGGCGGTGACCGTCTCACCCGCCAGCAGCCGGCAGGCGCCGTCCGTGTCGGTGACGGCGCCGCCATAGAGCCGGTTGGCGAGATTGAGGATGCCGGTCTGGTGCATGGCCGCGCTGCCGCTGCCACAGGCATCCTTGACCAAAAGCACGCGAAAGCCCTTTGTCACGGCGTCTTTTACGCTGGCGTCGATGCAGGCCTCGGTCCAGACACCGGCAACGACCAGCCATTCGATGCCGGAAGCCTTGAGCCGATCGGCGATCGGCCCCGACCGGAAAGCGCTGGCCTCGGCCTTGATCAGCAGCGCCTCGCCCTTTGCCGGCGCCACCTCATGGCAGATCTCGGTCAGCGGATCGCTCTTGTCGGAGAAGGCCGACTTGCCGTCGGCATCGAGCGGATGAAAGGGCCGGTCCTGCTTGTCGAGATCGACGATATAGGCCCAGTGCTGGAGCGGTACGTGGTTTGCACGCGCCGCTGCCTGCAGGCGCTGGACGTTGGCGAGGATGCCGGCAAAGCCCTCGACCAGATAGCGTGGGTCCTGCCGATGCTCTTCCTGCAGGTCGATGAAGATCGCGGCCACGGTGCCGCGCTTGATGGAGATGGGGGTTTTCACGCGGATGGGCCTGCGTTCGCGGTCAACGCCGTTCCGGTCATTAAGCTGGCGCAAACGGTGGTGATTGGCCGTCGCCTCCCCGACTTCGTCATCCACGGGCGAAGCAGGAGCGAAGCTCCGTCGCGGAGACCCCTGGAGCTGCTCCGCAGCCCAAGGGATCCATGCCGTGACCCTGGTCGAATGGTGCAGCGGAGCAGAATTTGTACCGTTGCGGCGCCCCGAGGTCGCGGCATGGATCCTAGGGTCTGCGCCGCGTCGCTGCGCTCCTTGCTTCGCCCTAGGATGACGAAGCGATGGGCGTTCGCGCCAGCCAAGAAGGTCACGTCATCGAGGCGGGCAGTAGGCATCAAACCTGCTTCTCCAGAAACTCGTCCTCATAAGGAAAGCGCGACAGCAGCTCTGTACCTGTCTCGGTGATCAGGATCTCGTCCTCCAGCTTGACACCCTCGCGGCCGCCTTTCTCGCCGATATAGCTTTCGACGCTCACCACCATGCCTGGCACGATATGGCCGTCGCGGCCATAGGTCTCGTAATCCATGGCATGCGCGATGAACGGCGTCTCGCCATGCATGCCGACGCCGTGCATGACCGAGGTGTAGCGCTGGTCGACGAAACGGTCCGGGATTGTCCACGCCTTCTCGGCGATCTCGCGAAACGCCATGCCGGGTTTGACGATCGAAATGTTGTGCTGAACCTGGTCATGCGCCATGCGGTAGAGCGATTTCTGGTACGGGGTCGGCTTGCCCGGGCCGCAGCGGAAGGTGCGGGAAAAATCCGAATAATAGCCGTAGCAGCCGATCGTATCGGTATCGAGCGCCAGCAATTCGCCGGGTCGGATCTTGCGGCCGCTGGCCTCGTTGAACCAGGGATTGGTGCGCTGGCCTGATGTCAGCAGCCGGGTCTCGATGAACTCACCGCCCTGGCGGATGACCTCGCCATACATGATGGCGAACAAATCGTTTTCGGAGACGCCGGGCTTGATCGCCTCGCGCACCGCGTAGACGGCGGCCTCGGCGCCGGCCATCGACACCTGCAGGCATTTCACTTCCTCGGGCGTCTTGACCGCACGCACGGCCAGGATTTCGCCCTGGCAATCCTTGACCTCGCAGCCGCGCTTTTCCAGCGCCAGCGCCTGCAGATGGCTGCAACGGTCGAGCCCGAGCTTCATCGAGCCGCCGCCGTGCTTCTTCAGAAGTTCGACGATCTCGTCGGCGAAGGGACCTGATGTCTCGTCGTCGCGGCCGGAGACCGACGACCAGACCAGCTTGGACGGACGCGCCTCGTCGATCGTGTCGAGCACCATCGAGACATGGTAGCTCTGCGGATATTCGAACAGCACGATCGGCCCTTCAGTCGGAATGAAGAAATAACGGGTCGAGTTGCGCAGGAAATAGCCGAACATGTTGCGCGAGCCGGTGGCGTAGCGCTGGTTGTAGGGGTCGAACAGCACCACGCCGCCATAACCGGCCTCGCGCATCCAGCCGCGCAGTTTTGCCAGTCGACCTTTTCGCAAGGCATCGGCATCGATGAAGGACGGCTCGGTATCCGACAGCCACATGCCGCCCGCCGGATCGGCCGCCGCGGGGTGGCGCATGCGGTCTTTGAAGTCGACGTCCTCGGTGCTGTCGGGGTCGAATACGACGATGCTCATGGGTGCCTGGCCTTGGGTTGCGAGGGTTGAGCATGGCGCAGGAGGGGTCGAGGCATTGTGCGGAAAACCGCGTTTGTTGTGCGGTATGCCGCTAGTCCTGCAACGCATGGCGCCGCCCCCTCACCCAGCCTCCGCTTCGCTCGGCTGACCTCTCCCCGAGGGGAGAGGAGACTTGTAGCGCCGGCGCTTCCCTCTTCTCCCCTCGGGGAGAAGGTGGCCGCGAAGCGGCCGGATGAGGAGGTCTACCCTCATAGAGCGCCGGCCTAATGCCGTCTCGCCAGTTTCGGCGGATGGCCGTGCTCCTCGCGAAAGGCCCGGGCAAAGCTCGACATCGAGGCAAAGCCGCAGGCCAGCGCCACGTCGCGCACGGCCAATGTCGAATGCGCCAGCAGATCGGCGGCGCGCTTGAGCCTGAGCCGCCGGTAATAGCCATTGGGCGAGATGGCGAGTTCGGAGCGGAAGGAGCGTTCGAGCTTGTCGGAGGAAACGCCGAGCCTTGCGGTCAGCTCGGCCATGCCGAGCCGCTCCTCCACCGCATCCTCCATGATGGCGATGGCCGACAGCACCAGCTCGTTCTGCACTCCGGTGCGCAGGCGCAGCGGCATCAGCTTGCGGTCGACGCTGGACCGCAACTGGCTGTGCACGAACCATTCGGCGACGCCGGCGGCAAGCTCGGCGCCATAGTCCCGGGTGATGATCTCCAGCATCATGTCGAGGCTGCCGACGCCGCCGGCCGAGGTGAAACGCTTGCGATCGATGACATAGAGGTCGCGCCGCAGTTCGATGTTGGGAAAGGCCTCGGTGAAGGCGGCCTGACTGGTCCAGTGCAAGGTGCAGGCATGGCCGTCAAGCAGGCCGGCGCGCGCCAGGAAGAACGCCGCATCCGCCACCGCGCCGATATGGGCGCCATTGCGCAGGCTGCGGCGGATCCAGTTCGCGGCATCCTCGGCGACGAGATGGTCGGCATCGCCGCCCGAGCAGACGACGATGCGGTCGACCTTCGGCGCATCCTCCGCGTAAAAACCCGGCTGGACGACGACGCCGTTCGAGGCCTCGACCGCCCCTCTCGTGCCACCGACAATGATCCAGCGATAACACTGCCGCTTCGCCAGGACATTCGCGGCGCGCAGCGGCTCGATGACGGAGCTGAACGCCATCATCGGAAAGCCGGGGAAGACCAGCACCGCGAAGGTGAGGGGTTCGGTGGGCTTTTCGGGTTCGCGCGTGGCCATGGGCGCTACATCTCGGGCGAATGGCGCGCGAGGTCAATCGGGATGATGCCCTATCACCAACGCCAGCGCTGCCCCTCACCTGCCTGCCGGCACTTCGTCGTTCGAAAAGCCAAGCAGTTGGCTTTTCGTCCGCTACGCGGACCACTCCTCAACTCCCCGTAAACGGGGCGAGGGACGCTGTCATCGCCGCTTTCGCCAATCACCGGCGGCAGCGGTTAGCCTCTTTCGCCCCGTTTACGGGGAGAAATGCGCGGCAGGGCAATGAGGGGCGGCGCCGACTTCGATAGTTAATCGCGGGCGCTCGCTATCCCCCCAGCGCCTGCTCCAGATCCGCAATCAAATCATCGCCATCCTCGATCCCCGCCGACAACCTGACCAGCGAATCCGAAATGCCGATCTCGTCGCGCTTCTCCGCCGGAATGGACCCATGCGTCATCAGCGCGGGATGCTCGATCAGGCTCTCCACCCCGCCCAGGCTTTCGGCCAGCGTGAACAATTGCGTGCGTTCGAGGAAGCGTTTTGTGCCGGCGAGGTCGCGGTCGAGCACGGCAGAGATCATGCCGCCGAAGGCATGCATCTGCTGCACGGCGATGGCATGCTGCGGATGGCTGGCGAGGCCGGGATAGAGGACGCGGCGCACATCCTTGCGGGCTTCCAGCCACTGCGCGATTTTCAGCCCGTTGTCGGAATGCCGCTCCATCCTGAGCGCCAAAGTCTTGAGCCCACGCAAGGCAAGAAAACTGTCGAACGGGCCCGATATGGCGCCGATGGCGTTCTGCAGGAATTTGAGCTGGGCTGCCAGCTCCTTGTTGTCACCGACGACAGCGACGCCGCCGACCATGTCGGAATGGCCATTGAGATACTTTGTCGTCGAATGGACGACGATGTCTATGCCGAGTTCCAGCGGCCGCTGGATATAGGGGCTGCAGAAGGTGTTGTCGGCGACCGACAATATGCCCTTGCGTTTGGCGAGAGCCGCGACCCCTTCGAGATCGACGATGCGCAGCAGCGGGTTGGTCGGCGTCTCGACCCACAGGAGTTTCGTCTCCGGCCGGATCGCCGCCTCGACCGCCGCAAGGCCGGTGAAGTCGACGAACGAGACCTGGAGACCCGCCGAGCGCTTGCGCACCCGCTCCATCAGCCGGAACGAGCCGCCATAGATGTCGTCGGTGGCGACGATATGCGCGCCGCTATCGAGCAGTTCCAGCACCGTCGAGATCGCCGCCAGGCCGGAGGCGAAGGCGAATGCGGCCGTGCCGCTTTCGAGATCGGCCACGGCGCGCTCGAAGGCAAAACGCGTCGGGTTCTGGCTGCGGGCGTACTCAAACCCCTTGTGCACGCCGGGCGACTGCTGGCCGTAGGTCGATGTGGCATAGATCGGCACCATCACCGCACCGGTCAGCGGATCGTGGCTCTGGCCGCCATGGATGGTGCGCGTCGAGAAGGCCAGGCGGTTTTTGCCGGCTGGCGGGGTATGTTTGGTCATCGTGCGCGCCTCAGATGGTTGATCAGGTCGATGCGGGTAATCAGGCCGACGAACTCGTCGCCGTCGAAGATGATGGCGACCTCGTTGCGGTCGAACACCGGCAAAAGCGCATCCAGCGTCTGGCTGGCCTGCAGCGTGTGCAGATTGGAGGTCATCGCCGTGCGCACCGGGCCGTTGAAGCGCTCCCAGCGTCCGTCATAAGGACCGTCGACCTTGGCCAATATGTCGCTTTCGTCGACGATGCCGACGAGCTTGCCATTGTCCAGCACCGGCAGCTGCGACACATCCGAGCGGCGCATGCGGCCATAGGCGTTGAGCAGGCTTTCGTCCGGTCCGACAAAGACGGTGTCGCCGGTGCGGTGCGAGCGCATCACGAGGTCGCGCAGGTCGCCATGCTGCTCGTGCTCGGCCAGGCCCTGCTCAGCCAGCCAGAAATCGTCGAACACTTTTGACAGGTACTTGTTGCCGCTGTCGCAGACGAAGGTGACGACGCGCTTGGCCACCGTCTGCTCGCGGCAGTAGCGCAAGGCGGCCGACAACAGCGTGCCCGACGACGAGCCGGCCAAAATGCCTTCGCGCGACAGGAGATCGCGCACCGCCAGCATGCTCTGCTTGTCGGTGATGGAATAAGCTTTCTTGACCAGCGACAGATCGGCATTGGGCGGCACGAAATCCTCGCCGATGCCTTCCACCGTCCAGCTGCCCGCCTCTTCCATCTTGCCGGTCTTGATCAGCGGCGCCAGCACCGAGCCGACCGGATCGGCCAGCACCATTTCGGTCTTCGGCGACACCTTGGCAAAGTAGCGGCCAAGCCCGGTCAGCGTGCCGCCCGAGCCGACGCCGACCACCACCGCGTCGACGTGGCCATTGAGCTGCGAAAAGATTTCCGGGCCGGTCGTCGTCTCATGCGCCAGCGGGTTGGCCGGGTTGGCGAACTGGTTGGCATAGAAGGCGCCGGGCACCTCCGCCGCGATCTTCTCGGCCATGTCCTGGTAATATTCGGGATGCCCCTTGCCGACATCCGAACGCGTCATGCGCACTTCGGCGCCCAGCGCGCGCAGATGCTGGATCTTTTCACGCGACATCTTGTCGGGCACGACCAGCACGATGCGATAGCCCTTGGGAATGCCGACCTGCGCAAGCCCAAGGCCGGTATTGCCCGCGGTCGCCTCGACGATCGTGCCGCCACGCTTGAGCTTGCCCTGCTTTTCGGCAGCGGCGATCATCGACAGCGCGATTCGGTCCTTGATCGAGCCGCCCGGATTCTGGCTCTCGAGCTTGATGAACAGCCGGCATTTTCCGGTGTCGAACTTGGTCAGCTCGACCACCGGCGTCTGGCCGATCAGGTCGAGAACCGAGGCATAAGGCGGACGCAGTCGCGAAGATTGGCCGTCCGAGGGGGTGCTGCCTGGCGCAGCTTTTCCGTGCTCGCTCATATCGAAGCTCCCTGATCAAGCGACCGCCTAGAGCATGATGCCGAAAAGTGTGAAGCGGTTTTCGGACGACATCATGCTCTATTTCTTTTGATTGAGCCGGCAGAGCGGCAGCGTAGCCTCTTTTCCAGCCGTTTGTCGCGGGAAAGAAGATAGAACGTGCCAATCAACTGGCCAGACGGGGAATGAAATTCCAAGCGGCGGCGGCTTGCCCGGCACGACGGCCAAGGAAGAGCCTCTGTCGGAGGCTACACGATGGCCGCCTGGCCTTCGATCTCGATCAGGAAATCCGGATTGGCGAGGCCGAGCACGCGTATGCCTGTCACCACCGGCGGCGGCCCGCGATCCGCCCAGAACGCCATCCAGACGCCGAAGGCCGGCCTGATATCAGCGTCGCCGACGATGTAGATCGACAGCCGGACAAGGTCGTCCAGCCTGGCGCCGCCGGCTTCGAGCACCATCGCCAGATTGGCGAGCGCCTGCTTGGTCTGCGCCGCGATGTCGCCCTTGCCGACGATCTGGCCATCGGCATCGATACCGTTCTGGCCGCCGATCAGCACGATGCGTGCCGAGGCGGGCAGCGCCACGCCTTGCGAATAGGCCGGGTTGCTGTGCATCCCCTTCGGGTTCAGCCGCTCGATAGTCATTTTGTCTCCCTCCGTCGGTTACGCCACGAAAGGGCGATCGGCCGACCGTTTCAACGAACCATCTCGTTCGTTGAAGCCGCCAATTTCGACATGCTAGCCGAACGGGATGCCTGCCGAAACAAGCGCGATCCTGACATCCCAAGAGGAGACAGCCGATGAAGATCATTGCCTATGACAACTTCAAGCCCGGCGTCACCCTCGACGACCTCAAGCCTTATCTGCGCGACGAGGTGTCAAATGTCTGGCGATTGTGGAAGGCCGGCATCGTGCGCGAAAACTATGCGCGCGCCGATGTCGGCGGCGTCATCATCGTCTTCGAACTCGACAGCGTCGAGGAAGCCAGGCGCTACACCGACGACTTTCCGTTGTCGAAGGCCGAGCTGCTGGAATGGCATTTCCTCGCCTTCGACCCGGCACCCTTGCCGCTCGAATATCTGTTCGATCCCAGCGTCGACATCGCCCAACCCTGGGACCGGACCGCGGCATGATCCGGTCGAGCGAAGGTATCGAGATCCCGACCAGCCCAGCGGAATGGTGCGATGTCAGTCGCATGGCGCTGGTGGTCTATGACATGCAGGTCGGCATCTGTCGCCAGGTTGCCGGCGCGGCCGATATCGTCGAGCGCACCGGCATCGTCCTCGAGGCCGCCCGAATGGCTGGCATGCGGGTGGCGTTCACGCGCCATCTCTCCTTGCCGCGCAAATGGATGGGCGCCACCCAGCTGCGCACCGCCATGGCCTGGCAGCGGCGCGACAGCCCCGACATGGTCGAGCCATGGTTCTTGCGCGACGCCGAAGCGACGCGAATCGTCCCTGAACTGGCGCCCCGCCCTGATGAAGCCGTGTTCGACAAGCTGACCATGTCGGCCTTCGATTCCACGGCGCTTGGCTTTGCGCTCAGCGATTGCGGCGTGCGCGCGGTCGCGCTCGCTGGCATCGCCATGGAGATCGGCATCGAGCCGACCGTTCGCCAGGCGACCGACAACGGCTTTACGGCTGTCGTGATCGAGGATGCCTGCGGCTTCGGCAACCGCGAAGCGCGCGACCGCTCGATGGCGACGCTGCGTTTCCTCGGCGAGGCGGTCGTCACCGATGTCGCGGGCTTTTGCGGTGCGCTTGCCGGCGCGGCCTGAGGAACGGAAGTTGCTAGGCGGCGGCTTCGATGTCGGTGCGGAAGCGCACGCCCTCGGCGCGGCCATGCACGCTGCCCCAGTCGTAGAGCGCCTGCAGCGCTGCGGCGAGATCGCGGCCGCGCTCGGTCAAGGCGTAACGTGCCTTGCCGTCGGGCGAGGTCTCGAGCCCGACGAAGCCGATCTCGACGAGATCGGCGAGCCGCTGCGTCAGCATCTTGTCGGAGAGCGACGGGATCAGCCGGCGCAGCTCGGAATAGCGCAGCGGCCCTTGCTTGATCCGCGCGATGATCACCGTTTTCCACTTGCCGCCGAGCGCGTCGAGCGCGAACTCGACCGGGCAGCCATAGAGTCTTCCGCGTTGTGTCATGCCCCAATCCTAGGCAAGGCCCGGCGGCGACGGAAGCGGATTTTACCCCGCCATCTGGCCAGATTGCCGGGCCCGGCTTTGTCGGCGACAGTTTCATAAGGGAGAGCAAAGATGAGTGTCAGGGATGCCAATCCGGTCAATGCGCTGAGGCCGAAGCGCATCGCGATCGTCATCGCCAATCCGGCTATCTCGACCACGACCGGATGGCCGGTCGGCTTCTGGTGGAGCGAGCTGACGCATCCGTGGTTCGCCTTCATCGAACGCGGCTACACGGTGGAGATCTTTTCGCCCGATGGTGGCCGATGCGAGGCCGACGCGCTGAGCGACCCGCGTGATCCCTCGGGCTATTCCGAGACGGACCTCATCTCGCTCGGCTTTCTGTCGAGCCCGAAACTGGCAAGTCTGGTCGACAACACGCGACCGGTGTCGGAGATCGATGTCGACAGCTTTGACGCGATTGTCGTCGCCGGCGGCCAGGCGCCGATGTTCACCTACGAGAGCGCGACCGACCTGCAACAGACCTTCGTCGCCTTCCATGAAGCCGGCAAGGTGGCGGCGGCGCTCTGCCACGGCACCGCGCTGCTGCGTTACGCCAGGCGCGCGGATGGCTCACTTCTCGTTGCCGGCAAGACGGTGACCGGTTTCGCCAATGCCGAGGAGGATTTCGCCGACAACGCCACCTGGGAGATGGGCGCACTCGAGCGCGGAAAGCATCTGATGCCCTGGCGCATCGAGGATGAGTTGAAGGCAATCGGCGCCAATTATGTCCAGGCCGGGCTGTGGCGCGGCTTTGCCATACGCGACGGCAATCTGATCACCGGCCAGCAGAATTTTTCCGGCGCCGAGACCGCACGCCTGGTGTGCGAGGCACTGGGCGGCTGAACGCTGCCGGCACCTATCCCAGCAACTGCTTGCTCAGCCGCGCGCACTGGACGCGGATGTCGGGAATGGCGTCGATCTCGAAGAAGGTGCCGCGCGTCAGCGGGCCGACGGCGAGGATCTTTCGCGAGACCGTGCCGTCGCCGGCGATGATCTCGCAATTGGCCGACACGTCGAGGCCGATGCGCATCGGATCGGGCCGCGCGAGCCCGCGGTCGACCAGCGAGCGCACCACGCTGTTCGACGAGGTCGAGATGTCTCGCACGATGCCCGAGCAATCATAGATGCGGGCGACGTCGAAAGTCTCGACAAGCTGGCTGTGGCGCGACTGGACGTCGACGGTCAAAGCCTCGCCCGGCGTGATGCCGACGACGCGGCCGGCGACAAGCCGGATGCGGCCGGATTGCACGGCTTGCGTCACCTTGGCGTAGACTTCCGGCGCCATGCGATGGCGGTGGATGTCCCACCAGGCCTTGGTGTGTTCGACGAAGCGGCGCTTGGCCGAAGCCGGCCAGTTCTGCCAGATCTTCTGGTTGAAGGGGCGCAATCCGTCGACGACGTCGCGCCAGTCGATGCCGGCCTTCTGGTTCTCGCGGATCAGGTCGCGGAACCAGCCGACGAAATAGGAAAGCTGGGTGCCGAGCGGAATGTCGGCGACATCGAGCTTGATCGGATTGCCCTTGCGGTGCGGCGACGGCAGCAGGCCACGCCGGGACACGGCGACGATCTTGCCCCTGTGGCCGCGCTGTTCCAGCGCCAGGAACGCGTCGACCATGCTGAGGCCGGTGCCCAGCACCATGACAGCGCTGTCCGGATGGAGCGTTGTGTCGGCCTCCGAGCCCATGCGGACCGCATGGCCTTGCGCCGGCTGTTCGTCATGGCCGGTGGCAAGTATGGCCAGATGGGCGACGACGCTGGTGCCGTTGGCGAGCGCGACTTCGACGCCCGACGCCGTCGGCGTGATCGACCGGCTCTCTTCATGGATCAGGCGCAGCCGCCCGGTCGGCTGTTCGCGCGCCTCGAGTTCGTCGAGCAACTCGCCGAGGTAGCGGGCATAGATGCTGCGCGGCGCGTAGAAAGGCGTCTGTGGCGTCTGCTCCTGGTCCACCAGGCCACGCCCCTGCAGCCAGCGCCAGAAATTGCCGGGATCGTCGGCATAGGCACTCATGCCGGCAGCACTGACATTCAGCACATGCGCCGACAGCAGCGTCGAATAGGCGATGCCCTGGCCGAAATGCGGGCGCTTTTCGATCAGCGTGACGCGCAGATCCGGATTGGGCGATTTCAGGAGATGCGCGGCCATCACGACGCCGCTGGCGCCGCCGCCGACAATGATGATGGAACTGGGGATGATCGAATTGGCGCGCCCGCTCATGCAGGCCCCCGCGCAATGCGAGGCGTCAGGCCTGGACCTTCACCGTGACGGGAAGATCGTCGATGCCCCTCGCGACCGTAAGGTCGTCGAGGCCGATATCGCGCATTTCGGCGAGGCTGCGCTGGTCGAGCACCTCGGCGATCGCCTGCCGGACCTCGAGCATCAGATGTCGGACTTGGCATGTCGCCTCGTTGCAGTCTTCACAGCGCTGATATTGTGTGCGGCTGGCGCAGGGAATTGGCGCCAGCGGCCCATCGAGGACGCGCACGACATGGCCGACCTTGATCTCGTCGGCCGGCCGCGCCAGGCGGTAGCCGCCATCCTTGCCCTTGCGGCTCTGGACGAAACCAGCATTGCGCAGCTCGCCCAGGATGGCGTCGAGAAATTTCTTCGGGATGTTGTTGCCGGTCGCGATGTCGTTGACGAAAGCCAGCTGCCCGGCCGGCATGTGCGCGAGGTGGACCAGCGCCTTGAGGCCGTACTTGCCTTTTTTGGTGAGCATAGACCGAACGTTTCTCTGTCATGCGATGGCGCGAGGCCATCCGTTGCGAAACGCCTGGCGAGCCTCCCCGCCGCGCCCAAGCATCCATGACACATAAATTCTAGTGACATGATGTACAAGCCGAGAAACGTTGAA
This sequence comes from Mesorhizobium sp. AR02, assembly GCF_024746835.1. Classification (NCBI taxonomy): domain Bacteria; kingdom Pseudomonadati; phylum Pseudomonadota; class Alphaproteobacteria; order Hyphomicrobiales; family Phyllobacteriaceae; genus Mesorhizobium; species Mesorhizobium sp. AR02. Next base: position 2,788,837 of record NZ_CP080531.1, on the reverse strand, counting down.
TTTGCTTCGTTTTCAAGCCGCTGTAGCCATTTTAACCGGCCTTTGTGCCATTAAGAGCACAGAAATGCACTGCAACGGCGACAAGGCGACAAATGGTTTCCCGCAGGACAGCCGCGTCGCGTGCCACTCACGTGGTGCCGGGAGCCGGTGCTTGCCGTGAGCGATCATGGTGCTGGGGTGCCCGCTCATCGTTGCCTCCAATTCCCTCATGTCGATAAGGATACTATACTTACCCTCAAACACGCGGAAAGGGTTGTCAATTCCGTAGCTGTTTGAGGCATGGGTTTGCGTGATAATCGCAAAAGCGAAAATTGTCGTTTCGTAGATGATGGGTGCCGACGGTTGTCGAGTTGCCGGAGCCTTCCCAACTTCGTCATCCACGGGCGGAGCAGGAGCGAAGCTCCGTCGCGAAGACCCGAGGATCCATTCCGTGACAACCGCCGAAGAATGCAACGGCGGGGAATGAAACTTTGTCCCGTCGCCATCCTTCAGCACCGTCGAGGCATTTTTGATGTCGCGGCATGGATCCTATGGTCTGCGCCGCTTCGCTCCTTGCTCCGCCATAGGATGACGAAGCCGGGAAGGCCCCGCGGAGCGCCATTCCTGTTCGGTTTGCCACGGGGCGGTGACAGCGGCTGCAGCCGCCCTATGCGCTCGGGTGCTCCGCCACCGACAGCTTTTTTCCAACAAAGCCACCTTCCTTGGAAGGATTTAACTCTACAAGAACGATAGAATTAGCTGACTATTATGGGGCAATCCGGTTTTCACTGTTTCATGGAGCCCTTTGATGTCCACCATTTCGCGACGCATTCTCCTTCTGTCGTCGGCCGCCCTTGCCGGCGCCGCCTTCCTCAGCCCGGCCTTGGCCGAGGACCTGAAGATCACCATCGGCTACCAGACCGTGGTCGAGCCTTCCAAAGTGCCGCAAGCCGATGGCGTCTATGAAAAGGCCACCAAGGCCACCATCGACTGGCGCAAATTCGATTCCGGCGCCGACGTCATCGCCGCGGTCGCTTCCGGCTCGGTCGATATCGGCTATGTCGGCTCGAGCCCGCTGGCGGCGGCGGCAAGCCGTGAGCTGCCGATCCAGACCATCTTCGTCGTCGGCCTGATCGGGCCGTCCGAGGCGCTGGTCGCCCGCAATGGCGCCGGCATCGAGAAGGTCGCCGACCTCGCCGGCAAGAAGGTCGCCGTGCCCTTCGTCTCGACGACGCATTACAGCCTGCTTGCAGCGCTCAAGCACGAGAATGTCGATCCGAAGTCGGTTGAGATTCTCAATCTGCGGCCGCCGGAAATCGCCGCCGCCTTCGCGCGCGGCGACATCGATGCGGCTTACGTCTGGGATCCGGCGCTCGGCCAGATCAAGACGACGGGCAAGGTGGTGCTGGATTCCTCGCAGGTCGCCGCCTGGGGCGCGCCGACCTTCGACGCTTGGATCGTGCGCACCGACTTCGCCGAAAAGAATCCGGAAGCCGTGCGGGACTTCGTCAAGGTGACGGGCGCCGCCTATGCCGAGTACCTCGCCAAGCCCGACGCCTGGTCGGTGTCGTCGCCGCAGGCTGGCAAGATCGCCAAGCTCACCGGCGCCAAGCTGGAAGAGGTGCCGGAACTGTTGAAGGGCTATGTCTTCCCGACGCTCGAAGAGCAGGCCTCCGACAAATTCCTCGGCGGCGGCACGGTCAAGGCGGTTGCGGCGGCCTCCGCCTTCCTCAAGGAGCAGGGCAAGGTCGACGCCGTGCTGCCGGACTATTCGAAATACGTGACATCGAAATACGTCACCGAGGCGCTGGCCTCGAACTGAGCGCCTGACGCCAACTGAACGCGCGGATCTCCTTCCCTGACGCCGCGTGCTGCCTGCCCCGGAACTGCTGACGAGGAGCCGTTCCGGGGCAGTCGGATTTCCCTCTGAGAGGCCCCATGCCGCATCTCGTGCTCGACAAGATCTCGATCCATTATGACGGCCAGCCGGCACCGGCCGTCGAGCGGGTGTCGATCGACGTTGCCGGGGATGATTTCGTCGTGCTTGTCGGCCGTTCCGGCTGCGGCAAGACCTCGCTGCTCAATGTCGCCGCCGGCCTTGTTACGCCGTCGCGCGGCAGTGCCACGATCAACGGTCAGCCGATCACCGCACCCGGTTCGGATCGGGCGGTGGTGTTCCAGAACGATGCCTTGTTTCCCTGGCTGACCGCGCGCGAAAACGTTGCCTTCGCGCTGCGCCTGCGCGGTGTCAGGCCGGCCGAGCGGGCGCGGCGCGCCGACGAATTGCTGGCGCTGGTGAAGCTTGACCGTGCCGGCGACAAGCGCATCTGGGAGCTGTCCGGCGGCATGCGCCAGCGCGTCGGCCTCGCCCGCGCGCTCGCGGCAGAGCCTCAATTCCTGCTGCTCGACGAGCCGCTCGGCGCGCTCGATGCGCTGACGCGCGAACGCATGCAGACGACGCTGCTCGACCTCTGGACGGCAAGCCATGCCGGCGTGCTGATGGTCACCCACGGCATCGAGGAGGCGCTGGTGCTTGCCACCCGCATTGTCGTGCTGGCGCCGGGCCCGGGCCGCGTGGTGCGCACCTTCGAGCCAGGTTTCTCCAGGCGCTACGCCTCCGGCGAGCCCATCCGCGCCATCAAGGCCGATCCGGCCTTCGCCGCGGCGCGCGGCGAACTGACCGACGCCATCTTCGAAGGAGAGGCGGCATGACTGTGACGTCTTATACCGAGCGACCGAGCCAGAAGATCGACGAGGTCGATGGTCTGTCAGTGCCATGGTCGCCGGCCACCCCGAAGCGCAAAGGCGTCTCGGCGCGCATGATCAGTGCGGTCACCATTCTGGTGGTTCTGGCGGTATGGGCGCTGTCGGCTCGCCTGCAACTCGTCTCGCCGGTCTTCCTGCCCTCGCCTGCCGCCGTCTGGAACAAATTCTTTGTTGTCGCGCGTGACGGCTTCGTCGACGCGACGCTGTTGCAGCACGCCGTCGCCAGCCTGGGCCGGGTGTTTGCGGCGCTGGTCGCGGCCCTTCTCATCGGCGTTCCGGTGGGTCTCGCCATCGGCATCAGCACCGTCGGCCGCGGCATCTTCGATCCGCTGCTGGAATTCCTGCGGCCGATCCCGCCGCTCGCTTATCTGCCGCTGGTCATCATCTGGTTCGGCATTGGCGAGCCGTCAAAAATCCTGGTGATCGCCATCGCCATGCTGGCGCCGGTGGCGCTGTCGACCGCGTCCGGCGTTCGTGGCGTCTCGCAGGAGCGCATCAACGCCGCGCGCTCGCTTGGCGCGACGAAGCGCCAAGTGGTCCGCCATGTCATCCTGCCCAGCGCGTTGCCCTCGATCCTGACCGGGCTGCGCATCGCGCTCGGCGCCGGCTGGTCGACATTGGTCGCGGCCGAACTGGTCGCGGCGACGCGTGGGCTTGGCTTCATGATCCAGTCGGCAGCCCAGTTCCTGGTCACCGACGTGGTGATCATGGGCATTCTGGTGATCGCCGCCATCGCCTTCGTGCTCGAATTCATCATCCGCCGGATCGAGCGCGTGCTCGTTCCGTGGGCGGGACGCGAGTGATCAAACCAAGCGCAGGAGAATGACGATGACCCATTCCACCGCCGTGCTGTTTGCCCATTTTGGTGCCTGGCTGCTGGGCCTTGCGTCCGATGACAAAGCGGCGAGGCAGGACAGCCAGCGCTCGCCGGCGCCGGTCCAATTCCAGGCCGGCCGCGACCGCTTGCCGCCACGCGACGAGAGTTTTTACTGGGCCTGGCAGTATTGGTCGCAGTGAGGGGCACACCAACACGACGAGCGTCGCGCTCTGTCCCGCCCCCCTCTGTCCGGTAGGGCAGAGGGGGCGCTGTCCCGCCAAAGGGAGAAATCAATTCCATCTGTCGCGCGCAACTCGCAAAATCATTCCTCTACTAATTTTATAGAACTACCTAGCCTGAGCTCTCTTCCAACCGGCGAGGACATTTTCCCGGCGCCGATCCGCAGCGAAGGAGAGGGATCATGTTCAATCTGACGAGACGCGTTTTCGGCATCGGCCTTGTGGCCGCGACCGTTGCCTTGTCGTTCGGTGCCGCCGCGCAGGAGCTGAAGCAGCTCAGCATCGGCTATCAGAAGACCAGCCTGCCGGTGATCGCCAAGCAGCAGCAGGTGATCGAGAAGGCACTCACGGGCAAGGGCGTCACCGTGAAGTGGGTCGAGTTCACCGCCGGCCCGCCGCTGGTCGAGGCGCTCAATGTCGGCGCCATCGACGTCGGCTGGACCGGCGACGCGCCGCCGATCTTCGGCCAGTCGGCCGGCGCCAACATCGTCTATGTCGCGGCCCTGCCGTCCAATGGTGACGGCGAGGCCATCTTCGTCAAGCCGGCCTCGCCGGTGCAATCGGTTGCCGACCTCAAGGGCAAGCGCGTCGGTGTCGGCAAGGGCACCTCCGCGCACAATCTTCTTGTGGCGGCGCTGGAGAAGGCCGGCGTTCCGTTCGATCAGATCACGCCGATCTATCTCAGCCCCGCCGATGCCGCCGCCGCCTTCGCCAGCGACCAGATCGATGCCTGGGCGGTCTGGGATCCGTTCTTCGCCATTGCCGAAACGCGTTACCAGCCCCGCGTCCTGGCCCGCTCCAGCGAGGTGCTCAAGGTCAACACCTATTTCCTCGCCAACAAGGATTTCGCCAAGGCGCATCCTGAAACCATCACCACGACCGTCGCCGCACTTGGCGAGGCGGTGAAATGGGCCGACCAGAACCGCGACAAGGTGGCCGAGGCGCTGCATGAGGTCACCGGCGTGCCGCTCGACGCCCAGATCATCGCCGCCAATCGCAGCAAATTCGGCATCTTTCCGATCACCGACGAGATCGTCGCCAGCCAGCAGGCGACCGCCGACCGCTTCTTCAAGCTCGGCCTGATCCCGAAGGCGGTCCGCATCTCCGACGCGGTTTGGATCGCGCCAGGCAATTGATCTTTTGTCTCGCGGCGCCGGGTGAGACCGCCCGGCGCCGTTGCCGTTTGTGCCTGCATCTCCAGGAAGTCCACCATGACCACGCCAGCCAGCACCGCGCCACTCGATTTCTTCTGGTTCATCCCGACGCATGGCGACGGTTCCTATCTCGGTTCCGAACAGCAGCAGCGGCCGCCGGAGTTCGGTTATTTCAAGGAGATCGCCCAGGCCGTCGACCGGCTCGGTTTTCCCGGCGTGCTGCTGCCGACCGGGCAGAATTGCGAGGATTCCTGGATCACCGCGACGGGCCTCGCGACGCTCACCGAAAAACTCAAATTCCTGGTGGCACTGCGGCCCGGCGTGACGCTGCCGACCTTCGCCGCGCGCCAGACTGCGGCACTCGACCGGCTGAGCAATGGCCGCCTGCTGCTCAATGTCGTGGTCGGCGGCAATCCGACCGAGCTTGCCGGCGACGGCGTCTTCCTGCCGCATGACGAGCGCTATGCGCAGGCGCATGAATTCCTGACCATCTGGCGGGCACTGGTGTCCGGCGAGCGCGTCAATTTCGACGGCAAATATTACCGCGTCGAGAATGGCCGCCTCGACCTTTTGCCAAGCCAGGAGCGGCCGCCGCTCTATTTCGGCGGCTCGTCCGACGCCGGGCAGGATCTCGCCGCCGACCTCGTCGACATGTACTTGACCTGGGGTGAGCCGCCGCGCCAAGTCGCCGAGAAGCTCGCTTCAGCGCGCGCGAAGGCAGCGCTGCGCGGCAGAAAACTGCGCTTCGGCATCCGGCTGCATTTCATCGTGCGCGAAACCGAGGAGGAAGCCTGGCGCGCCGCCGACCGGCTGATCAGCCACGTCACCGACGCCCAGATCGAAAATGCCCAGGCGCGCTTCCTCAACCAGATGGACTCGGTCGGTCAGCGCCGCATGGCCGAGCTGCATGGCGGCCGCCGCGACAAGCTTGTCGTCTCGCCCAATCTGTGGGCCGGCGTCGGCCTGGTGCGTGGCGGCGCCGGCACCGCGCTGGTCGGCACGCCGGAGCAGATCGCCGAGCGCATCCGCGAATACCAGGCGATCGGCATCGATACCATCATCGGCTCCGGCTACCCGCATCTCGAGGAAGCCTACCGCGTCGCCGAGCTGTTGTTCCCGAAGCTCGGGCTCGGCACCAGGCGGCAGCGGGTGCACGAAGCCATCGCCAACGAATTCTCGGTCGGCTTCCACGGCGCCGCCCGCCTGCAGGCCTCGTCATGAGCTTTTCCGCGCGCCTGCACGCAAACGCCATCGGCTGGGTGCTGCCGGTCCTGGTGATCGCCGGCTGGGAGATTGCCAGCCGCGCGGGCGTCATGCCGGCCAATGTGCTGCCGGCGCCAAGTGCCGTCGCCGAGGCCTTCTGGCGGCTGACGCTGTCGGGTGAACTGATCCGCAACATCGGTGTTTCGACGGCGCGCGCGCTTGCCGGCTTCGCCGTCGGCGGCTCGATCGGCTTCGCGCTCGGCCTCGCCAACGGGTTGTCGCGGCTCAGCCGCGGCCTGACCGACACCACGCTGCAGATGATCCGCAACATTCCGCATCTGGCGCTGATCCCGCTCGTCATCCTGTGGTTCGGCATCGACGAGGAAGCAAACTGTTCCTGGTGGCGCTCGGCGTGTTCTTTCCGATCTACGTCAACACGCTGCTCGGCATCCAGAGCGTCGATCCGCAGCTGGTCGAGATGGGCCGCGTCTACGGCATGGACCGCCGCGCGCTGTTCTTCCGCGTCATCCTGCCCGGCGCGCTGCCGGCGATCTTCGTCGGCCTGCGCTACGCCTTGGGCATCATGTGGCTGACGTTGATCGTCGCCGAAACCATCTCGGCCAGCTCCGGCCTCGGCTACATGGCCATGCAGGCGCGCGAATTCCTGCTGATCGATGTCGTCGTGCTGTCGATCCTGATCTACGCGCTGCTCGGCAAGCTCGCCGACAGCCTCGCCCGCCTGCTCGAGCGGCTGTCGCTCGGCTGGCATCCCGCCTTCCAGAACGGATGAGGTTTCGATGCCAGCCGCCAGCCTGACCTCCGTCCGTTCCTTCGTCGCCGCGCCAGCGCCGGCGCGCCCGGCGATATCGGTCGAAGGACGCCGCGCCTTCGCCTTCAAGGGCGTGGAAAAACGCTTCGGCGACAAGACCGTGCTCGACGGCATCGACCTTGACGTGCCGGCCGGGCAGTTCGTCGCCGTCATCGGCAAGAGCGGCTGCGGCAAGAGCACTTTGCTCAGGCTGCTGGCGGGGCTCGACCGGCCGACATCGGGATCGCTGACGCTGGGCGCCGAGGAGGAAGGCCACAGCCGCACCCGCTTCATGTTCCAGGAGCCGCGCCTGCTGCCCTGGGCCAGCGTGGTCAGAAATGTCGAGGTCGGGCTGACCGGCATCGCCGCCGGCGCGGACGCAAGGCAACGCGCGCTCGACATTCTGGGCGAGGTCGGCCTCGCAGATCGCGCCGATGAATGGCCCTCGGTGCTGTCCGGCGGTCAGAAGCAGCGCGTCGCGCTGGCCCGCGCCCTGGTCGGCCACCCGCAGATCCTGGCGCTCGACGAGCCGCTCGGCGCGCTCGACGCGCTGACCCGCATCGAGATGCAGCAATTGCTGGAACGCATCTGGCTCGCCCAGAAATTCACCGCCGTGCTGGTCACCCATGATGTCGCCGAGGCCGTCGCGCTCGCCGACCGTGTCGTGGTGATCAGCGCCGGCAGGATCGCGCTCGACCTGGATGTGCCGGTGGCCCGGCCGCGCCGGCGCGGCTCCGCCGAGCTCGCCCGCCTCGAAGGCACGATTCTGGACCAGCTGTTCGGTTAGGCCTGTCGGGGCAGGGCATTCTGTCCGAACCAGATAGATAGGTAACAGAATCGACCGGTAGCATGGGTGACGATTTTCTTGCTCGCTGGGTTGTGGCTGTCTTGCGACAGCGCGATTGACGAGCGGCTTCCCCCACTCCGTCGCTGCTTCGCAGCGCCACCTCTCCCCCCTCCGGAGGGAGAGGAAGGGTGCCGACCTTGCTTAGGCCCGACGGAGTGGGGGCGACCTTTCACCCCTACCGGTTCGCCCACACCAGCCCGGCCAGGCCGAGCAGCATGGTGACCAGGCCGATATAGAGCCACTGCGACTGGCCGGTCATGAAGCTGCCGCCAACCACGCCGATGCCTTGCAGCGACCACACCGCGCCGATGGCCAGCACAATCAAGGCCAGCAGATTTTTGGTCAGTCTCATTGTCAGATCTCGCTTTTCAAGTCGATCGTCTGTGACATCGTGAGCGTGATGAAAGAGCCAAAGGAAGAGGTCCAATCACGCCGGATTCTACTTGGATATTAATCCGATATCTTGTCAAAGCGATCTGCGATGTCGGCCCGAAGATCATCGAGAATTGATCAGATATCGCCGGAAAATCCCTGACAGACTGTTACCCTCTGACTCCAAACGTGTGATCTCGCCACGGAACGGACAGATGCTTGCCGCATTTCCTGCCTTATTCGGCACCTAACGGCTGGGGTCTGTCAAAAACGGAGCCACCCCTCAGAGATGAAGAACCTAAACCAGACCGCGCTTGTCGCGGTAACGATCGCTGCTGGCCTGATGGTCGGCGCTTCCGCCACTTCGGCAACCGCCGCCGCCGGCCAGTGTGGCCGCGCTTCCTGGTACGCGCTGCACTCGCGCACCGCATCGGGCGAGCGCATGAACCCTTCGGCGATGACCGCCGCCCACCGCACTCTGCCTTTCGGCACCAAATTGCGGGTCACCAACCAGCACAACGGCCGCAGCGTCATCGTGCGCATTAACGATCGTGGTCCTTTCATCAGGGGTCGCATGCTCGATCTGTCGAAGGGCGCCGCCGGACAGCTTGGCTTCATCAGCTCCGGCCAGACCGCTGTCTGCGTGGCGCGCGTCTGATGTAGTCTTTTCCTTGGACCATGATCTCTTCCGAAAACCGGAACCACTTTTCGGGATCATGGTCTGGCGTCCGGCGCCAGGGCCGGACATATTTCCTACACATTTCGGCACTGCACATTGAGCCGGCTCGGCCATTCCAGGCCGATTTGCAAGCCTTTGCACGAAAGAACGATTGATCACGCCACGTGACGTATTGCATCGCAGCAATTAGTTGTTAACCTCGCCGCGAGACATTTGAGGCTCGGCGCTGCTCGTCGTCCCTTCGGTCGAGGCAGCAGCGGGGTTGTCGATGTTCTACCAGCTCTATGAAATGAACCATGCGGCGCTGCAGCCGGCCCGGCTCTATGCCGACGCGGTGCGGATGTTCTGCGCCAACCCGCTCAATCCGTTTTCGCACACGCCCTGGGGCCGCTCGATTGCGGCGGGCGCCGAACTGTTCGAACGCACCACGCGCCGCTATGGCAAGCCCGCCTTCGGCCTCGACAAGACCGTCGTCGACTGGAAGAGCGTCGAGGTTACCGAAAAGACCGTCTGGTCGAAGCCGTTCTGCAACCTCGTCCGCTTCGAGCGCGCGGTGCCCGCCGGCCGCAAGCCGGATCCGAAGCTGCTGATCGTGGCGCCGATGTCGGGCCACTATGCCACGCTGCTGCGCGGCACGGTGGAAGCCATGCTGCCCTATGCCGATGTCCACATCACCGACTGGGTCGATGCCCGCATGGTGCCGCTGGCCGACGGCAGCTTCGATCTCGACGACTATATCGACTACATCATCGACATGTTCCATGCGCTCGGGCCCGACACCCATGTGATGGCGGTGTGCCAGCCTTCCGTGCCGGTTCTGGCGGCGGTGGCGCTGATGGAGACCAAGGGCGACCCCTTCGTGCCGTCGACCATGACCCTGATGGGCGGCCCGATCGACACCCGCCGCAACCCGACCGCGGTCAATCTTTTGGCCGAGGAGAAGGGCATCGACTGGTTCCGCGACAATGTCGTCATGCACGCGCCCTGGCCGGTGCCGGGCTTCGGCCGCGAGGTCTATCCCGGCTTCCTGCAGCTGTCCGGCTTCATGAGCATGAACCTCGACCGCCACATCATCGCCCACAAGGACTTCTTCATGCACCTTGTGAAGCACGATGGCGACAATGCCGAAAAACACCGCGACTTCTATGATGAATACCTGGCGGTCATGGATCTGACGGCGGAGTTCTACCTGCAGACCGTCGACACCGTGTTCGTCCGCCATGCCCTGCCCAAGGGCGAGATGACGCATCGCGGCACCCTTATCGATACATCAGCCATCCGCAACGTCGCTCTGTTCACGGTCGAGGGCGAGAACGACGATATATCGGGCCTTGGCCAGACCAAGGCGGCGCAGGATCTGTGCGTCAACATTCCGGCCGACAAGAAGGCCCACTACATGCAGCCGGCGGTCGGCCATTACGGCGTCTTCAACGGCTCGCGCTTCCGCTCCGAGATCGTGCCGCGCATCGTCGACTTCATCACCAGCTATGGCCGCCAGAACCGCGTCGCGGTGAAGCCGAAGCTGGTCCGCACCGCCAAGCGATAGGCCATTCCGGGACAAGATCTGAAAAATCGGCGCACTTGTGCTTCTGTTGCACAAGTGACGCTGGCCCTCCCCGCGGGTAACCATGCTGCCAATCAGCCTGTCGTCGTAATTGACACGGACTGTCAATCGCCCTTAACGTTTCGTTAACAACAGGGTGAGCGGGGACAATGAATTCCTCAACAATGGCGAGAAGGCTGCGTTTGTGCGTGGCTGCGGCCGGTCTGGCAGCCACGGGAAGCTGGCCGGCATTGGCTGCCGGAGCGATGGCGACCGGGGGCATCACCTCGCAGCCGATCGGCCACTATGATTTCTGCAAGCTGCACCCCGGCGAATGCTCGATCCGTCCGAGCAATCTGGCACCGGCCAGGATGACCGACGGGCTGATGCGCAAGCTGATCAACGTCACCGCCAGGGTCAACGCCGCCGTCAAGCCGATGAGTGACATGGAGAACTACGGCAAGGACGAGGTCTGGACCTATCCCGACAACGGCTATGGCGATTGCGAGGACTATGTCCTGGAAAAGCGCCGCCGGCTGTCCCACATGGGCATCTCGCTTGCCGATCTGCTCATCACCGTGGTGCGCAAGCCCGATGGCGAAGGCCATTCCGTGCTGACGGTGCGCACCGACAAGGGCGACTACGTGCTCGACAATCTGACCGACAAGGTCAAGGCCTGGGACCAGACCGGCTACCGCTTCCTCAAGCGGCAGGCGATCGACAACACCGGCCGCTGGGTCTCCATCCGCGGCGGCCAGCAGGTTCTGGTGGGGTCGGTGGAATAGGACCGGTAGCGGCTTTAGGAGCGCCGCTCCTTTCGCTACGCCTGTTGTCGGTTATTCCAGGCAAATAGCAAAGGCTGGCGCTGCCCCTCATTGCCCTGCCGGGCATTTCTCCCCGTAAACGGGGAGAAAGACGCCGTCATCGCCGCTTTCGCCAATCATCGATGTACAAGCGCCAACCGCGCGGCTGTTGCCTTCTCCCCGTTCACGGGGGTGAGGCGTGGTCCGCGCAGCGGACGAAAAGCCAATTGCTTGGCTTTTCGAACAACGAACGCCCGAAGCGACAGCGAAGGGCCGGGGTGCCCGAAGGGCGGATGAGGGGCGGCGCCAACATGGCCAGCCGCGCATCTCGCGCATTCCCCGAAAATTTCGCATCCCTCCATGAACCATTTCCGTTCGCCCGGCGACACACAGCCGTGAATGACGAAAACCCAACCATGGAGATTTCAAATGACTGCTTTCCTGCGTAACACCCTTCTCGCCGCCGTCGCGGTATCCGCTTTTGCCGGATCCGCTCTGGCTGGTCAGACCGACACGAGCTGCGTCAAGACCACGCTCAATGACCTTTGGGCCGGCCGTTGTTGCGGCACTACCGGTGCATCGGACTGCCTGGGCGGCGGCAATGGTGGCCGCGACCATAATGACAATGGCCGCCCGGGCACCAACGGCGGCAACCCCAATGGCGGCCCGACCGGCAAGCCGTGATTTCACCACAGCTGCCCGCTGGCTGCCGCCGGCGGGCACTGTCTTGCAGCGAGCGGATATTCAACCCTCCCAAAATCCGGGCAAAACCAGTTACTTCAGCCGGCCAAGTGCGGCACGGATCGAGGCGGTGATGCGGCGCAGCTCCGCTTCGTCCAGTTTCTCGATGTTCTCGGCCAGCAGATTGGCGAGTTCGGTGGCGGCGGGGTTGAGGCCCGACGTGTCGAGTTTTACGCGTGGATGCGAGGCTTCGGCCAGCCGCGCCAACTCCTCGGCATCGTCCCAGATGATGTTGAAATAGCCGATGATCTTCTGGATCAGCGTCCAGGTCGGCGCGCCGCGCCTGCCATGCTCGAGCGCCGACAGATAGGCGGCGCTGACGCCGATCGCCGCCGCCATGTCCTTCTGGCTGACGCCGCGCTCGGCTCGCAGCGCCCGCAGCTTCTCGCCGAACGGCGTCATGCGCCTGGCCTCACAGCCCTCATGCGCGCACCCGCCGCAGCCTGATATAGAGCGCGCCCGAGCCGCCATGGTTGCGGGCGGCATGGTCGTGGCTGGAGACCAGCGGCCGGAACGCCGGCGTCGACAGCCAGGCGGGCACGGCGCGCCGCAGCACGCCGTCGCCGCCGGAGGACGATCCCTTGCCGGTGATGACCAGCACATAGCGGATGCCGCCGGCATGCGCCCGGTGCAGGAACGAGAACAGCAGCGAATAGGCCTCGTCCTGCGTCATGCCATGCAGGTCGACGCGGCCCTCGATCGGCAGCCGGCCCTTCGACAATTTGTCCAGCGTCGGTTCGTCGAGCCGGTGTGTGACGTGCTGCACCTTCGGCTTCACCGCACCCGGCGCATTGGCGGCGGGCTGAGCCGTCTGCGTCGTCGTCGGCTTGGCCTCGATGGCCATGTCGGGGATGTCGACCGAAATCCTGCCCTTGAGCGGCTTGGCCGTGCGAGCCACCAGGTTCCACAGCACCCGGTCGTCCTCGCTGAGCCTGTCCGGGCGCTTGCTCATCAGGCACCCCCGGCCAGCGCGCGCGGCACCAGCGCGTAGAAATCGGCGGCGTTGCGCACCACGCCGGCGATCTCGCCGGCGGCATCGCCCGAGCCGGCAAACAGATCGCCCCGCGCCGGCCCGGTGATGGCCGAGCCGGTGTCCTGCGCGATCATCAGCCGTCGGAACGGTTTTGCGTCGAAGGCGGTCAGCGTCGGCGCGTCGATATGGAACGGCGTGCCGAATGTGTGCAGCAGCCGGTCGACTGCAACCGAGCGGCCCGGCGTCAGCGGCACCTTGGCGGCGGCGATCGGGCCGAGCGCGGCGTCCTCGACGTCGGCCTCGCGGAAGAAGATGTAGGAGCGGTTCTGCCACAGGATCTCGTCGACGCGGTCCGGATGCGCCTTGAACCAGGCGCGGATCGACTGCATCGTCACTTCGGCGAGCGGGATTTCACCCAGCTCGCTCAGCACCTTGCCCGGCCCGGTGAAACGCTGGCCGGATTTGGCGGCGTAGGTGACGCGGCAAAGCCGGCCGTCGGTCATGGCGAGCCGTGCCGCCCCTTGCACATGGATGAAGAAGGCATCGACCTTGTCGGCCAGCCAGGCGATCTCCAGCCCTTGGCTCCTGAGCGCGCCGCGCTCGATCGTGCCACGGTCAGGATATTCGGCCAGTCCGTCCGCTGTCCGGCGCGCGAAGGCGAGATAAGAATCCATCCCTTGCGGCCGGTTGGCGTCGTCGACATCGACGAGATCGGCCGGGCGCGACAACAGCGGCACGGCAAAACGCTCCGTCCGCACCGGCGAAGCCTGGACTTGCGGCTCGTAGAAGCCGGTGACGAGGCCGGCGCCGGTTTCGGAGCGGACCAGCATGGGGACAAAATGGCGTTCGAAGAAGGCGCGGGCCTCCGAGCGGTTCACCGGCGAGGCGGCGCGCGCTTCGGCGTAAGCCTCCGCGAAGGCGCTGAAATCGACGCCGAGCGCGCCGCTGCGATAGGGTTTTACCAGCACATGGAAGGCGGAGCGGCGAAAAGCCTCGAAGGCCGGCAGATGGTCGTCGTCGCCCCAGCCAGGTAGGTCGCCAAAGGACCTTTCAACAAGGAGAGGCGACAGCGACACCGGAGCCCGCCTGTTCCGGACTCAGTCTTCTTCTTCGGTGGCGACGAGCTTCCAGTTCGGATCGCGCGAGCGCGTATCGCGGGCGAAGGTCCAGACATCCTTGACCTCGGCCACGGTTTCCGGATCGCCGTCGATGACGGCACCGGCCTTGTCGCGCGTCGCCGAAATCAGTTCGCTGATGATGCGCAGCGTCACATGCGCCTCGCCGCCCTTCATCTCGGCCGAGACGATATCGGCCTTGTCGATGCCGACGAAGGAGGACTGGATCTTTTCCGACTTGGCCTCGCGTTCGCCGATCGCGGCGACGAAACCGTCGAAAACCTCGCGCGACAACAGGTTCTTCAGCGTTTTGCGGTCGCCGTCGGCATAGGCCATGACGATCATCTCATAGGCCATCTTGGCGCCGTCGACGAAACCCTTCGGATCGAAGGACGGATCATTGTCCTTGATCGTGCGCAGGCCCTTGTTGAGATCGGTGTCGGGTTTGGCGAAGGCGTCGATCGCCGTATAGGCGTCGGCCGGCGCCGGTTCGCCCGGCAGCCGCTTGCGCGGCAGCGAAACGACATTCTCGGGCTTCTGCGTGGCGTCCTTGTCGGTGCGCGCCGCCGTATAGGGATCGAAGGGCGGCCGCTCGCTCCCGGTCCGACGGCCCAGCACGTTGCGCAGCTGGAAGAAGATCACCACCGCCGCGATCAGGAAGAAAATCGTGCCGAAGTCGAAGAATCCCATATCTTCCGCCAATCAATCCCTGCCTCGAGGCCGGACCATCCAGCCAACAAGCCGCGGTCGCATAGCGTTCAACATTCAAAGCATATAGAACGCAAGGTGCAATCATTCAAATCAAAGGCAGGCATACCTATCTAATAGCCTCCGTGCCAGCGGCGATTGGTCGCCAGCGGGACAAAACAATCGAAACGACCAAAACGACCGAAAAGGTTGCCAGGACTTGCGCATTTCGCTGCTTCCCCTCTTTCTTCTCGCACTGCCGCTGCTGGAAATCGCCGGTTTCGTCATTGTCGGCCGCGAGGTCGGCGCGCTGGCGACGGTCGGCCTGGTGCTGGCGTCGAGCATCGCCGGCGTGCTTCTGCTCAGGCACCAGGGTTTTGGCGTCATGGCGCGGGTGCGCGCCGAGATGGATGCCGGCCATGATCCCAGCCGCCATCTCGCCCACGGCGCCATGATCGTGGTCGCCGCGATCCTGTTGATCATCCCCGGCTTCATCACGGACATTATCGGCCTGCTGCTGTTTCTGCCGCCGGTGCGCGACCTTGCCTGGCGCCGGTTCAAGGGCCGCATCGTCGTCGCCACCGACTTCTCGGCCGGCGGTTTTCGCGGCCGCCAGCGCGACAAGGTCATCGACCTCGACGACGGCGACTATTCGCGCGAGGACGATTTCAAGCGCGGACCGGACCACAACTCGCCGTGGCGGCGTCTCAAGGACGACTGAGAACGCGGTTGCAGTGTTCTGATTTGTTCTGAAAGGCCAGCGCCGCCCCAGCTAGGCTCCTTTCCTCTCCCTCCGGAGGGGGGAGAGGTGGCTCGGCGAAGCCGAGACGGAGTGGGGGAACCACCTGGCAAGCACCGCGAACGGATATTGAAAAGGGCGCAAGGCGCAGGCATTGCCTCGCCTTGCGCCCAAGGGTCGACCCCCACTCCGTCGAGCTTCGCTCGACACCTCTCCCCCGATCGACGGGGGAGAGGAAGGGCGCCCTTCCGCAACGGCCGCGGGGGACGGGCAGCCAGATGAGGGGCGGCGCCGACCTCGACGATGATCTCTCCACACCCAACCGCAGCCAACACAGCCTATGGCGATTGCCCCCGAGCCCCAAGGCGGCAAACCTTGTCTTGTCATGCCGGCCATGGTAGCGAACGCCCGATTTCAATTCGGTCAGCAACGCTGCCCAGGGGAAAAGGATATCAGGCTCATGGCCAGCAATGATGACGCGCCGGTCGGCGCGGCCAACGGAAACGGCAACACGGCGGCGCAGCCGTCGCTCAACGTGCTCGCCCAGTATGTGAAGGACCTGTCCTTCGAAAGCCCCGGCGCGCCGAACTCGCTGCGCGGCCGCGACAAGGCCCCCGGCATCGCCATCAACGTCAATGTCAACGCCAACCCGCTCTCCGACAAGCAGTTCGATGTCAATCTGACGCTGAACGCCAAGGCCTCCTTCGACCAGGAAGTGCTGTTCAACGTCGAGCTGGTCTATGGCGGCGTCTTCGCCATCTCGGGCTTCCCGCAGGAGCACATGCTGCCGATCCTGTTCATCGAATGCCCGCGGCTTCTGTTCCCATTCGCCCGCCAGATCATCGCCGAGGCAACCCGCAATGGCGGCTTCCCGCCGCTGATGCTCGACCCAATCGACTTCGCGCAGATGTTCCAGCAGAAGATCGCCGAAGACCAGGCCGCGGCCTCGAAGGTCAAGGTGAGCTGAACTATCTACAGAATGCCTCGAAAAACCCGGCCTTGAGCCGGGTTTTTTGTTGCCTTGATGACCCGCGACGCTGGTGGGACAGCACCCATAGGCGCCACCTTAACCGGGTTCTGGTCGATCGAAATACAACGGTCGAGCCATGGGTCGACCCCCACTCCGTCGAGCTTCGCTCGCCACCTCTCCCCCGATCGACGGGGGAGAGGAAAGGCGCGAGTTTACCGACCCTGGCGTCTTTCCTCTCCCTCCGGAGGGGGGAGAGGTGGCTCGGCGAAGCCGAGACGGAGTGGGGGAAGCCGCTGGTGAAACGCGAAGCCGCAGGCCAGGAGGGCGGAACTCGGCAGCCACCAGGGCTGGATTGCCCCACAGGCCACGGCCTACCCCCCTGCGGAGCACCGCACAACTCCTGCGGATTCCAGAACACTCCCTCACGTCACCCAGCCCTATCATCGCCGCCTCAGGCAAAGGCGTCCCGGCGGTCGCAGCCGCCCCCGCGTTGGCGATTCGTCGGGACGCCCAACGACAAAGGGAACGACGATGAAATTCATGCTGACCGACCGCAAACTGCACCCGCAAGCCAAGCCCGTCGCCGACGATTTCAAAAAGGGTGGCATCAACCGCCGCGAATATTTTGCCCTGATGGCCGGCCTCGGCGTCAGCGCCGCCGGCGCGCTCGCGCTTGGCGGCCTGACCGCGACCCTGGCCCGTGCCGCCGAGCCCAGGAAGGGTGGCACCTTGCGCGTCGCCATGAACGTCAAGGGTTTCAAGGACCCGCGCACCTTCGACGGCGTCGAAATGTCCAATGTCGCCCGCCACTGCAACGAATATCTGGTGCGCTGGAACACCGATTTCTCGTTCGAGCCCTGGCTCCTGGAAAAATGGGAGATGAGCGACGACGCCAAAACCCTGACGCTGCATGTGCGCAAGGGCATTTCCTGGTCGAACGGCGACACCTTCAACGCCGACGATGTCGTCCACAACCTCACCCGCTGGTGCGAGGCCGGCGTCGCCGGCAATTCGGTCGCCGCGCGCATGGGCGCCCTGGTCAATGCCGACACCAAGAAGGTGGTCGATGGCGGCATCGAGAAGGTCGACGACTTCACCATCAAGCTGAATTTGCCAAAACCCGACATTTCGCTGATCGCCGGCATGGCGGACTACCCCGCGTTGATCATGCACCGCTCCTATGACGGCGACGGCGACCCCATGAAGGCGCTCGCCATCACCACCGGCCCCTGCGAGCTGGTCAGCTGGGGCGCCGAGACCACCGCCGAAGTGCGCCGCAAGGACAAGCCCTGGTGGAAGGGCGAGTTCTGGCTCGACGGTATCAAATGGGTCGACTACGGCTCCGACCCCAACGCCATGCTGTCGGCCTTCGAATCTGGCGAGATCGACACCGACCACGAAACCGCTTCCGACGCCGTCGCGCAGACCGACAAGATGGGGCTCAAAAATTCCGAGATCGCCACCGGCTCCACCATCGTCGCCCGCTTCAATATCGGCAACGCGCCCTATGACGACATCCAGCTGCGCCGCGCCGCCCAGCTCGCCGTCGACAATTCAGCCGTGCTGAAGCTCGGCCTCGACGGCAGGGGCAAGCCCGCCGACAACCACCATGTCGGCCCCATGCATCCCGAATATGCCGATATCGGCCCGGCCAAACGCGACGTGGAGGAGGCGAAGAAACTGCTCGCCGTCTCCGGCAAGGCTGACCATGAATACGAGCTGATCTCGGTCGACGTCGAATGGCAGAAGAGCACGGGCGACGCGATTGCCGCGCAGATGCGCGAGGCCGGCCTCAAGATCAAGCGCACCGTGCTGCCCGCCGCCACCTTCTGGAACGACT
This sequence comes from Mesorhizobium sp. AR02, assembly GCF_024746835.1. Lineage (NCBI taxonomy): Bacteria > Pseudomonadati > Pseudomonadota > Alphaproteobacteria > Hyphomicrobiales > Phyllobacteriaceae > Mesorhizobium > Mesorhizobium sp. AR02. Next base: position 2,770,562 of record NZ_CP080531.1, on the reverse strand, counting down.
GGAGCAAATATCCTTTCTCCTGCACCGAATGGCTCGGCCGTCCGCTCGGCGTCCAGGTGCTGGCGCTCGCCTACAAATCGGGTGCCGCCTGGAACGAAAGCGCCTACGCCAGCAAGGAGTTCGACGACCTCCTCGACAAGGCGCTCGCCACCCCCGATGCCAAGGCCCGCAAGGAGATCATGGCCGGCATCGAGAAGAATCTGCGCGACTCGGGCATCATCATCCAACCCTACTGGCGCTCGGTGTACAGGACCTATCGCAAAGGGGTGGAGGGGTGTGAGCAGCACCAGGCGCTGGAGCAGCATTTTGAGAAGGTTTGGTTGGAGGGGTGAGCCCTGCCGTTCTTAGGTTCCTCGCCCCCACGGAAGTGGGGGAGAGGTGGCCCGGCGAAGCCGGGACGGAGCGGGGGACGCCCTCCGCGAAGCCAAAACCGTATCAGGAATGAGCTGGCTGACACGACAGCAACCCTTGAGAAATTACCTCCCAACGCCGCGCTGGCCCCTCTCCGTCCCGGCTTTGCCGGGCCACCTCTCCCCACTCCGTGGGGCGAGGAACCAGCGCCCTACCGCCCCCCTCACACCAGCCCCAACATTTCATGTACGACGCAAAGCGTGCGACGCCAGGCGGTGGACCGCCGCCGCCACAGGGCGCATGGTTGCGCTGTCGCTGGCCACGCAATGGGCGCTGGTGCTTGAGAGTGTCAGCGTACTCCCGCCCTTGTCGGGAGCAATGCAATGGAAGACCCCACCGGGCCGCCGCTTACTTTTCATGCGCTGCGCAGGGCGTTCAAGACATCCATTGCCGAACACCTCATCCCTGAGGCGCAATGGGCCGACCACTGCAAGGCCCTGCTGCGCGAACTCACGGACAAGGCGCATGTCGACAGCGGCCTCGTCAACTGGATTGTTCGCGGCGAGATGGCCGGGCGCATGCAGCGGCAGGGAAGTGGCCGGCGCGCGTGCCGGTGAAGACAATTGCCTGAGTCCCGCGCCGGCCACTGGCGACCTGATAAAGGTCCGCCGCCCGATTTTTGTAGCCGGCGATGCGAGCACGATCAACCAAGCCGGGCCGTTGGTACGGTTTTGTACAAAACCCTGCTGTGATCGCCGGGAGAGCGACGGGTGGAAGCCTGGAAGGCTCTAGTGCGGGCAGACCGACACTGGACACGCCACAGCCGTCACGGCCGAAAGCTTCTCGCGCCTGTTCAGCGTCGGCTTTGCATAGATCTTTTTCACGGATAGTCCCCCAATGGCCCACGCCCAATGACGCTGGTGTCCACCTGATGTCAATACGGGCGGACATGCCTCGGGGTGGACTACCGCCGAAGTCAGCGCCGCCCCTCATTGCAGGCAGGTGAGGGCAACGCCGACGTCTCCTATGAGGCGCCGGCTTGTTGTCCTTGGGTTCCTCGCCCCCACGGAGTGGGGAGAGGTGGCCCGGCGAAGCCGGGACGGAGCGGGGGACGCCCTACGCAAAGCCAAAACCCTATCAGGCATAGAGTCTGGCTGACACGACAGGAAGCCTATCAGAAATGCTGGGAACAACCTCCCAAACGCCGCGCTGGCCCCTCTCCGTCCCGGCTTCGCCGGGCCACCTCTCCCCACTTCGTGGGGCGAGGAACCAGCGCCATACCGTCCCACCTCACACCAACACCTGAAGTGTTGCTGCGGATTTCGGCGGTCGCCCTCATCGCCCATCCCTCAGCAGCGTCCAGATCCACCCAACAAACGTCAGCACCAGGAACGGATAGCCGGCGGCGGGCAGCGGCGCCGAGGTCGGCAGCAAGGGCGCGCCCCAGAGGATCATGCCAGCCGAGACGACAAACAGCACGGCGGCCACGAGCGCGGTGAGCCGCATCCACAGCGCAAAAACCTTCGGTGCGCTGACCATGACCAGTGCCGCCGCCCAAAGCGAAATGCCGCCGACATAGGAGGGCACGCTGGCCTCCAGCCCCGCCGCGTTGCCGGCCAGCAGCAGGCTCTCGCCGGCCAGGAAAGTCAGGAAGCCCGCGGCGACGCAGTCATTGCCCAGCCGCTGGTATTTCATGGTGAGCAGCGCGGTGCCGACCACGAGCGCCGCGCCGTCGATCGTCCAGAGCGTTTCGCGCAGCGGAGCGCTGGCGACGAAGGTGCCGGCCAGGCCGAAGGCGCCGCCGATGGCGAGGCCGAGAGAGGCGACGATGTCTGATGTGGAGCGCATGTGATGTCTCCCCAAAGCAGGGCGAAGGATACTTCGGGAAAGGGCGCTCCGAAAGTAGCCCCGACCCAACAGGCCGGGTGCCACACTTCCGCACGAAAAAACCGAAGATCGCCGCTATCGTGGAAGGCCCGAGCGCCGAAAGAAAGGTCACTATGGAGTCTATTATAGATTTCGGCGCGGTGTGAGTATGGTGCTTAGAGTGAGAGCGGAAAACCTGGAAGGTGTCGAGGGGGTGGCGACTAGGCGGAAGGCAGAACATTCAACGAAAACAAATACCTAGTCAGTGTACCAAGTAGTTATCAAAAGGGTTTGGCAACAGGTAGCCTGAGCCGGGTTCCTCGCACATAAGCCGGAAAACAATATACTATACTGCGAAGAAAAGTCGTGTAAGGCTATCGCCAGTTCTTGGGAGGCTAATATGGTTGAAAAATTTGACTTCGGAGGATTGAAGAAGCCGGGTGCCGGCGACAAACCTCACGATCCAAAAGAAATATTTAGCCGTCGACCCTCTGGGAAATCCTCAATAAAAGAACTTTGGCAAGGTCAGGCTCTTGCCCTCGATGATTGGTCCAAGCACTACGATAAAAATACCATTATATCAATGTACACAGGCGCGGGAAAGACGCTGGTCGGCGTATTAATAGCTCAAAGCTACATCAATCGCGGATATCAAAATGTACTGTACGCCTGCCCCACGATTGATCTTATCAGGCAGACTTTAAAAGAAGCAAATTCTGTTGGAATAAGTCCAACAACGTACTACGGGAGTACATTCTCCGATGACAAATTTGAACAAGGAAAGTCATTTTGTGTAACAACATATCAAGCACTATTGCCGGCGCGAACAAAGTTCAAAGGCGCGAAGGCCCCAGGGGCAATTATATTCGATGACGCACATGTGGGAGAGCGGCTTGTTCGGGAGGCATTCACGATAGTTGCAAACAAGGCGTATCATCCAGAGCTGTTTCATTCCCTTGCGGCCGAAATTCGCACCATTTTTGACGAATTAAATATTGCTCACAACTTCGATCAGGCGGTTAACGAATCTAGCGGCGGAATTGCTCTTACGCCACCGGTGGGTGTATTCAAGCATTCCAATCGAATACAAGAGATACTAAAAAGCAATATATCTGACAAAGACACGTCGAACATACTATCTCTTGACTATTTAAAAGGGCGTTTAGGGTTTTGTGTCATAACAATTTCGCGAGAACGTATTGAAATAACTCCGCCATTTCTCCCTTCTCTGCATATGAATATTCTAGAAGATAATGCGACACCAAAAGTGTTTCTGTCGGCGACGATTCAGTCGAAGGCTGACGTCATTCGAGCATTTGGCCGGTCATCAATTCCGATTGAACCGCCTGTGGACGCGGGCCGGGGCGAGAGAGTTCTTCTTTTTGGCAGTTCGATATCCAAGTTCACCAATGACACGGGCAACGTGCGAAAACTTAGCCAGCGCCACAAAGTTCTGATCGCCGTCCCAAGTGACAAAAGGGCGTTGTCCTGGCGGACAGTGGTGGATCAACCGTCCAATGACGCTGATTTTACAGCTAGGCTGAACGCATTCCGTGCCGCAGATAGTGGCGCTTTCATTCTTGTGGGACGATACGACGGCATAGACCTCCCGGACGATCAATGCAGAATAATGGTGGTGGACGGATTACCCGTCGGCATTACCCAGCTTGAGCGCTACTCTTTCGACACGCTGCGCCTGGATAGGGCTTTTCTTTCCACAGTCGCAAGCCGGATCACACAGCTCTTTGGGCGAATAAATCGCGGCAAGAATGATTTTGGACTATATATTATCCCCAATCGGGAGGTTGAGAATTGGATAAGAAACGCTCGAAATATTTCGAGCTTCCCCCGAATATTGCAGGAACAAATCCGTTTATCTGAATCATTCAACGAACAGATTAAGGATATTGATCTGGAACAAGTCGACGCCTTGATCGACCAGATTATAAATAGAGATGAGAACTGGATTTCGTTCTACGGCGCTCATATAGATAATCAAAATCTTGATGATAAAAAGATCGCTGATAGAGAAAAGGAAAATAAGTTAGATGATATTTACGCAAAGAAGGAATCAAGATTCATACTAAAGCTCTGGCAAAGCGACTTTGCCGGTGCCATTGACGAGTTTGATGGGGATTTCTCGGATATCTCGCAGATAAACCCAAGGCTGCACGGCTGGTATTCGCTCTGGGTCGGTATCGCTCATCTCGCTAACGGTGAGGACGATGCGATGTACGATTGGTTTGATGAGGCCCGCAAAAAACTTGGAGGCCGATTGCCGCTTCCTCGCAGACCTAGACCAGAAGGTCTCGAGTCGGATCTGCAGGATGAGACCACATTCTTGGAAGAGGGTCTCCGACAGTTTCTGACCCTTGAAAGGCCTATGTTGGTAAAGCGGATCGGAAAGGCAGCAGAGACGGTTGCGATGGCCTTTCAGCAGGATGATCACAAGAAGGCGGAAGAAGGAATACGGGAATTGGGCAGCGCCTTGGGCTTGGATGCGCGGCGACCATGCACTGATCACGGCGTCGGTCCCGACGGCATATGGATTGACCACAGAACAAAGAAGATTATTGGAATAGAGCTTAAGAGCGATAAGCAGGAATCTTCCGAGATCTCAAAAAAAAGACATCGGACAAAGCCATAATCACATTGAGTGGATTAGGAAAGAATTCCCAAAATATGATCTAGTCGGATTGCTAATATACACTCAATCAATAACTATTTCCGGAAAGGCAAGTCCCTCAGACTTGATGCATATTAGCTCGTTCGATTCGATGAGACAGCTTTGGCGTGAATTTAGTGCGATAGTTGGTGATTTGGGTGCATTGACGCCTGTAGAGCGATTTATAAATGCCAATCGTGTTGGCCAAGAGGAGAAGTGGTCGATAGAGGGCATACTTGCCAGTTTAACAAAGTAGCAGTCTCAATCGCCCATCTTCAGCGCCTGGATAAACGCCTCCTGCGGAATATCCACCTTGCCGAACTGCCGCATCCGCTTCTTGCCCTCTTTCTGCTTGTCCAGCAGCTTGCGTTTGCGCGAGACGTCGCCGCCGTAGCATTTGGCGGTCACGTCCTTGCGCAGCGCCGAGATGGTTTCCCGCGCAATGACCTTGCCGCCGATGGCGGCCTGGATCGGGATCTTGAACAGGTGATGCGGGATCAGCTCCTTCAGCTTCTCGCACATCTGCCGTCCGCGCTTTTCTGCCGCCGTGCGGTGCACCAGCATCGACAGCGCGTCGACCGGCTCCTCATTGACCAGGATCGACATTTTCACCAAATCGCCTTCGCGATAGTCCGTCAGGTGGTAGTCGAACGAGGCATAGCCCTTGGAGATCGATTTCAGCCGGTCATAGAAATCGAAGACGACTTCGTTGAGCGGCAGATCATAGGTCAGCATGGCGCGCTTGCCGACATAGGACAGGTCGGCCTGGATGCCGCGCCGGTCCTGGCAGAGCTTCAATATGCCGCCGAGATAGTCGTCGGGGGTCAGGATCGTGGCGCGGATCCACGGCTCCTCGATCGCCGAGATCTTCACCACGTCGGGCATGTCGGCCGGGTTGTGCAGTTCCTTCACCGAGCCGTCATTGAGGAGCAGCCGGTAGACGACGCTCGGCGCCGTGGCGATCAGGTCGAGGTTGAACTCGCGCTCCAGCCGCTCCTGGATGATTTCCAGATGCAGCAAGCCAAGGAAGCCGCAGCGATAGCCGAAGCCGAGCGCCGCAGAGGTTTCCATTTCATAGGAGAAGGACGCGTCGTTGAGGCGCAATTTGCCGACGGCGGCGCGCAGATCCTCGAAATCGGCGGCATCGACCGGGAACAGGCCGCAGAACACCACCGGCTGCGCCGGCTTGAAGCCGGGCAGCGCATGCGCGGTGGCGCGCTTGTCCTCGGTGATGGTGTCGCCGACGCGTGTGTCGGCCACTTCCTTGATCGAGCCGGTGAAGAAGCCGAACTCGCCGGGGCCGAGCTCGTCGACATTGATGCGGGCGGGCGTGAACACGCCGGTGCGCTCGACCAGATATTTGGCGCCGGTGCCCATCATGCGGATGGTCTGGCCCTTCTTCAGCACGCCGTCGATGATGCGCACCAGCACGATGACGCCGAGATAGGCGTCGTACCAGCTGTCGACCAGCATCGCCTTCAACGGTGCCGTCGCATCGCCTTCGCGCGGCGGCGGCAACTGGTGGACGATGGCTTCGAGCACATCGGGAATGCCAAGCCCGGTCTTGGCCGAGATCAGCACGGCGTTGGAGGCGTCGATGCCGATCACCTCCTCGACCTGCTCGCGGATGCGCTCGGGCTCGGCGGCTGGCAGGTCGACCTTGTTCAGCACCACGACGATCTCGTGGTTGTTGTCGATCGCCTGGTAGACATTGGCCAGCGTCTGCGCCTCGACGCCCTGGCTGGCGTCGACCACCAGCAGCGAACCCTCGCAGGCAGCGAGCGAGCGCGACACTTCATAGGCGAAGTCGACATGTCCGGGCGTGTCGATGAGGTTGAGAATATAGTCCTCGCCATTGTTGGCGCGGTATTTCAGCCGCACCGTCTGCGCCTTGATGGTGATGCCGCGTTCGCGCTCGATGTCCATCGAGTCCAGCACCTGCTCCTTCATGTCGCGCAGCTCCAGCCCGCCGGTGGACTGGATCAGCCGGTCGGCAAGCGTGGATTTGCCATGGTCGATATGGGCGACGATGGAGAAGTTGCGGATATGGTCGAGGGGCGTGCTCATCCGCGCGCTTTAGCAGGGGCAGCCTGCCCCGGCAAGGCTTGCGGCGCAAGGGCGGCGCCTTCGATCACAAAGCGGTGAGCGGCGCCAAAAAATCGAGAATACCGGCCTTGTGACCTCAGATGCATAAACTTTGATCGATCCTATTAGACCTTGATTTGCCGACTGCGTGGTATCTGCGCTGTCACTAATATCTCTTGGGGGTAGAAAAATGCTGAAACTTGCAGGCGGGTTTGCCCGTTCGCGCAGCGGCTCCATGATGCCGCTGTTCTTCCTGAGCCTGGTGCCATTGATCACCGTCGTCGGCTTCTCGGTCGACTACACCGATGCCGTCCAGACCCGCTCCAACATGCAGGAAGCGCTGGATGCCGCGACGCTGGCCATCACCACGCTGCCGACGACCACAACGCTGCCGGCCCGCCAGCAGGCGCTGCAGGACAATTTTGTCGCCAACAATGGCGAGGGCACGGCGACGCTGGTGAGCTTCAACGTCTCCGCCAACGGCACCGTTACCGCGCAGACTTCGGCGAGCTATGCCATGCCGACCGATTTCATGACCATTGCCAGGATCGCCACCGTGCCGGTCGCCGTCACCTCCGGCGTCAACAAGGCGCCGGCCCTGGTGCAGGCCACCTTCCAGGTCACCAAGGTCTCCGGCTACTGGAACAAGACCATGAAGCTTTATGGCACGCAGTTCGGCGCGACCACAGCCAAGCCGCTAATGGAGATCGACTATGCCTACAACGGCTTTGGCGATCCCAAGGGCTACGGCACGAGCAACGTGTATACGATCACCAACAATGGTGGCGCAAACGTCAACACCCTCGTCCAGTCGCAGGTCTGCACGACCACGACGGTGAGCAACTTCAACAACCTGCCCACCGGGGCGATCACGCAAACCAGTGGCAACAGGAAATATGTCACCACCTGTGTCAACACCATGTATCCGGCCAACAGCCCCGGCGCGGTCATCGATGTCAGCCAGATGGGCCAGCTCTATCTGGAGATGGATGTGCCCTCGGGCAATCCGACCGTGCTGAAGTCGAACGACCCGACCACCTCGGACCGGCTCTACATCGGCACGAGCGCAACGGTCATGCCCGAGGTCGCGGCCGGCCAGATCGTCGACATCTTCTCCGCTGTGCCTTGCGGCGCGACGGGTTACCAGGCCTGGGAAGACGGCGGCAACGCGGTGCCGGCCGATGTCAGCAACGCCGACTTCTTCTACAATGTTACCGGCAAATGCGACTTCAACCAGCGCCCCTCGCTGACGGCGCTGACACAGTAGGGGGCCTGCTCTTTACCTTCTCCTCTTGTGGGGCCTGAAGGGCGGGCGAGGCCAGTGACTCGCCCCGGGCGGTGGATCGCCGCGTAGCGGCGAGACGGATGAGGGGTGCTCCAGCTTGGCAAGGACGGCGATCCGTCACGCACCCCTCATCCGTCTCGCCGCTACGCGGCGATCCACCTTCTCCCGCAAGGGGAGAAGGGAAAGGCACCCTCAATGCGCACTCAATCTTGATTGGGCAAGGTGTTGGCGGCCTGGGTCGGCATGGCCTAGCGTGCGGCACGTCAACTCTTGGAGAAGAACGCGATGCCGGACCCCGTGCTGCGTGTGTCCATCTTGCGCTGCGATGCCACGAAGTTCGCGTTGTTGCGAAGTATGATGCTGGAGGCCGAGGCAGATCTTCGGCCCGGCATCGAGGCCATGCCAGGGCTGCTCGTCTTCTACGCCGGCGCGGACGAGGCGACTCTGTCGCTGATCAACACCAGTGTCTGGGACACGCTGGAGCACGCCAGGCAACTCGATACCTTCCAGCCCATGCTGGATGCAGGCAAGCGATTTGTCGCGGCAGGCGCAACGTTCGAGCGGCCGATCATGCACTACACCTCACTGTGGCGTTTTGGGCAGCTCGCATAAGCCTGGTGGTAATGGCGCCTGATCACAAACCGGTGAGCGCTGTAACGAAGCGGCAATGGGCAGCGAAGTGGGGGAATGACCGGCGCATCTCAGCGCCGTCCCACACGGAGCCAGCCGATGCCGAGATCACCAGCCAGAAGCTTCATCGCATTGTCCAGCCTGGGCACCCTTGCGCTCGCCGCCTCGCTCGGTGCCGCTGGCGCGCAGCCGCTCAGCGTGGTCGAGCTGTTCACCAGCCAGGGCTGCTCGTCCTGCCCGCCGGCCAACGCCAACCTCATCAAGGTCAAGGATCAGCCCGGCGTGCTGGCACTGTCCTTCAACGTCACCTACTGGGATTACCTCGGCTGGAAGGACACGTTCGGAAAACAGGAATTCACCCAGCGCCAGGTTTCCTACGAGCCGCCGCTTGGCCATGACGGGCCGTTCACGCCACAAGTGGTGGTCAACGGCCATGCCGATGTCGTCGGCGCCGCCCCCGGCGAGATCGAGCATCTGATCGCGGCGACGGCCAAGACCGGCGGCCCCTCGCTGTCGCTTGGCGACGGCAAGGTCGCGATCGGCGCCGGCGCCGCACCGGGCGGCAAGGCCGATGTCTGGCTGGTGCGCTATGCCAAGGGCGTCGTGCAGGTGCCGGTGGCGCGCGGCGAAAACACCGGCCGCACGCTGCCGCACGCCAATGTCGTGCATGCGCTGACAAAACTCGGCAGCTGGACCGGCGGCGCCACCGCCTATGCGCTGCCCGCCGCGTCCGGGGGCTTGAGCACCGCCGTGCTCGTGCAATCGCCGGGCGGCGGACCGATCCTGGCCGCCGCCACCAACTGATCATCCTTTTATCGCGCGGGGCCGTGGAACGCGGCAACGCATCACCCGGCCCGCTTCCGCGCGCCAAAACCCAAGGAGACTCTCATGACCAAGTACCTGACCCTGCCGGCGCTCGCCTTCGCGCTTTCGGCCGCCGTTTTCGTCGCCGGCGCCCGCGCCGACGACACGACCAACGCGATGAAGCCCGCCAATGCGATGACCACCGACGCCATGAAGCCGGCGACAGATGCCATGAAGCCGGCGGATGCCATGAAGCCCGCGACCGATGCGATGAAACCCGCCGACGCGATGACGACCAATGCGATGAAGCCTGCGACGGACGCCATGAAGCCGGCGGATGCGATGAAGCCGGCGCAGTAAACCAGGCTACACGGCCCCTCACCCAGCCTCCGCTTCGCTCGGCTGACCTCTCCCCGAGGGGGAGAGGAGACTGTCAGCGCCGGCGTCAATCTCTTCTCCCCTCGGGGAGAAGGTGGCCCGAAGGGCCGGATGAGGGGGAGCGCCGCCGACAGCCGCCGCCGCACGGCAAAGTGAGACCCTCTCGGCGGCTTGGATCGTGTATATTGGAACAACAACAGGAGATCAGAACATGACCCGTATCGAAAAGACACGGCCGTTCTTTACCCGCGGCGCGCTGGCCGTGCTCGGTTTTGCAGCGGTGGCGGCGGCCGCCTTCTGGCAGACCCCGGCGCGCTCAGCCGAAGACGCGGTGGTGATCCCGCCGCCGGCGCTCGACGAAAAGGCGTCCCCGGGCAGCGAGACGGCAATCTTCGCGGGCGGCTGCTTCTGGGGGGTGCAGGGCGTGTTCCAGCACGTCAAGGGCGTCAGCCAGGCCGTCTCCGGCTACACCGGCGGCGCCAAGGATGACGCCGTCTACGAGACCGTCGGCACCGGCCGCACCGGCCATGCCGAATCCGTCGAGATCACCTATGATCCGTCGAAGGTGACCTATGGCCAGCTGTTGCACGTCTATTTCTCGGTCGCCCACAATCCGACGCAGCTCAACTACCAGGGACCGGATTCCGGCACCCAGTACCGCTCGACGATCTTCGCCGAAAACGACGCGCAGAAGAAGATCGCGCAGAGCTACATCGACCAGCTCGACAAGGCCAAGCTGTATGCCGCGCCGATCGTCACCACGATCGAGACCGGCAAGACCTTTTATCCGGCCGAGAACTACCACCAGGACTTTCTGACGCTGAACCCGACCTATCCCTACATCGTCTACAACGACCTGCCCAAGGTGGCGAACCTGAAGCTGCTGTTCCCGGCGCTGTACAGCGAGAAGCCGGTGCTGGTGCTTTCCGCTTCGAACTGATCTTTCTCGCGGCACCCGGGGGTGAGTGACCCCCGGGACCAGTCGTATCCTGCCCGCCCCCGCCTGGATGGGCACTGGATGCCGTTGGTCCCGGGGCGAAGGCCGGCTACATGCCACCGGCCTTCATTGCATCGCACGACACGTCAGGGTTCATGTCGGCGAAGGTGCCGGTAGGGTTCTTCTTCCAGGCCCAGACATGCAGCTCGTAGAACGGGCCGAGGCCATAACGGTTGGGCGCGCTGTTGAAGTTGAACAGCTGCCCCTCGAGCGAAGCCGGGCCTTTCGATGTGATGTACTCCACCGCCACCAGCTTCTGCGTGCCGTCGGCCATCGGCTCGTACATCACCGCTTCCGGCTTCGCGAGATCGACGGCATCGTCTTTCAGGTAGGCCGCGTTGACGTAGTGGATGCCCATGGCGCCGCCGGTGATGCCGCTGGCGCAAGGGATCGGCGCATAGCCTTCGGCGGTCGCCATCGCCACGTTCTCGAAACGGCTGTTGGCTGCCCGCACTTTCTCATCCAGCGTGCCCGTATCATGGGCATTCGCCGCGGTGGCCGCGATCGACAGGATCGACAGGTTGATGAGGTGTTTGGTCCACAGATGGATGTTCATTTTCTCTCCTCGTTGTTGAAGGTGCGCGCGGGAGCAGCCGCTCCCGCCGCGGCGTCGGATGGCTACGCGTATCAGTGGTTTGACCGGGTGAAGTCCCAGTATTGCGGCAGCTCCACGAGCTCCGGCAGGCCGATGTCGCGTCTCAGATAATCGTCCTGCGGAGGCAACCGGCGCCGACTCTTGCGCAATGGTGCGAACAGCAACGTGGCAAGCCCCCGGAAAAACCGGCCCAGTAACGGGCCTCGTCGGACTGGTCTCGAAGCCGCCAACACCTCGTTGAACGGTTCATCAGGCAAGCTGCCATCGCCGCGAAGGGCAGTTGGATGGTCATTGTCGGGATCAACGATAAAAGTAAGGGTCAAGGACCCGCACCTCCGTGATCTTGTCGACCGGCAGGGCGTTTTTCTGGGCAGTGCTGCGGATCGCTTCCGGCGAGGGCGCATCGTAGATGCAGAAGCTCTGCTTCTTGTCGGGCGAGACGAAGGACTGCACCCAGGTCACGCCTTTTTCGGCGTTGCGCATGATGACGCCGCCCAGCCCATCGGCGCCGGCATCGTTCATCGGTACGCTGAGGCCATTTGGAAATGTGCGTTCAACCACATAGCGAGGCATATCGGGTTTCCCTTTTGTGTTGTTCACGCTCGATTTGAGCGCGGCTGGACATTGATCACGCTCGCAAAGGGCGCACATCGGAACCTTTCCCTATATTTTGTGGGAAGATTCCCTATATTGGGGTCGTTATGTGGAGAATGGCACCGAAATGTGTGGAGGGTCACACTTAAGGGCAAGCGCCTTGGACAGTCGTGGCGGATGTCCAGCGCAGCGGCGAAACCGACCCCATTTGAGCGATGACGATGCTTCTGGAACGGCAGGCGCAACTGGCGCAACTGGACGAACTTTTGGCGGAAGCCGGACGCGGACGCGGACGCGTCGCGGCGTTGGTGGGCGAGGCCGGGGCCGGCAAGTCGGCGCTTGTCGAGGCCTTCATCGGCGAGTTCGGCCAGAGCGCGCGCATCTTCCGCAGCGCTTGCGAGGATCTGTCGATTCCCGATCCGCTCGGGCCGCTCTACGATCTCGCCCGCGAGGCGCAATGGGCAATGCCGCAGGCGGTCGCCGCGCGCCGGGGAGAACGGCTGCCGCTGTTTTCCGACGCGCTCGATGTCTTCGAGGCGAGAACGGGCGCGACGCTGCTGGTGATCGAGGACCTGCACTGGGCCGATGACGCGACGCTCGACTTCGTCCGCTTTCTCGGCCGGCGCATCGCCAACACCCACATCCTTTTGCTTTTGACGGCGCGCACCGACCGCAGCGAGGGCCAGATGCGCGTGCGCCGGGCGCTGGGTGAAATCCCGGCCGGCAGCGTCGCGCGCATCGACGTGCCGCTGCTCAGCGAAGCGGCGGTGCTGTCACTCGCCGCAGGCGCCGGCCGTGACGGCGATGCTATCTACCGGGCGACTGCCGGCAACGCCTTTTTCGTCACCGAACTGTTGAGCGCCGAAAATGAAGCGGCGCTGCCGGCCAGCGTGCGCGATGCGGTGCTGGCGCGCGCCGAACGCCTGTCGGCCGGCGCCCGCGCGATGCTCGATGCCGTCTCGGTGTTTCCCAGGCGCGCCGACGCCTGGGCCTTGACCGGCCTGTGCGGCGTGGCCAGCGCCGGCCAGCTGACCGAATGCGTCGCCAATGGCCTGCTCGACGATCTCGGCGATGCCTACGCCTTCCGCCACGAGATTGCCCGCCGGGCCATCGAGACGATGCTGACCACCAGCCACCGGCGGGAATTCAACCAGCGCGCGCTGTCGGCGCTGCTCGAAAGGGGCGACATCGCCACCGCGCGGCTGGTCCATCACGCGGTGGAGGCGCACAATCTGGAGACGGTGCGCGAACTCGCGCCCATCGCCGCCCGCGAGGCCTCCCGCGTCGGCGCCCATCGCGACGCCGCCGGCTACTATGAGGTGGCCTTGCGCCAGGCCGATACCTTGCCTGAGGAAGAGCGCGCCGGCCTCTACGAGCACTATGCCTTCGAGTGCCATTTGATTGCGCGCATCGACGAGGCCATCAAGGCGCAAGAACAGGCGCGTGTGTTGCAACAGGCGCTTGGCAATACGCTGAAGGAAGGCGACAGCCTCAGATGGCTGTCACGTTTCGCCTATCTTCTGGGCGATCGACAGGCCGCCGACATCTTCGGCGCCAGGGCGGTCGCGTTGCTGGAGACCGTTCCGGCCAGTGCCGAGCTTGCCATGGCCTATTCCAACCTTTCTCAACTGGCGATGCTGGCCGAAAGGCTGGACGAGACCTTGGCGCTGGGCGCCAAGGCGATCGAGCTCGCCGAACGGTTAAACAGGCCGGAAGTCGTTTGCCATGCGCTCAACAATGTCGGCGCCGCCGAGCAGTGGCTGGACCTGGACTCAAGCCGGCTGCATCTTGCCCGCAGCCTCGAAATCGCGCTTGAGCAGAATTTTCAGGAGCATGCCGCGCGTGCCTTCACCAATTGTGCTTGCGGTGAAATGAACCAGCTGGGCTACAGCCAGGCCCAAGCCTTCCTTGATCGCGGTATCGACTATTGCGTCGAGAACGATCTGGCGACGTGGCGCGATTACATGCGTGGTGTAAGGGCACAGTTGCTGCTGCGCCGTGGATGCTGGGATGAGGCGGCTGCCGAGGCACTGGATGTGATTGCCAACGATCGGGCGACCGCCCTGGTGCGCTATCCCGCCCTGGTGGCGCTGTCGCGGCTAAGGATCCGCCGTGGCGACCCCTCGGCCGAGCCGCTGCTGGCGGAGATGAAGCAGTTTCTGCAAAAGGGAACCGAGCTGCAGCGGCTGTTGCCTTATGCCGCGGTGATTGCCGAACAGGCTTGGCTGGGCGAGGCAGACAAGGACGAGGCGCTGCGGCTGATCGGCCTTGCCGAAAGCCTGTCGCCGACGCGGGCGGTCTTCGCCGAACTGGCCGGCTGGCGGCAGCTGCTGGCACCCGATATCGATCCGGGCGACACATCAGGCATGGCCGCGCCCTACCGGATGCTGCTGGCCGGTGACTGGCGGGAGGCGGCCACGTTTTGGGCCGGCCTCGACGCCCCTTACGAACGCGCCCTGGCGCTCGCCCAGGGCGACGAGGCGGCGCAGCGGGAGGCGCTGGAGATTTTCGAGGCGCTCGGCGCCCGGCCGGTTGCAAGCCATGTGCGTGAACTCATGCGGCAGAACGGCGTCGTTCACATCGCCCGCGGGCCGCGCCGCACCACCCGCGCCAACAGCGCCGGCCTCACCCAGCGCCAGATGGAAGTGCTGCAGCTGATCGAGCGCGGCCTGTCCAACAAGCGCATTGCAGATCACCTCGCCATTTCGCCGAAGACGGTCGACCACCACGTCTCGGCGGTTTTGGGCAAGCTGGATGCGGTCTCGCGTGGAGAGGCCGCCGCCGCCGCGCGCGATTCAGGGTTGATCTGAAACCGCGGCGACTCAGTCGTAGGTCAGATACGTCGCCTTCCCGCCGAACACCCGGTAGGCATAGAAGGAATAGAAGATGATGACCGGCAGCACCACCACGGTGCCGACTAGGATGATGGCCAGGCTTTCGGTCGCCGACGCCGCTTGCCAGATGGTCGATTTATCGGGGACCACGAACGGGTAGAACGACCAGGCAAGACCGGCAAAGCTGAGCGCGAAGATGGCGGCGAGGCGTTTGACGATGTTGGAACTTATGGTACCCAGGCGTTAGATTTATTTTGCCGCGAGCCTGGAATTGGAGACATAGATGAGTATCCGTTTGTTGCCGGTGATCGGGATTTGCTTCGGGTTAATCGGATGCTCCACAATACAGGACGACGTCAAAAATGACCGTTCGTCGGCAATAGCCGGCTGCATCAAGAAAGTTGAGATCTCAAACCAGAAATTTAAGGCTGAAGCCTCCGCTTACATGGGCATTACCAGAGAGCGACTGCCGCAGGTATTTTGCGATCGGATGGCCAACGCGGTTGCATCAGGAAAGATCAATCAGAGCGACATAAACGGGTTGATCGAAACAGGAAAACTGACGGCAAAATTCCGATTCCTCAAAGGATAAATCCCAACCGCTTCTGTGGTGCGGGTGTTTAGCGCCCGACGTTTTTACGCGTCGCGTGCGTTGACGCCGCATGCCTGGGCGATTAGCTGAAGCGGTAGGATACGCCACCCTCTTCGCCCAACGCCCCTTCCCACCTACCCCTCAGTCATAGGTCAGGTCCGTCGCCTTCCCGCCGAACACCCGATAGGCATAGAAGGAATAGAAGATGATGACCGGCAGCACGACCACGGTTCCGGCCAGGATGATGGCCAGGCTTTCGGTCGCGGACGCTGCCTGCCAGATGGTCAATTTATCGGGCACCACGAACGGGTAGAACGACCAGGCGAGACCGGCAAAGCCGAGCACGAAGATACCGGCCAGCGTCAGGAACGGCATCAGCGAATGGCGGTCGTCGGGCTTCGGCAGATGGAAGGTTTGCCGCCACAGCCACAGGAACAGCAGCGCCGACAGGATCGGCAGCGGCGAGAGATAGAGCATTTCCGGCCAGACGAACCATTTGTCGAAAATGCGCGGGCTGGCGAAAGGTGTCGCCAGCGACACCGCCGCCATGCCGAGCGCGGTCAGCACCAGTGCGGTGCGCAGCCAGCGCACCGCCTTCTTCTGCAATTCGCCTTCGGTCTTGTAGATCACCCAGGCGGCGCCCATCGCGGCGTAGGCCGCGGCCAGGCAGAACGCCACCAGCGCGCCGAACGCCATGCCGCCGAAACCGACATCGAGGCCGAGCACATAGACGCCGAGCATATAGCCTTGCGCCAGCGAGGCGATGACGGAACCGAGGAAGAAAATGCGGTTCCAGCGGTGCTTCTTGCCGCTCGGCACCTTGGCGCGGAAATCGAAGGCGACGCCGCGCAGGATCAGCCCGACCAGCAGCACGAACACCGGAATGTAGAGCGCGGTCAGGATGACGCCATGCGCCATCGGGAAGGCGACCAGCAGCAGGCCGACGGCCAGCACCAGCCAGGTCTCGTTGGCATCCCAGAACGGACCGATCGCCGCGATCATCGTATCTTGCTCGGCGTCTTCGGCCGCGGCGAACAGGATGCCGATGCCGAGGTCGAAACCGTCGAGGATGACATAGATCAAGATGGCGAGCCCCATCAGGCCGGCGAAGATGAGCGGGAGCGCAGTTGGCCAGTCGAAGCTCATTGAGACATCATCCCTATCATTGGGCCCTCTGCCCTTCGCTATGGCTCCGGGCGTTCGTCATTCGAAAAGCCAAATCGTTGGCTTTTCGTCCGCTACGCGGACCATTCCTCACTCCCCCGCCGCCGGCTGCGACATGGCTGCCTTCATCACCCCCGGCAGTGGTGAGGTGTCGCCATCCTTGGCCGCCTTCAGCGCCAGATGCACCAGCACGCCGAGATAGGCGATCAGCAGCAGCACGTAGAGAATGAGGTAGATGGCGAGTGTCAGCGCGACATGGCTGCCGGCCACCGGCCCGACGGCGTCGGCGGTTTTCAGCACGCCTGTCACCAGCCAGGGCTGGCGGCCGATCTCGGTCGTGTACCAGCCGGCCAACGTCGCCAGCCAGCCCGACAGCGCCATCGGCACCATCAGCATGGCGAGCGGCTTCGGCAGGCTGTGGCGGCGCTTGAGGAAGAAGGCTGCCGACCAGGAGACGGCGAGCATCAAAAGCCCGGTGCCGACCATGATGCGGAAACTCCAGAACAGCGGAAAGACCGGCGGATGGTTGCCGGGGTAGTCGTTGAGCCCCGGCACCACGCCGCTGGTCGAGTGCCGCAGCACCAGGCTGGCGCCGTCGGGAATGGCGATCTCGAACCTGTTCTCCTTCGCCGCCTCGTCGGGCAGCGCGAACAGCACCAGCGGCACGTTGGGGCCGGTGTTCCAGTTGGCCTCCATGGCGGCGATCTTCTGCGGCTGGTGCTCCAGCGTGTTCAGCCCGTGCTGGTCGCCGGCAAAAATCTGGATCGGGATCAGGATCGCGGCAGTGAAGACGCCGGTGCGCAGCGCCTTCCACATCGATTCCGAGCGGTCGCCGTTGAGATAACGCAGCGCCGACAGGCCGGCGATGAGGAACGACACCGTGAGCCCCGAGGCAAGCAGCATGTGGACGAGGCGGTAGGGCATGGACGGGTTGAAAACGATCGCCCACCAGTCGACGGCATGCGCCTTGCCGTCAATCATCTCGAAGCCGGCCGGCGTCTGCATCCAGGAATTGAGCGCGATGATCCAGAAGGCGGACAGCGTGGTGCCGCCGGCCACCAGCACCGTCGCCAGCGTATGGACGCGGTTGGACACACGGCGGAAGCCGAACAGCATGATGCCGAGGAAAGCCGCCTCGAGGAAGAAGGCGGTGAGGATCTCGTAGGCCAGCAGTGGGCCGGCAATGTTGCCAACCTTTTCCATATAGCCCGGCCAGTTGGTGCCGAACTGGAAGCTCATGGTGACGCCGGACACCACGCCCATGGCGAAGGACAGCGCGAACACCTTCACCCAGGTGAAATAGGCGCGCATCCAGGCGGAATCGTTGGTCGCGTTGTAGCGCAGCTTGAAGAACAGCAGCACCCAGCCAAGTGCAATGGTGATCGTCGGAAACAGAATATGAAACGAAATATTCGCGCCGAACTGGATGCGCGACAATATGAGCGGGTCCATGGCGGGCTCCGGCTGCTAACTATTTCTTTTGACGCAATTCCTAGGGAAAGCGCTATGCGCTTTTCCCGGGAAAACCGCTTCACACTTTTCCTGGAATTGCTCCAATACTCGCGAAGGATAGGCCCGAAGCCGGTTCAGGTCAAAGCGGCGTCCTGCCGCGAGGCTGAACGCCACAGGACAATTTTACCGGTTCATGCGGCACATCTCGAGCCGCTCCCCGCACTGGCTGTCCAGAACTGTCAGCAGCACCATTGACTTCCGGTTGCGCGCACCGACATTCGGCCTATATCAGGGGACCTCTTTCAGGCAGCCGTTTTCCGCCATGCCCTCCATTCTGTCCATTTCCGGGGTCTCCAAGACCTACGCCACCGGTTTCACCGCGCTCAAGGAAGTCAACCTCGACATCCAGCGCGGCGAGATCTTCGCGCTGCTTGGGCCCAACGGCGCCGGCAAGACGACGCTGATTTCGATCGTCTGCGGCATCGTCAACCGCTCGACCGGCACCGTCACCGTCGACGGCCACGACATCAACAAGGACTACCGCGCCGCGCGCAGCCTGATCGGCCTGGTGCCGCAGGAACTGACCATCGACGCCTTCGAGACCGTCTGGGCGACGGTCAATTACAGCCGCGGCCTGTTCGGCAAGCCGGCTAATCATGGCTTTGTCGAGAAGGTGCTGCGCGATCTCTCGCTATGGGACAAGAAGGACGCCAAGGCGATCACGCTTTCGGGTGGCATGAAGCGACGGCTGATGATCGCCAAGGCGCTGTCGCATGAGCCGCGCATCTTGTTCCTCGACGAGCCGACGGCCGGCGTCGACGTCGAGCTGCGCCAGGACATGTGGGAGATGGTGCGCCGGCTGCGTGAGGATGGCGTCACCATCATCCTCACCACCCACTATATCGAGGAGGCCGAGGCGATGGCCGATCGCGTCGGCGTCATCAACCGCGGCGAAATCATCCTGGTCGAGAACAAGGCCGAACTGATGCGCAAGCTCGGCCGCAAGCGGCTGGTGCTGGAACTGCGCAATCCGTTGACCGCCATTCCGGAAGCCTTTTCGCGCTATGCGCTGGAGCTGTCGCCCGATGGCGGGCAGCTGACCTACACCTATGACAACCAGGCCGAGCGGCCGGGCGTCGCCTCGCTGATCCGCGACCTCGAGGCATCAGGCATCCAGTTCCGCGACATCGACACGCAAAACAGCTCGCTCGAGGAGATCTTCGTCAACCTGGTGAGGAAAGACGCATGAACCTGCGTGCAGTATGGGCCATCTACCGGATGGAAATGGCACGTGCCTTTCGTACCGTGCTGCAGAGCATCGTCTCGCCGGTCATCTCGACATCGCTCTACTTCGTCGTCTTCGGCTCGGCCATCGGCTCGCGCATCACCGAGATCGACGGCATCAGCTACGGCGCCTTCATCGTGCCGGGGCTGATCATGCTGTCGCTGTTGACGCAGTCGATCTCCAACGCTTCCTTCGCCATCTACTTCCCGAAATTCGTCGGCTCGATCTATGAATTGCTGTCGGCGCCGGTCTCCTACCTGGAGATCGTCATCGCCTATGTCGGCGGTGCCGCCACCAAGTCGATCATCCTCGGCCTGATCATTCTGGCCACCGCCTCGCTGTTCGTGCCGCTCACCATCCTGCATCCGTTCTGGATGGTCGCTTTCCTGGTGCTGACGGCGGTGACGTTCAGCCTGTTCGGCTTCATCATCGGCATCTGGGCGAAAAGCTTCGAACAGCTGCAACTGGTGCCGCTCTTGATCATCACGCCGCTGACTTTCCTCGGCGGCAGCTTCTATTCGATCAACATGCTGCCCGGCATCTGGCGCACGGTGACGCTGTTCAACCCGGTCGTCTACCTGATCAGCGGTTTCCGCTGGAGCTTCTATGGCAAGTCCGACGTCTCGGTCGGCATCAGCCTCGGCATGACCGTGGTCTTCCTGGCCGTCTGCATCGCCATCGTCGCCTGGATCTTCAAGACCGGCTACCGGCTGCGGAACTGACGCGGCTTCACAAACCTGGGTTCCTCGCCCCACGAAGTGGGGAGAGGTGGCCCGGCGAAGCCGGGACGGAGAGGGGCCTTCGGAGCGACCGGGAGCTGCCCGGGGCTGCTGATGGCTTTTTATCTTGCTTGCGCCTCGTCTGTCACCGATTCTGGCTTCGCAAAGGTCGTCCCCCTCTCCGTCCCGGCTTCGCCGGGCCACCTCTCCCCCGCCTTGCGGGGGCGAGGAACCAGAACCTCAGATCGCCTTGACCAACCGCAGCAGGCCCAGCATCTCGATATAGGTCCCCTCGCGGAAAGCGATATAGACCGGCTCCTCCATACCGTGGAAACGGCGCTTGAATGCCGCCTGGCCCTGCAGGTTGAACCGGCGGCGGTTGATCCAGGGCGAATCGTAGGCGCGCTGAAAAGCGTTGCGCCAGAAGTCGCTTTCGGCAAATCCGCTGGGGGCGACGTCGACAAGCGGCGACAGGCCAAGCGTGACCACCTCTATGCCCTCTTCGCGAAACCGGTCGACGGCGAATTTGGTCAGCCCGATCTCGGCGTGCGGCGAGGCATCGATATGCTTGCGCTTGAAGGCGGTGGTGTAGCCGATGACCTTGCCGTCGCGAAACAGCGGATCGAAATCGAGCAGGGCGATCAGCTCGCCATCAGGACCATGCAGGACGAAGCGGCGCATGTTGGTACCGAGCTGATCGTAGAACGGGCGGTTGAGGAAGCCCATCTCCCAGCGCTTGACGATGCGGTCGCCGCGCCAGTTTTCGGACAGCCGGGCGATTTCGTCGAGGAACACCGTCCGCCTGTCTTCTTCGAACGAAAAGCCTTTCTTCAGCAGCCAGCGCTCGGAATAGCGCACGGTCTCGTTGCGCTTGCCGGAAAAATCATGCTCGGGCAGGACGAGCCGGGTGTCGATGCCCAGCCGGTTGACCTTGTAGCCGATCCCGGCCAGCACGCGCGCGGTCTCCTCGCCGATCTGCACGAACCACGGGTCGCCGGCGGTCTTGACGAAGCGCCTGATATAGTCGGCCCGCCGGGCCGGCGCCGCCACCGGGTCGCCAAGCGCGAAATGATGCTTCATCTTGGTGCCGAAGGCGATGTAGCCGTCGGCGTCGCCAAAATAGGAAAGCTTGTGCTGTACGGCGGTGGAATAGGCGAGCGAGAAGTCGCCATGGCGGCGTACAATCGCCAGCCGTTCGACATGCGTCAGTGCCTGGCGCTCGACCTTGGGCGAGGCGCCCTCCAGGATTTTGTCGAAATAGATCCGCAAGGAGGGCATGGTCGAGATTCCGCGTGCCGTCTGTGGCGCGACGTGCCTTTCGACACGCAAGACGCGCCACGGCGTCCTGATTTTTCGCGGGAAGCCGAAATCGTTGCGGTTTCGAATTCCTGCATCGGTAACGAGATCCGCCAGCCCCCGGAGCTCGAATCAATCACATTGCCGCGACCTGATTATCGCCGATGCCGCCGATATGCCATATAGGGCTGCAAGGTTTGAGACAGAAGCGGGCATCCCGCTCCATGTCGTTGTTTTGGCCGCATTTCCGTGATGCGAGTTGTTTCCGCTTGGCGGCGCAATGCTCTGGAGCATAACCGCGGCCGGTGCAGGGCCTCGGCAATCGGCACCGATCTGCTGTATGGGTTTGCGCGCGATCAAACGGTTACAGCGTCCTGCGAGCCTGTGGGGATGCTGCGGCGGTTGAATGGGTTTTGAGAGTGAATGGCTGATACGACGACCAGACCGATGGTGGAGCAGGTGGCGGCGATCGAGCCGGTGATCGTCATTGGCGCCGGTGCTGCCGGACTGGCCGTCGCGCAGGCTTTGGTCAAGGCCGGCGTGCCGGCGGCGATCCTGGAAAAGGAGAGCCGGCTGGCCGAGCCCTGGCATCGGCGCCACCAGCAACTGCATCTCAACACCCATCGCGATCTCTCGGCACTGCCCGGCCTTTCCTATCCCGGGGATACGCCAGCCTTTCCGCCCAAGAGCGTCGTTATCCGCCATATGAACGATTTCCGCGAGGCGAACCGGCTGCCGGTGGAGTTTGGCGTCGCCGTCGAGACCATCGTGTTCAGGGGCGACCACTGGGCCGTGCGCACCAGTGCCGGCTCACGCCTGGCGAGTCATGTCGTCGTCGCCACAGGCCGCGACAAGGAGCCGTTCACGCCGCAATGGAAGGGCGTAGGGGCCTTCGCGGGCCGGATCATCCATTCGGCGGATTTCGGCGACGCCAAGTCCTATGCCGGCAAGAAGGTGCTGGTCGTCGGCGCCGGCAATTCGGGCTTCGACGCGCTCAATCACCTGGCCGGCGTGGATACGGCTTCTCTCTGGCTGTCGGCCCGCAATGGCCCCGCCCTTCTGCCCAAGCGGATCGGCAAGATCGCCGTGCATCGGCTCTCGCCGCTCATGGCGCGTTTGCCGCTGCGCGTCGCCGATGCGGCGATCGCCGCGACGCAGCGCCTGGTTTTCGGCGATCTGACCAAATTCGGCATGCCGCCCGCGCCGTCGGGCGGCGCCAGCCGCCTGATCTCCGACTACACCGCGATTGCCGCGGACGACGGCGCCGTCGACGCCATCAAATCGGGCAAGATCACCGTGGTGCCGGCGATACGCGAGTTCAGCCGCGACGGCGTGATCCTGGCCAATGGCAGCCTGATCGACCCCGATATCGTCATTGCCGCAACCGGCTACCGCACCGGGCTGGAGCGCATGGTCGGCAGTCTCGGTGTGCTCGACAGCAAGGGCGTCCCGCTCTTCAACGGCGGCGACGCCGATCCGAAACTGCCCGGCCTGTGGTTCACCGGCATGCGGCCGAGCATTCGCGGCTGCTTCGCCAATGCCGGCATATTGGGCAAGGCGATCGCCAGGCGGATCGCCGGCTCCTCTCGGCCCTCGGGTGGCTCACGTTGATTTGATCGGAGACGGCTTTGACCCGTTCCTTGCCGTATTATATAACATGTTATGGATTGCGGGACAGATTGATCATGGAAGACGTTATTCGGTCTCTTGGCTATCTCTGCTTGGGCAGCAGGCTGAAGCGCATCGGCGAACAATTGCAGGCCGACGCGCAGCATCTGCTCGACGGCCTGGAGGTCCCGCTTCAATCGAGCCAATACCCGCTGCTTGCCGCGCTCGACAGGCTGGGGCCCTTGGCCGTCGGCGAACTGGCGCAATCGCTCGGGCTGACCCAGCCAGGCGTGACGCGAAGCGTGTCGCTGCTGGCCGAGTTGGGGCTGGTCGAAGCCATCCAGTCGGATGGTGACCAGCGCCGCAAGATGGTCTCGCTGACGGGCAAGGGCCAGCGCCTGGTCGACGTGGCGAAGCGGGACGTCTGGCCGCGCATCGAGAGCGCCGTCGCGGATCTGTGCCGGGACCTCTCGGGGCCGCTTCTCGATCAACTCGCCACTATCGAGGACGGCCTCGCCGCCGCTCCACTCGATCGCCGTGTGAAAAAGGGTGTCGCGCAATGAAACATGTCCTCGACCGGCCCGTCTGGAGCGCGCTGGCGACGCGCCATCAAGCCCTCGCGCAAGGTGGCGAGCTCGCCAGGCGCTATTCGCCGTCATTTGCCCTCTTCGCCGCCACCGCCGCGGACGATGCCCAAAGCCTGCAGGCTTTCGCGGAGCTTGTCGGCCCCGGTGACAGCGTCATCATGGCTCAGGCCGACCCCATTGCCCTTCCGGCCGGCCTCTCGGCAATCTCGACCGCCGCCGCCGTGCAGATGGTTGCCGAGGCGCCGTTACAGGTGGTGTCGGATGATCGGGTGCAACGCCTGACACAAGACGACGTGGCGGAAATGGTGGCCCTGGCGTCGCTCACCAAGCCCGGCCCATTCACGTCTGGAGCATTGAGCCTTGGCGACTTCTGGGGCGTGAAGGCCGGCGGCCGGCTGGTGGCGATGGCCGGCGAGCGCATGAAACAGCCTGGCTACAGCGAGCTCAGCGGCGTCTGCTCGCATCCGGATGTCCGCGGCGGCGGCCTCGGCCGGCTGTTGTCCGTGTTTGTGGCCAATCAGATTTTCGCACGCGGCGAGCTGCCATACCTCCACGCTTATGCCAGCAATGCCGCAGCGATAAGGCTCTACGAGACCATCGGCTTCAGACTGAGAAGCACAATCAACGTGGCCGTCGTTCAACGTCCCGGATAAGCGGCTGGGAGGCCCTGACCTTCAGGCCGATTTCGACTCCAGCCGGCGAAAACCGACGGCGTCCGTCAGCATGTCCTCGTCGACCATGCCGGCATTGTGGAGCGCAAGCAGGGTCAGGGCGATCTCGCGCGCTTCCGGCGAATCGGGGTGTGCTTCGCGCTTGAGGCAGGCTTCGTCAAAGACGCGCTGCAGCCTGGCGATGTCGCCAGGCTTGAGCAGGCCACGATCATAGACGGACTTCGACATGGCGGTCTCCTGAAGGAGGAGTTAGGGCGCCACCTGTAAATTGCCAATCTTTCCCGGAGCTTGAACAGGTTTCATGCGGAATGAGGGGCGTTCGGGAATCGAACCCCTCCCAAAGGCTGCAAACCGGCGCCCGAGATCAGACCGCGATCTTGCCGCCGCCTTGCCTGGTGATGGCGACGACCGACGGCCGCACCGGCATGTCCGGCTTGAAATCCGGCCAGCGCGTCGACGGATACTCATAGTAGGACGGGCGGCCAAAACCTTCCCAATCCTCGCCGCCGTCGCCCGGATGCTGGACGGCGACGAAAGCGGTCTGGTCGTCGGGTGCAAACAACGGGCCGCACATTTCGGCGCCGATCGGCACGCGGAAGAACAGCTTTGAGGTCGCCCGTGCAGCCCCTTCCGTATCGACCGCCCATAGGCCGTCGGTGCGGCCGGTGGCCTTCGGTCCCTGGCCGTCGGTGGCGACCCAGAGCCGCCCGGCCGAATCGACCGCGCAATTGTCGGGCATGCCGAACCAGCCATTGCTCGTCGTCGCCGTCGAGAAGGTGGCGCCGACATCGGCAACCGAGGGATCACCGCATTTCAGGAGCACTTCCCATTTGCCCTTGGTGGACGTGAAATCGCCGTCGGTCTCGGTGATCTCGACAATGTGGCCGAAGGCATTTTCGGCGCGCGGGTTGGCGGCATCGACCTGGTCGGCCTTGCGCTTTGAATTGTTGGTCAGCATGACATAGACCTTGCCGTTGACACCATTGGGCTGGATGTCCTCGGGCCGGTCCATCTTGGTGGCGCCGAGCAGATCGGCAGCGCGCCGCGTCTCGATCAGGACGTCGGCCTGGCCAGCAAAGCCGTTTTCCGTCGTCAGCGGCCCCTGGCCGAAGACGATCGGCAGCCAGTCGACCGTGCCGTCCTCGGCGAATTTGGCGACATGCAGCGTGCCGTCGTCGAGCAGGTCCTTGTTGGCGGCATGGTCGTTGGCGTTGAAAGTGCCCTTGGTGACGAATTTGTAAACATAGTCGAAGCGCTCGTCGTCGCCGAGATAGAAGACGACGCGGCCGTCCCTGGCGACGATCGATTCGGCGCCCTCATGCTTGAAGCGGCCCATGGCGGTGCGCTTCCTCGGCGTCGAGGTCGGATCGTTGACGTCGACCTCGACGATCCAGCCGAAGCGATTGGGCTCGTTCGGCTCCCTGGCGAGATTGAAGCGGTCGTAATGCGCGCCCCATTCATAGGCGCCTTCGGGAATGCCGAGCCGCTTGTAATTGGCGGCTTCCTTGTGGCCTTCCGGCAGTTCGCCGGAGAAATAGCCGTGGATGTTCTCCTCGGCCATGACATAGGTGCCCCAGGGCGTGACGCCGCCGGCGCAGTTGTTCATGGTGCCGAACACCTTCGTGCCGGACGGATCGGCATTGGTCTTGACGCGGTCATGGCCGGCAACCGGACCGGACAGCGCCATTTCGGTGGTGGCGGTGATGCGGCGGTTGAGCTTGCCGTCGCGCACCACTTGCCACTTGCCGCCCGCCTTGCGCATCTCGACGATGGTGCCGCCATGCGCCGCCATTTCGATATCGATCTGCTCCTCCGAGAGCGGCGCGACCTCGGCCTTCTTCTTCCCGTCCTTCTCGACGATCGAAACAATGCCCGGGAACATCAGATGCGGGTTGGTATATTCGTGATTGACCACCAGCAGGCCGTGCTCGGCAGAGCCGTCGATCGGGATATAGCCGACATAGTCGTTGTTGTAGCCGAACTGCCTGGCTTGCGCCTGCGCCGACTGCTTCGTCGGGTCGAACTCCGGCGAATCGGCAAACAGCGGATCGCCCCAGCGCAACAGCACGTCGGCGTCATAGCCCGGCGCGACATGGTGCCTGTCGTCGATGCCGGCCTGGAGCTCGTGGAATTTGAAGGCGGAGCCTTCCGCGGCGCGTGCCTCGTCCGCTGCGATCAGAGCCAGTGGGCTGACGGTGGCGGCGATCACCGAGACGGCGAGCGATCCCTTCAGGAAACCCCGGCGCGAGAACCGCGCGGCGATGATTTCGCCCATGGTGCGGTTGTCGGTGGGGTTGATGGCCGGTCCTTCGTTTTCCTCGAGCAGGCTGGTGCGGAATCGGGCGTCGGGGAAACGATGTTCGGTCATAAAGGGCCTCTGGCTTTGGAGTGGCTGGAGCTTGTTGCCTGTCGACCCCTTACGCCAGGCCGATCACATTTTCGTGACATGGTACAAGATCCAATGCCCAGGGGAGGCCGCTTGTTCACGCGCAACCTCGGACCTTGGTCCAACCTTGCGCTTGCAAAGGTCCTGGAGGACAAACGCAACGGTCGGAGGTCGCTTCCGGTCACTACGTCTTTCGGCGAAGTTGTTGGTTGCAACGTTGGGGTGGGCGCGCCGGCTCAATCGACGGAGATCAGGATGCACGGATCGATCACGGCCGGTTGTCGCCGGCTGACGCTCGTTTCGGCGGCTGTTCTGGCGCTGACCATCGTCCCCTATCGAATTTCCCTGCACGGCTCCGCCCCCGGAATCGACGCTGTTACCGCGCAGGCCGCCAAGGGTGGCAATGGCGGCGGCAACAGCGGGAATGGAAACGGCAACGGTGGCAGCAGCGGAAACGGCGGTAACAGCGGCAACGACAACGACAACGGAAATGGCGGTAACAGCAGCGGCGGCAATAGCAGCAACGGGAATGGAAACGGCGGCAATTCCGGAACAGATAGCGGTGGCGGCGACTCGGGATCCGGCAAGGGCCAGAGCGACAAAGGCGCCAACCATGTCAACGTCACGACCGGCGACAAGGTCGACGTGAGCGGCAACAAGATCACGGTCACGCATCCCGACGGCATCACCGAAAAGATCGAGAACGGCCGCTTCAGGATGCAGGATGCGCTGGGTCGCACGATCATCGACCGCCGGGCCACGCCGGCCGATGTCAGCCGTCTCAAGGCCATGTGAGGCTGGTCAACAGGCAACGGGCCAGCTTCACACGTCGCCTCCGCCGCCCCGGCGGAGGTGATCTCTTTGTCCGGCCTTCGCGGTTCCGCGATGGCCCAGAGCATGATCCCGAAAAGTGGGAACCGGTTTTGTCGGACAAACGGTTTCCGTTTGTCCGAAGATCATGCTCCAACAAGAAGCTAGATAAGGATGACGATCAACCAAGCGTCATCCTGATCTAATCTAAGAGCGGTTCCCGTCTCGGTCGTGAAACTCACGCATCACGAGAGCCGCTTCAGTGCGGTTTCGCACATTGAGTTTCGACAGCACCCCGGTCATGTGGTGCTTGACGGTCTTTTCCTGCAGCTCCAGGCGCAAGGCAACCTCCTTGTTGCTGAGCCCTTCCGCCACCAGCCGCAGGATTTCCGTCTGTCGTTCGGTCAGTTGCCGTAGCCGGTCCGCCACGCCGTTGGCAGGGTGCGGGGACTGGAGATCGGAAAGCAGCCGCGCCGACAGGGTCGGCGAAAGATAGCTCTCGCCGGCCGCCACGTTGCGCAGGATGTCGGCGAGCGCGCGCGATCCGACACCCTTGAGGATATAGCCGTGCACCCCTGCGTTCAGGGCCCTGGTTACATCGGCATTGGTCTCCGAAACGGTCAGCATGACGATCTTCTGGGCGGGATGGTCGGCAAGGATGCCTGTAACCGCGGCCAGGCCGCCGCCCGGCATGGAGATGTCGAGCAGCAGAATGTCGGGCTGCACCGTCGAGGCGATGCGTTCGGCGTCCTGCGCTGTCGCACCTTCGCCGACGATCTCGAAGCCTCCGATCTCCGACAGGCTGCGCGTCACGCCTTCGCGAAAGAGCGGATGGTCGTCGACAACAGCGATGCGAATGGTACCGATCATGCTTGCTCCTCGACCGAAAGACTGATCACCAGTCGCGTGCCTTGCGCTCCGGTCAAGGTCTGGAACTGGCCGCCAATGCTTTCGACCCGCTCCCTGAGGCCGGCGAGCCCCAGCCCCTCGACCCGTGCCGGATCGAAGCCCGGCCCGCCATCCGACACTTCGACAAAAAGCCTGCCATTCTTCATCCCGGCCCGCACCGCCTGATCCTTGGCCAGTCCGTGGCGATAGGCATTGTTCAGTCCTTCCTGCACGAAACGATAGATGCTGATCTTCTCGGAGGCGCCGGGTTCGGGCAAATGCCTGGGCAGCGTGAGCGTCACCGACGTTCCCGTCCGGCGCTGGTGTTCGTCGACGGCCAGCCGCAATATCTCCGTTGCGGCGGCCGTCTCGATCTGCGGCAGCACGAGGCCGGTGCAGATGCCGCGTATTTCGCGCATCGCGTCCTCCAGCGTCTTGCGGATCATCGCGACCTCGGTCGAGCGGCTTTCGCCCCAATCGCCGTCGCCGGAAAATACCGGGCTGTCCATGCGCAGCGCCGCCAGGGCGACGAGTTGCGCCGGTCCGTCATGAAGGTCGGCGCCGATCCGGCGCAAATATCTTTCGTTGAGCGCGGTGGCGCGGCGGGACGCCCGCTGCACACGCTGCCGCAAGGCGCTGTTTTGCGTCACCAGGCCCTGCAGCTCCGACACCTGGCGGCGCAGCGCCCCGCGCTGGTCGTCGATGGTGCGGCTGGCGCGCAGCACGATGCCCGACAAGAGCAGAAAAGCCGTCAAGGTGGTGCCGGCCACGATCAGCCAGCTCGACAGCAGGGCGGAAGCCAGCGTGGCTTTGAAATCGGTGGCGATCTCGAAGAATTCGGTGACGGCCACCACCTCGCCGGACCAGGGCTCGCGCACGGGGTTGTAGATCTCCAGCAACGGCATGCCGACGGCCTGCTCCTTGACTTCGTCTCCGTCGAACGTGTCGAATTGGGCGGTGACGTTGCCCTGGAAGGCGGACCGCAGATTGTCGGTGAGATCGAAGCGGTGGCCGATCAAGGTCGCGTCCTTCGCGTAGAGCACGGTACCGTCGCGGCGCCAGAGCCTGAACGAGACCAGGCGCTTGCCGAGCGCGCCCTGGCCGAGCGTCTCGTCGAGCGCCTGCTTGACGGAGTCACTGAGCTCCTCGCTCTTGCGCAGGTCGGGCAGCAGCGGCGCAATCACGCTGTCGACATAAAGCGCCGTCGTGGCGGCCGAATTGCGGATGATGCCTTCCCGGATCTGCGTCGTCACCCAGGCGCCCACCACCAGCATGACGGCCAGAAGGCCAAAGCCGCCGGCAACGACGAATTGCAGGGCAAGAGACAGTTCGCTCCAGCGCCGCGCCAAGTTCTGCAGAATACGAAACATGAGCCCCTGACCGCCCTTCCATCGACAGCTGGGCGACATCGGCACATTGAGCCTCAGTCTTGCCGTTGCCAAGACCCTCGTTAGAACGAGGTCGCTTGACGTCTCGGCGCGCTTCGGAAACAAGGTCGGCGGCACACGCGGCGAGAGCCGCTTCGAGGGGAACGGGACGTTGAGTTTTTCGGGACTGCTGCAGCTTGGCTTTTCGACGGTGATCTTCCTTTTGGCGGCGACAGCCGCCAAGCAATGGGGACTGGCACCGAGCCTGGGCAAGATCCTCTTGACGCTCGCGCTCTATTCGCTTGGCAATTTGATCATGCTGCGGCTGATCCGCGAATTCGGCATGTCGGTGTCGTTCAGCCTCTCGGCGGTCATCCAGCTGGTCTCGGTCAACGTCGTGGCGCTGGTGTTCTTCGGCGAGCGCGTCAATGCGCTGCAGGCCAGCGGCATCGTGCTGGCGATCGCCGCCGTGGCGCTGATCACGCTCGGGCCCTATCTGCAGGGGCGTTGATCGAGATGAAGACTGCGACACCGGCCCGATGAAAGACACTGCAAGCACCCTGCTCAGCCGCATCGAATTCCCCGTCCTGCTGGCCGGCCTGGTCATCGCCGGCGGGCTGTGGGGTTTCGAGGAGCTGATGGAGGTGGCGCGCGCCACCACGCCGCACGCCTTCGACACCGAAATCCTGCTCGCTTTCCGCCAGGCGGGCCAGCCCGGCGTTCCGATCGGGCCGCCATGGCTGGAAGGGGCGATGCGCGACATCACCAGCCTTGGCAGTGCCAGCGTGCTGGTGCTGATCACGACGGCGACGATCATCTATCTCATGTTGATCCGCAGGCCCGGGACCGCGCTGCTCATCTTCGTCGCCGTGGCCGGCGGCCAGGTGCTGTCGAGCCTGCTGAAGGTCGGCGTCGAGCGGCCGCGGCCCGAACTCGTCTCGCATCTGGTCAGCGAGACGTCGCTTTCCTTCCCGAGCGGCCACGCCATGCTGTCGGCGGTGACCTATCTGACGCTCGGTTCGCTCGCGGCGCGCTTCCTGCATGGCCGGGCGACCAAGATTTACGTTTTGTCGCTCGCCGTGCTGACGACGGTGCTGGTCGGCGTCAGCCGCATCTATCTCGGCGTCCACTGGCCGTCGGATGTGCTGGCAGGCTGGTGCGCGGGCTTCGCCTGGGCGATGCTATGCTGGTTGGTGGCGCGGGTGTTGCAGCGGCGCAAGGTGGTGAGCGACGATGCCTGATGGCGCCTGACCGCGCCCCTCGGGCTTGCGCTCAGATCAATCTGTTGATGAGGTGTCCACCACAGCCTGCCAGAGACAGAACCATCGACAGCAAGCATGCCGATGTCATTAAAGCCTTGAAAATATTCAACCGCGTTACCCCTGCCTCAGATGGACAACACCCTAGCTTGAGTATCGAAAAATGGACAATCAGGCGACGGTGCTTACGTATCAAACATTCATATTGATGCTTGAAACATCATGATAATGGTATTATACGTTATTTCAGCAGACTCAGACATGGGTTCCGACCGATGATCACTGCCGCGCAGATGCGCGCCGCAAGGGCGCTGGCCGGCATCGATCAGAAGACGCTTGCCGAGCGTGCCGGTGTTTCGCTTCCAACCATCCAGCGCATGGAAGCGAGCGACGGCGTGGTCCGGGGCGTGGTCGATACGCTGATGAAGGTCATCCAGGCGCTCGACGAGGCCGGGGTGGAGTTGATCGGCGAGAACCAGGCCAGCGAGCGCGGCGGCAGGGGCGTGCGCCTCAAGCCCGCCGTGCCGCCAGATCCCAAGGCTGAGCCGGCATAAGTCGCGACGGCGACCGCCGACAGTCCTGCCGACGATCCCGCCGCCTTTCAGGTTCGGAAGGCAGTCCATGGATCAGGCCCGGCAGGCAGTGCATCAACCGGCTCATAAGTCGGCCCACAGATCGGCCCATAAGTCGGTAAAACCGACATTTGCCGAATTGTTCACGCCCAAGCTGGTGACGGTCTGGCGCGAGGGTTACCACCTGCCGCAGTTCAAGGCCGACTTCATGGCCGGCCTGACCGTCGCCATCGTCGCGTTGCCGCTGTCGATGGCGATTGCGATTGCCTCGGGCGTGACGCCGGAGCGCGGCCTGTTCACCGCCATCGTCGGCGGCTTCATCATATCGGCGCTCGGCGGCAGCCGCTTCCAGATCGGCGGGCCGGCCGGCGCCTTCATCGTGCTGGTGGCGGCAACGGTGCAGCGCGAAGGTGTCGACGGGCTGCTCTTGGCAACGATGATGTCCGGCCTCTTCCTGCTCGCCATCGGCTATCTCAGGCTCGGCACCTACATCAAATTCATCCCCTATCCGGTGACGGTCGGCTTCACCGCCGGCATTGCGATCATCATCTTCTCCGGCCAGATCGTCGAATTGTTCGGGCTGAAGCTTGCGGGGCCGGAGCCCGGGCCGCTGCTGCCGAAACTGATGGCGATCGGGCAGGCAGCCGGCACGGTGAACATCTCGGCCACGCTGGTGGCGGTGCTGACCATCGTCACCATTGTCGCGGTGAAGCGCTGGCGGCCGGGCTGGCCGGGCATGCTGATCGCCGTTGGGCTCGCCTCGCTGGTGGTGGCGCTGCTGGCACTGCCGGCGGAAACCATCGGCACGCGCTATGGCGGCATTCCGCGCAGCCTGCCATTTCCGGTACTGCCGGCGCTCAGCCTGGGCAAGGTGGTCGCGGTGCTGCCGGACGCCATTGCCTTCGCCCTGCTCGGCGCTATCGAATCGCTGCTGTCGGCCGTCGTCGCCGACGGCATGACCGGACGGCGGCACCGCTCCAATTGCGAACTGGTGGCGCAAGGTTTCGCCAACATCGCCTCGGCCCTGTTCGGCGGCATCTGCGCCACCGGCACCATCGCCCGCACCGCCACCAATGTGCGGGCCGGCGCGCATGGGCCGGTCTCGGGCATGCTGCATTCGCTGTTCCTGCTGGTCTTCATGCTGGTGGCGGCACCGCTGGCCAGCTACATCCCGCTCGCCGCCCTCGCCGGCGTGCTGGCGGTGGTCTGCTGGAACATGTTCGAGAAACAGGCCTTCGCCACGCTGCTGCGTGCTTCGCGCGGCGACGCGCTGGTGCTGTTGGCGACCTTCCTGATCGTCGTCTTCCGCGATCTGACCGAAGGCATCGTCGTCGGTTTCGCACTGGGCTCGATCCTGTTCATCGACCGGATGGCCAAGTCGATCGCGGTCGAGGCGGACGTGCCGCTGGTGCAGGACGATGTCGCCGACAGCAGCGGCCGCGCCTATGATGCCAGCGAGGCGAGCGACACAGACACCGTCGTCTACCGCATCTCGGGCGCCTTCTTCTTCGGCGCCGCCTCCACCGTCGGCACCGTGCTCGACCGCATCGCCGACCAGCGCCGCAACTTCATCCTCGACTGTTCCGCCGTGCCGCTTTTCGATTCGACGGCGGCCAATGTCATCGAAAGCGCGGCCCGCAAGGCGAGCCGCGCCGGGGTCCGCTTCATCATAGCGGGCGCCTCTCCGCAGATACGGCGTACTCTGATCAATCACGGCGTCAAACGCCCGCTGGTGACCTACGCCGCCTCGATCAAGGACGCGCGGGCGCAGCTGGTGGTTCCGCCGGCGCGTGCTGCCACGCAATAGGCTCAGATGTCAGCCACTCGCATTTCGTCAGCGTGCGCCTTCACCAGGTCGGCCATGCTGTCGAAGCGGAAATCCACCGTCGGTACGTCGCCGGGGTTCATCGTGGCGCCGAAGCCCTGATCCGCATGCCGACGATAGATCCAGCACGATGTCAGGCCGAAGCGGTTGGCGGGAGCGTGATCGTGGAACATGCTTTCCGCGGTGTGCAGGATCTTTCGCTTCTCGATCCCGATCGTACCGAGCTTTTCGAGCATATAGTCGAAGTTCCGGTTGGAAGGCTTGTAGGAGCCGATATCTTCCGCCGTATAGATCGCGTCGAAATCCACGCCGAGCTTCTTGTTGCTGAACGAGAAGCTTTTGTTGTCGACGTTGGAGAGGATGACCAGCTTGTAGTGCTTTTTGAGGTACTGCAAGGCTTGCGCGGAGTCGGCAAAAGCCGGCCAATCCTTCACGCTTTCGCCATACGCCATGCATTCCTCAGGAGTGACGACGACACCCCACTCCTCCGCAAGTCGCTTGTAAACGATCGGCAGAAGGTCGCAGTAGCGTTTCTGCGGAGTCCATTTCTGCTGACTGGATTCGTGCCGGGCGTGCGCCTCGAGAATCTCGTTGCGGCTCAAGCTGCGGGCAGCCCTTTCTGTCAGCGGCTTCAGGCCGTCGATCATGCCGGATTCCCAATCTATAAGGGTGCCGTAGCAGTCGAAGGTCAGGGCTTTGAAATCTGTGAGCTTCATGGGGTTACCTCCTTGATGTCCATGGTTGAACCAATGCTGGCGTAGATGGCGGTCAACCATGAGGTCGAATTCGCCTTCACGAGCGGTCATCGACTAACGGCCCGATATGCTGCTGACTGGGCTCAAGCCTGCCTCGTCCTTCGCCGGTGAGCGCGACGACGTGTACCAAACACCAAACAGTGTCACCGCAAGGCCAAGGAACATCGCCGTCGAAAGCGGCTCGCCGAACATCGACCAGCCCCAAAGCATCGTTACCGGCGGGCTGAGATAGATCACACTGCCGACCTGTGAGGCCGTGTAGAGGCGCAGGCTTGCATAATACGTGCCGTAGCAGAAGAAGGTCGAAAACAGCACCAGCCAAGCGATGCCGAACCCGAAACGGGCATCGAGGGGCGGCGTCAGCCCGCCATTCCATTGGGCGCAAGCGGCGAAAAGGATCGCCGCCGTCAAGCATTGAATGCACAGGCTCTGATGGATGGGCATATTGATCGTCCCCATCCGCTTCTGCACCACCGTTGCCAGCGCCAAAACCGTCATGGACGCAACTGTCAGCACATATGCCCAGACCGGGGCCGTCCCGAGGGTCAGGTTGTCCAGCGAGACGATGAGAACGCCCGTCACTCCGAGAGCCGTTCCGATCCATTGTCTCCCGGTCAATCGGTGTCCCAGAACCGGCTGCGACAAGGCTGCAATGGCGAGAGGCACAAGATCGGAAATCAGCGCGACAAGGCCAGTCGGCACGCGCTGACCGATGGCAAGCGCGAAGCCGCCCAAATAGAGGAACATCGTCGCCACGCCGAAGACCATCTGCTGGATCAAGGCACGCGCGTTTATGCGCGATCCGATCAAGAGAGCAAATGGCAAGAGGATCAATCCGGACATCAAGGTCCGCCAGAACAGCACCAGCATGACATCGGCATTCTCGCTGGCATAGCGGATGCCGACGAAACCAGAACTCCAGCTTACGACCAGCGCCGTCGCCATCATTGGCCATACGAAGCGATGGGTCTTGGTTTGCCGGAGCGTCATGGGATCTCTTTATTCAAGCCCGCCGGTGGCCCCCGAAGCGGAGCACGGCCGATGTTGGCTCAGACTATTGAAGACACCAACGCACGTTTGCACATGACAAATTTCGATACGATCATGAAATAGCCACTAAAACCAGCATACGAACTTGCCCGAAAGGCGCCTGTGGATCAGAAATCGGCGCCTTGCCCTTGTT
This sequence comes from Mesorhizobium sp. AR02, assembly GCF_024746835.1. Taxonomy (NCBI): domain Bacteria; kingdom Pseudomonadati; phylum Pseudomonadota; class Alphaproteobacteria; order Hyphomicrobiales; family Phyllobacteriaceae; genus Mesorhizobium; species Mesorhizobium sp. AR02. The sequence continues at coordinate 2,735,059 of NZ_CP080531.1, read as the reverse complement.
TCGAGCGAGGATTGTCATGGCTGGAGTGATGAGCCGCCGCCTGGATGTCGACGCCTTACGCGCACTGGTCGCGATCGAGAAGCACGGCGGCGTCACGCGCGCGGCCGAAATTCTCGGCTTGTCGCAGTCGGCCGTCAGCCACAAGATCAGGAGACTCGAAACGAGTCTCGACTGCGAAATCCTCACCCGGAAAGCAAACGCGCCGATGTTCACCACGGCCGGGCAGGATCTGCTTGGCTATGCGCGGCGCATTCTGGGCATCCATGACGAGGCGGTGCTCAGCCTGTCGAAAAGCACTTTGCAAGGCAAGATCGCGCTGGGAATGACCGAGGATACGACCTGCACGGACCTTTCGCGCATTCTTGGCCGGTTTCGCCGGCTCTACCCGGAGGTGAGCGTCCGCACGCAGGTGCGCATGAGCCTCGTGTTGCAGGAGCAGCTCAGCCAGGGAACCCTTGATGCCGCCATCATCCAGGTATTCCAGCACGAGGTCCGCCCCGCCGACATCCTCCTGTTCCGCGAGACACTGCATTGGGTGAAATCTCGCGACCTGGTTCTGTCGAACGGGAAGCCGGTCCCGTTTCTTTCCTTCGATGAAAATTGCTTTTACCGGCGCTGGGGCATCGACGTCGGCCAGGACGAGGATACGGTGTTCGAGACCGTGTTCGAATGCTCCAGCGCAGCCGGGATCATTGCAGGCGTGACCGCCGGGCTCGGCGTCGCACTCTTGAGTCAGCGCTACCTGCAGCCCGACATGGAGATTGTCGACGACAAATTCCCCAAGCCTCCAGACCTGGCTTATGTAATCAGGCGCGCGCGCACCCCCCGGAACCCCGCGCTAGAGACTTTGGTCAGGGAGATCGAGGCTGAGGTAAAGCGTTACGGGACGCTTCAAATCGCCGTCTGAGCGCGTCGCGCTGCGAAAGCTGGCTGGTCTCTTATTCCTGAAGTGATCTCGGACCGCTGACGAACGGGCTGCCCCTGACATAAAATCGCAGCGGGCGGTCGGCATCCCTGGAAATGCCGATCCGGATGCCCTGCCCGATCTCGCCGGGGTCTTGGCCATCTTTCGCCAGCCACAGAGGCCCTTGCTGGCAGAGGTCGAGCCCGTCGAGCGAACGATCGATACGCAACGCCGCCGCTAGCCGTCCCGGCCCGCGCGCCAGGTCGCGCAGGCGTTCGACGCCGCGGTTCTGGCGCATGATGGCGATGCCGTCGAGCGGCTCGAGCGCCCGGATCAAGACGCCGGTTCCGATGCCTTCCATCTCGCTGGAGACATTCAGCATCATGGAGGTGCCATAGGCGACATAGACATAGGCGTGCCCGCGCTCGAGGAACAGCGAGTGGTTGCGCGGGGTCATCCCCCTGAAACCATGCCCGGCGGCGTCGCCGACGACATAGGCCTCGGTCTCGACGATGCGGCCGCTGACGACGCCTTCAGGCAACGCCCGCACCACCACCTTGCCGATGAGATAACGGGCGAGAGCGACTGTCTCGCTAGGCAGCTCCGAACGGGCGATCGGCGGATGATCATCCCTGTGGCTCACGGTATCCGCTCGACCCATTGCGCGCGCGACGGTCCCGGTTCGAACGGATCGCTGAAATACTGGGTCTCGCGGGCCACCTTGCCGTCGAGGAATTCCATGATGCTGACGGTATAGGACGGCCGCCCGTCATAGGTCAGGACATATTCGGTGACCCAGAGGTCATCGGTGCCGGTGATCCGCCGCACGCTGAAGCGCTTACGGTTCGGCTGCGCGGCGCGGGATGACTGGATGTTGCGCCGCCCACGGATGCGCTCGCCCGATTGCGGATAGTCGAGCACCGCATCCTCCCGGTAGATCTGATGTTCCGCCTCAAAGTCACCGGCATCGGAGGCAGCCCAGTGGCGATCCAGAGCGGCTCGGATTTCCCGGTCGTCCATATCGAAACCTCCTTGACCGTCGCCGCCGATGTCGAACGTCGTATCATATGCCCTCGCGGAGCGGGCCTGCCAGATGGGAGGCCCGCCGATTACAGCTCTGTCGAGTGTCACCGCCACCACTTTGCCCTCATTCATCAGCGGCACAAAGACGGTCGGCTTTGCCGTCCCACCGATGCCGGCGCTGCCTGGCTTGAAATACGCAGCGCCTCGGCAAGGCGCCATCACGTTCGGGTGATATTCCAACTCGCAACTTGAAAAACAGGCATATACCTGTAATTATTAGCGGCATACGCCACTATTTTGGATCGGGAATGCGAAGCTTTGACGCCGGATCCAAAGAAACGGGTTTGACCGGCGGAAGCCAAGCGCTGAAACCAAGCGAGGCCAGTGTGACCCATTCCACGAATTCGATGATCTCCGCGATGCTGCGGCTGTCGATCCCCTACATTCGCTATCTCCGGGTACCGGCCGCGTTCCTTTTTCTCGCGGTGACGGTTGCATCGGGCGGACATGCATCCGCTGCCGCAAATGAAACCGAGGCGCGAGCCCTCTTCACGAGATTCGTAGCCGCGCAGAACGCGCACAACGCTGGCGATGTGAGAGCCATGCTCTGGAATTCGCCCAGCATGCTTTTGTTTTCGCGGGGCGTGGAAACAAGAGGGGCCGAGGCGGTCGCCGCGCGTTTCAAGGAATACTACGCAGGCACATGGCATCTCAAACCCGACATGGCGCAATTTCGCGTAGCCGTGATTTCCGACGATGTGATGCAGGTTCTTGTTCCCATCGTTTTCGCGCGAGGCCTTCCGGGCGACCCGCCACAGGACAACGCATTTCTGATCAGCCAGACGTTCGTCCACGACGCAACCGGCTGGCATGTCGCTTCCATCCTGCCGATCGCGAACACCCAACTCAAATAGCCGCGGCGCGTCCGGCAACGGACACGCCAAACGGCCAAACCACATGCCATGCGAAGGAGAGCCCCGATGAATAGCCGCAACGAACTTCGGGTCGAGAGTCAACGTCATGCTCCGGGCCAGGCGGGTCCGGTCGTGACCAATTCAAGATTTGTAAACGTCGACGGCGCGCGCGTCGCGTATCGGGTTCACGGGCAAGGCCCCGCAATCATACTTGTGAACGGGACGGCTGCGCTCGATATTCATTGGGGTCCTGTGATTGGGGAGCTGAGCAAAAACCGGACTGTCGTCAGTCTCGACTATTCCGGCTCCGGAGAGACCGTCGATGATGGCAGCGCCCTCACCC